>CAXTKM010000136.1:0-2773 GCA_964244795.1 uncultured Enterovirga sp.
AACGGCAAGGTGACGATCGATACGCCGGAGATGGCCGAGGGCCTGCGGCGCTGGCTCCGGTCGAACGTGGAGTTCGTCGCGACGAAGAAGGGGATGTCGACGGCGCTCGCGCTCGCGGTCGACATGCGATCGGAGCTGACGACGTCCAGCATCGAGCGACTGACGTCCGCGGTCGGAGCCTTGCTGCGCCGCGCGGTGGACGCGGGCGAGGTCCGGGGGGACGTCAGTCCCGAGGACATCCTCCGGGCCATGGTCGGCATGTGCTACATGCACGATCGGCCAGGCTGGCAGGACAGCGTCCTCCGCATGCTCGACGTCTTCCTCGACGGCATGTGCATGCCGTCGCGCGTCGACAACCCGCGTCGGAAAGGAGCGCGCCACCCATGATCGTCACGATCCTCGACCCGATCACGCGAAATGGGTCCGCCTCCGGAGAGCGGACGGCCGAGGTGGCGGCAGCGCTCTCACCGACGACGCCCCCGGGAGACGTCGGCCAGCTCGTCCTGAGACAGCCTTTACGCCCGGTCGAGACGATCTGACGTGCCGTTCCGCTTCGTGCATACGGCCGACATCCACCTCGACTCGCCGCTTCGCTCGCTCGCCCTGCGCAATCCGGACCTCGCGGGGCTGATCGGCGACTCGACGCGGCAGGCGCTCGTCGCCATCGTCGACCTCTGCCTGGAGGAGCGCGTCGACGCCCTGATCGTCGCCGGCGACCTGTACGACGGCGACCAGACCTCGATGAAGACGGCCCGCTTCCTGGCCGCCCAGATGGCGCGCCTCCACGAGGCCGGGATCGCGGTCTTCAAGGTTCGGGGCAATCACGATGCCCTCGCGAAGATCACGCAGGAGCTGATCCTGCCGCCCTCGCTCCGGGTCTTCGGCGGCCGCGCGGACGCGGTCGAGCTCAGAGCGGGAAGCCTCGACGTCGTCGTCCACGGCCTCAGCTTCGCGAAGCCGCACGCGCCCGAAAGCCTGCTGCCGCGGTTCGGGCGGCCCGTGCCGGACGCGGTGAACATCGGCATCATGCACACGAGCCTCGCAGGCGCACCGGGTCACGATGCCTACGCGCCCTGCGGCGTCGCCGACCTGCACGGATGGGGCTTCGATTATTGGGCCCTCGGCCACATCCACGCCCGGACCCGTCACGCGGGCGACAGCACCGTCGTGATGCCGGGCATGCCGCAGGGCCGCGACATCAACGAATCGGGGCCGAAGACGGTGTCGCTCGTCACCGTGCGGGACGACAGGAGCATCGTGGTCGAGGAGCGGCTGACCAGCATCGCGCAGTTCGAGCGGATCGCGGTCGACCTCTCGGCCGCGCTGTCCTGGGCCGAGGCGATCGACGCGATCGAGCTCCGGGTCGCCGAGATCCGGGACGGTGTCGCGGCGGAGCACCTCGTCGCGCGGCTCGTGCTCCGCGGCGAAACGCCCGTGGCCTGGCGGCTCAGGCGGGACCGCGATCTCCTCACGGCCGAACTGGAGCAGCGCCTCGACGGGATCGGCAGGACCTGGATCGAGACGATCACGCTCGCGACCGTCCCGCCCCCGGAGACCCGGCCGACGCAGGCGGCCGGCGATCCGGTCGTGGAGCTCGGGACCCTGATCCGATCCGACATCCTGGCGCAGCACGGCATTCGCGAGGAAGTCACCCGGCTGGTCAAGGAGGTGCGGGACGACCTGCCGCCGGACGCCCGGCATTTCAGCGGCGACGATGCGGCCGCCTTCGAGGCGTTCGTGGATCAGCTCCTCGACGAGAGCCATCACGACGTCCTGGCCCGGCTGCAGCAGACCGACGCGGCGGCGGATTGATGCGCCTGCGCCGCCTAGACCTGACCCGGTACGGGAGGTTCACCGACCATGCGATCGATTTCGGTGAAGCCGTTCCGGGCGAGCCGGACCTCCATATCGTCTACGGGCTGAACGAGGCCGGGAAGTCGACGGCCCTCTCCGGTTATCTCGACCTGCTGTTCGGGATCGAGGAGCGCACCCGCTACGGCTTCCTGCACCCGTACACCTCGATGGAGGTCGGGGCCGCGCTGGAGTTCGACGGGCGCGTCCACGCGCTGAAGCGGGTGAAGCAGCGTGTCCAGTCGCTGCGGGACGGCGCCGGCCAGCCCGTGAACGAGGCGCTGCTCGGCACGGCTTTGGGCGGGCTCTCTCGCGACGCCTACCGGATGATGTTCTCGCTCGACGACCAGACGCTGGAGGACGGAGGCAACGCCATCCTGGACAGCAAGGGCGACCTCGGCGAGCTCCTGTTCTCCGCGAGCGCCGGCCTGACGGGTCTCAGCCGCACCCTCGACTCGATCGCGACCGAGGCTGACGGCATCTTCCGGAAGCGGGCCAGCACGACCCAGATCGCCGTCCTGAAGCGGCGATTGACCGAGCTCAAGACGAGCCGCGACGCGATCGACGTGCTTGCGTCCACGCATGCGGGTCTCGTGGCGGCGCTGAAGCGGGCCGAGGGGGCGTACGACGCAGCCGTCGCAGAGCGCGCGGCCGCCAAGGTCCGTCACGAGGACCTCGCCCGCCTCCTTCGCGCCCACCCGCTCGCGACCGAACATTCCCGGGTCGGCGAGAGGCTCGCCGCGCTCGCCCATCTGCCCCGGCCGCCGGATCACTGGGCCGGCGAGCTGCCGCGCCTTCTGACGGACGACGCCACGCTTCGGACGCGGCTCCAGGGTCTCGACGATCAGGCCGAACGGCTCGGGCGGGAGATCGCCGAGATCGCGGTCGACCCGCGGCTGCTCGCGCTCGGTGACAGGCTCGA
>CAXTKM010000136.1:2783-11223 GCA_964244795.1 uncultured Enterovirga sp.
TGGCGCTCGATCGCTGCGAAACCAGGATCGGGGCGCTCGCGCTGTCCCTCGTCGGCCCAGGGCGCGACGTCGATCCCGGGACGCTGCTGGTGCCGGCGCCGCTCGTCGGCACGTTGCGGGATCTGATCGAGGAGCGGTCCGGCGTCGAAGCCGCCCTCGGTGCTGCCGAGCGCGAGCTCGCGACCGCCGAGACCGCGCGCGACGTCGCGTCGGACGACCGCGACAGCCTGGACCAGGGTCGGCCCGCGATCGACACGGGCAGGATCGCCGCGATCGCGGCCCTGGTGGCGCGTGTGCGCCGGTCGGACGTGCCGGCTCGGCGGCACCTCGCCGAACGCGATCTGCCGCTGCGGCGGCGGGCGTTCGACGAGGCCCTCGCGGCCCTCGCGCCCTGGCACGGCGACGGCGCCCGCCTCGCGGCGCTCGCCTGTCCGGAGCCGGACCGGATCGAGGCCTGGAAGAGCGCGTCCTCGTCGCTCGATGGCCGCCGATCCGTGCATCGCGGACGCCTGCAGGACCTCGTCACCGCTGAGCGCGAGCAGGCGGCCCGGATCGCCGCGATCGAGGCCGGCGCGGGCCGGATCGGCGACGTCGACGCCGCGGCGGTGCGGACCGAACGCGACGCCGCCTGGGCCGTGCACCGCGCCGAGCTCGATCGCGCGACGGCGGACCGGTTCGAGCACGCGATGCGGGAGGCCGACACCGTCGCGGATGCGCGGGTCGCGCACGCCCACGGGCTGGCCGATTGGCGGGCCCTCGGGACCGCCCTCGCGGCCACGAGGGCGTTGATCGACCGGGAGCGCGAGAACCTGTCGGACATCGAGGGCGAGGTCGTCGCGCTCTCGGCCACGATCCGGCACGCGTTCTCGGCGGAGATCGCCGGGGAGGAGGGGCGACCGGTGGCCGACCGTCTCTCCGGGATCGAGCGATGGGTGAGGAGCCGGCAGACCGCGCTCGCGGCATGGCACGCCCTCCGGGCGGCGGAGCAGGATGGCGAGGACCTGTCGGCCGAGGCTGCGCGGGATGCTGGCGACCTCGCGGCCGTGCTCGCCGGGGCGGGTGTCGAACCCGGCGGGCTGAGCCTGCCCGCGCTCCTCGAGGTCGGCGAGTCCGCGCTGGCCGGTGCCGCAGCCCGCCTCGCGGCGCGCGAGACCGCCGACAAGGCGGTCCGCGACCTCGCGCGGGCCACGGTAGCCCGGCAGCGGGCTCGCGAGACGGCCAGCGCGGCCTGGACGGCGTGGGAGGCCAGGTGGCAGGGCGCGCTCGGGGGAACGTGGTTCGCCGATCGGGGCGGCAGCGCCGGTGCCGTCCGGGAGATCCTCGACGCGCTCGGCGGCCTGCCGGCCGAGCTCCGCGACCGCGACGACATCCGCCACCGCATCGACGCGATGGAGCGCGACCGCGACGTCTTCGCGACCGAGGTGGCGAGCCTCGCCGCCGCGATGGGAGAGGATTTCGATCCGGCCGATGCCTCGGCCTCGGCCGGATCGCTCGCGGACCGTCACGAGCAGGCGAGGCGCAACCTTCAGCGCCGCGACGAGAAGGAGGCCGCGCGTCTCGCCCTCGGTGAGGAGCGCGACCGGCTCGCGGTCGACATGGCGGTGCACGAGGCGCGGCGGGCGGAGCTGACGGGCTTCTTTCGCGCGGCCGACCTCGCCGAGGTCGGCACCGCGCTCGCGCGCTGCGCCGGGCGCGACCGCCTGGAGGGGGAGCGCACGACGCTCGCCTCGCGGATCGTCGCCGAGCTCGGGGCCTCGTCGCTGGACGACGCGCTCGTGCGGCTCGGAGAGATCGACAGGGCGGAGGCGGAGCGCGAGACGGCCGAGCTCGCGTCGCGGCTCGACGATCTCGACGAGCGCGTGAAGCTCCTGTTCGCCGAGAAGTCCCGCGCCGTCGACGGCCTCGGCCGTGTCGGCGGCGACGACGCGGTCGCCCGGATCGAGGCGGACCGCAGGACGGTCCTGCTGCACATCGAGGACCTGGCCGTGCGCTATCTCCGGTTGAAGACCGGCGGCCTCCTGGCCGAGCAGGCGCTCCGCGCCTATCGCGACCGGCACCGCAGCTCGATGATGCGGCGCGCCTCCGAGGCGTTCCGGCTGATCACGCGCGGCGATTATTCGGGGCTCGCGACCAGTCCCGAACGGGACCGCGAGACCCTGATCGGCCTACCGCGCCAGGGGGGCTCGAAGCTCGCGGTCGACATGTCGAAGGGGACGCGCTTCCAGCTCTACCTCGCGCTCCGGCTCGCCGGGTACGAGGAGTTCGCTGCCGCCCGCCCGACCGTGCCCTTCGTGGCCGACGACATCATGGAGACCTTTGACGAGCCGCGATCGGAAGAGGTGTTCCGCCTCCTGGGCCGGATGTCGACCATCGGCCAGGTCATCTACTTCACCCACCACCGGCACCTCTGCGAGATCGCTGTTCGGGTGGTGCCGGGCGCCCATACGCACGAGCTGTCCGCGGTGCCGATGGAATAGGAAGCGCGGCCCGGAGCAGCGTCGCCCGGCGTCACAGGATGCGGCGCAGGAAATCCTGGGTGCGGGGCTCGCGCGGGTTCGACAGTACGTCTCGGGCCGAGCCCTCCTCGACGATCGCGCCGTGGTCGAGGAAGAGGACACGATCCGCGACCTCCCGCGCGAAGCCCATCTCGTGGGTCACGACGACCATGGTCATGCCGTCGTCGGCGAGCCCCCGCATGACGGCCAGCACCTCGCCGACGAGCTCGGGATCGAGCGCGGAGGTCGGCTCGTCGAATAGGATCGCCTTCGGCTGCATCGCGAGCGCCCGCGCGATGGCGACGCGCTGCTGCTGGCCGCCCGAGAGCTGTCCCGGATAGCTGTCGGCCTTCGCCGCGAGGCCGACCCGATCGAGCAGCGCACGGCCGCGCGCCTCCGCCTCGGCCCGGCCCTCGCGCTTCACGTAGACAGGACCCTCGGTGACGTTCTCGAGCGCCGTCCGGTGCGGGAACAGGTTGAAGCGCTGGAACACCATGGAGAGGCGCGTCCGGACCCCGGTGATCGTCCGCTTGGTCCGGTCGACCCGCAGGCCGTCCACCGTGATGCGTCCGGCCTCGTAGCTCTCGAGCCCGTTGATGCAGCGCAGGATCGTCGATTTCCCGGACCCGGACGGCCCGATGATGCACACGACCTCTCCGGCCGCGACCGTCGCGCTGACGCCGCGGATCACCTCGATCGATCCGAAGCTCTTGCGGACGTCGCAAAGCTCGATCAGCGCCATGACGTCACGGCCGGGCGCTCCTCGCCTCGAGCCGGGAGACGAGGAGGATGAGCGGCAGGCTCATGCACAGGTAGAGCAGCGCGACGAGCGTGAACACGGTCGTGTTCTGGAAGGTCGACGAGGCGATCAACCGGCCCTGGAGGGCCAGCTCCGCGACCGTGATCGTGGAGGCCTGCGACGAATCCTTCAGCATCATGATCATGATGTTGCCGTAGGGAGGAAGCGCGATCCTGAAGGCTTGCGGCAGGAGCACCCGCCGCATGGTGAGCCAGAAGCCCATGCCGATCGATTGCGCGGCCTCGACCTGCCCCCGGTCGACAGCCTCGATCCCGGCCCGGAAGTTCTCGGATTGGTAGGCCGAATAGGCGACCCCGAGCCCGATGATGGCCGCCTGGACGGCGGTCAGCGAGATGCCGAGATCCGGCAGCACGAAATAGAGATAGAAGAGCTGGACGATGATCGGGATGCCCCGGATCACGTTCACGAACAGCGTCGCCGTCCCGGCCAGGATGCGATTGCCCGAGACCCGCATCAGCGCCCAGACGAGGCCGAGAGCCGTCGAGAGCGCGAAGGACCCGACCGTCACGATCACGGTGAGCCGGAGACCCTGGGCCAGGATCGGAAGGAACTCGGCCGATTGCTTCAGGAAGGTGTCCAAGGAACGGCGCGCGAAGCGGTTCGCTGCGCCTCAATCCGCGAGGCCCCACTTCGTCAGGATCTTCGCGATGCTGCCGTCGCCTTGCAGCTTGGCCAGGGACGCGTTGACCCGCCGCAAGAGCTCACCGTCGCTCTTGCGGACCCCGATGCCGACGGAGCCCGTCACCATGGGCTTGTAGCCCGCGACGAGGCGCACCTCGGGGAAGCGCCCCTGCTTGAGGTTGTAGGCGACGATCGGGGCGTCCGCGAACCCGGCCTTGATCCGGCCGGCGTTCACGTCCCGCATGATGTCCGGGATCGTGTCGTAGATCTTCACCTCGGAGAAGAGGCCGCTCTTCTGCAGAGGTTCGACGAAAGCCGTCCCGAGCTGCGCCCCGACCGCCATTCCCTTGAGATCGGCGAGCTCCGTGTAGGAGCGCGTATCCGACTTCGGAACGAACAGCCCGTCCCCGTAGGTGTAGATCGGATCGGAGAAGTCCACCACCTGCTTGCGCGATTCGGTAATATACATCGCGGCTGCAATCAGATCGATGCGATTGGACGTCAGCGACGGGATCAGGGTCGAGAACTGCATCGGCTCGATCTTGACCTCGAAGCCGGTATCCTTGCCGATCGCGGTCACGATATCGACCATCACGCCCTGGATCTGGTTCGAGGCCGTGTCCAGGAAGGTGAACGGGATGCCGGTCGGGGTCGAGCCGACCCGCATCGGCTGCTGGGCCGTCGCGGGCCCGATGCCGAGCGACGAGAGGAGCGCCAGAACCAGTAGCGGGTGTCGCATGACCATGGGCACGTTCCTCGAGAGACCGACGGCATAAGACGTGAACGACGGCGGTGCCGCAAGACGCGCGAGAGGCGCTCTCGCTAGCGTTTCGCCTTTCGGGCGGCGAGGCGGTCCTGCAGCGTCAGCCAGGCGAAGACGGCCGGCATGAACCAGGCCGTGCCGTTGAAGAACGGCACCGCCGGGGGCGGCCGGTCGTCGAGGGCCGAGCGGCCCTCCTCCTGCCCGAGGACCTGCATCGCGGCCTTCTGGCCGGCCCAGCGCGCCCAGACGACGCCCGATCCGCAATACCCGGCGGCGTAGCGCACGCCTTTCCGCGAGAAGACGCGGGGGATCATGTCCCGGTTCATGGCGACATGGCCGAACCAGCTATGGGTGATCTCGACGCCGTCAAGCTCGGGGAACACGTCCACCATCGCGCGGCGCAGGCTCTCGGTCGGCCAGGCCGGATCGCCCGCGATCGTGCCGTCCCGGCCGCCGAAGAGGATGCGGGTCCCGTCCGGCGAGGGTCGGTAGTAGTAATGCAACCGCCGCGTCTCGCTGCACATCATGCGGCGCGGCATCAGATCGCCCATGAGGTTCGGCGAGAGCGGCGCGGTCGCGATGATGCGGCTGCGGACCGGGACCAGGCGACGGCGCAGCCAGCGGTCGTAGCGGTCGCCGTAGCCGTTCGTCCCGGCGATCACGTCCCGGGCCAGGACCGTCCCGCGCGCCGTCTCGACGGCGTAGCCAGCCGCCTCGGCCCGGATCGCCAGCACCGCCGTCTCCCCGTGCACGACCGCGCCCGCCGCCTTCGCGACGGACAGCATCCCGGCATGGAGCTTGGCCGGGTGCAGGCCGCCGATGTCCATCCGGACCGAGCCGCCGTGATAGTAATCGGTGCCGAGCACGTCGCGCTGCTCGCCGCGGGGCACGGCGTAGGCGTCGATGCCCGTCGTCCGGTGCAGATGCTCGGCTTCGCGGGCGAGCCCCTCGTAGTCGCCCGGCGCGGATGCGCCGCTGAACCGGCCCGTGAGCTTGTAGTCGCAGGCGATGGCCTCGTCGGCGATGAAGCGCCCCAGGTCCTCGCGCGCGACCTTCGCCTCCGTCTCGATCGCGAGCGCGCGGGCCACGCCGAAGCGGCGCACGAGCGCCGCGTGGCTCGGGCGGAGGTTGCCGCTCGCGATGCCGCCGTTTCGGGTCGAGGCGCCTTCCCCGGGCCGCTGGCGGTCGAAGACCTGCACGGAGCGGCCGGCCCTGGCGAGCGTGATCGCGGCGCTCAGGCCCGTGTAGCCGGCGCCCACGATCGCGACGTCGCAGGTCGGCTCGATCGGCGCGACGGCGTCGGAGACGACGGGCGCCTCGATCCACCAATAGGGGTTCCCGGTCATCCTGGTCCTCCGTCCGTCAGGATCGAGCCCGTCCTGTCAGGCCGCCCATGGCTGCCCAGGCCAGCGCGTGACGATGCCGGCGCGGCGGTCGAGGGCGATCTCGGCGGCCGGGCGCTCGGCGGGATCGCCGTAGCCGCCCCCGCCTCCGGTGCGGAGCACGAGGAGGTCGCCCCGCCGCAGCATTACGGTGTCCTTCGACCGGACCGCGATGCGTTCGCTGCCCCGCTCCACCGTGCAGCTTCCGCACGTGCCGTCCTGCCCGCCCGCGAGCCCGGACGGCGGGATGCGGAACCGGTCGGCATAGATCGAGAACTTCACGCCCTCGGCGAGGATGCGGTAGGAGCGGAAGAAGCCGAGGCCGCCGCGATGGCGGCCGGGGCCGCCCGTGTCGGGCAGGAGCCCGTAGCCTTCGACCCGGAAGAAGTCGAAATCCATGTCGAGCGCCTCGACAGGCACGTTGGTGCAGTTCGACAGCGGCCCCGCGACGGCGTCGCACCCGTCGCCCTCGATCGACCCGCCCCAGCCGCCGTTGTGGATCTCGAGATAGACGCTGTAGCGGCCATCCCGGAGCGTGCTGAGGCAGGTCGCGACCGTCGTGTCGAACCCGCAGGCCGCGACCCGCTCCGGCATCGCCTGACCGAGCGCCTTCACGACGCAGTCGTAGGCCCGGTAGATCGCCTCCATCCTGGCCCGCACGGGCGCGGGAAAGCGCGGGTTCAGGAGGCAGCCGAGCGGCGCCTTGATCTCGACGGCCCGGAAAACGCCCTCGTTGTAGGGGACGTCGTCGCTCGTCAGCGCGGCCTTCAGGGCCGAGAGCGTCGCGCCCACGGTCGACGCGAAGGGCGCGTTCAGGTTCGTCGCGACCTGGTCGCAGGTGCCGGCGTAATCGACCGAGATCCGGTCGCCCGAGACCGTGACGCTCGCCCGGACCCGAAGCGGCGCGTCCGACAGGCCGTCGTCGTCGACCGCGTCCTCGCCGACATAGGTCCCGTCCGGGATCGCCGCGACGACGGCCCGGACCCGGCGCTCGGCGTAGTCCTGCATCTCGGTCATCACGGCCCGGACCTTCGCCGCACCGTGGCGGGCGCAGAGCTCCTGCACGCGGGCGATGCCGGTGCCGCAGGCCGCGAACTGGGAATCCACGTCGCCGATGGTCTGGTCCGGGACCCGGACGTTCGCGGTCAGCAGGCGCTGGAAGACGCCGCCGTTCCAGTCCGCGGCGAGATTGAACTTCAACGGCGGCAGGATCAGGCCCTCGCCGAACAGGTCGGTCGAGGCGGTCGTGATCCCGGGCGAGCCGCCCCCGATGTCGAGATGATGCGCGACCGCGGCGCTGAACCCGACGATCTCGCCCTCCCACAGGATCGGCATGAAGATGAAGATGTCCTGGAGGTGCTGGCCGCCGCCGTCATAGGGGTGGTTCGTGACGTAGAAGTCGCCCTCCCGCAGCGTCTCGACCGGGTAGATCTCGGCGCAGCGCCGGAACGTGTGCGAGAGCGATCCGACCAGGATCGGGATCAGCTCGTCGCTCTGGGCGACCGAGGACCCCGTCGCATCGAGCAGCCCGGTCGACGCGTCCTTCGCGTCCCGGACGATCGAGGAATAGGCGGAGCGGCAGAGGTTCACCCCCATCTCGCGGGCGGCCGACATGAGCGCTCCGCTGATGATGGCGTAGTCGACCGGGCTCGGGCGCGTCGGCGTGGACATGGACAGCTCCGTCAGAAGGGACGCGTCATGAGGAGGTTGCCGTGCGGATCGACGGTCGCGGTCCAGCCGGGCGGGATCCAGAGCGTCGCGGTCGCATCCTCGACCACGGCCGGACCCGTGAGCACCCGCCCGTCCCCGAGGAGAGAGCGGGACAGGACGGTCGCCGCGAGGGCACGGCCGTCCTCGTAGACCTCGCAGGGTTCCTCGCGGGTCGTCTCCGGATCGGGCGTCACGAGGCCGGGAACCTCGTCCTGCTCGATGTGGAGGCCGACCCGGTAGGACACGATCTCGACCCGGGTCCTGGTGCCGGCGCCGTGGCGGTAGATCTTCTGGTGCTCGGCGTGGAAGGCGTGCAGCAGGGCGTCGGCGGTCAGGCTCGCCACCGCGCCCGCATCGATCGGCACCGCGACCTCGAAGGCCTGGCCGACGAACCGCATGTCGAGCACGACCTCAAGCCGGCGACGACCGTCCAGCGCGAGGCCGGAGGCCCGCGTCTCCAGGTCGTCCCGCAATTCGCCGACGACCGCGATCACGATCGCGGCGGCTCCGTCCTCGATCTCCGTCCGCCGGGTCAGGCTTTCGAAGAAGGTATGATCCGCCGCGAGCAGCCCATAGGCCGAGATGACGCCGGCATTGGGCGGCACCACGATCTCGGTCAGCCCGAGCTCGGCCGCGACCGGACCCGCAT
>CAXTKM010000137.1:0-6261 GCA_964244795.1 uncultured Enterovirga sp.
GGGTCTCCACCGATCACGGGCTCGAGCAGGAGTTCAACTCGCTCGACAACCAGCGGGAGGCCGCGGAGGCCTACATCAAGAGCCAAGCGCATGAGGGCTGGCGCCTCATCCGCGAGCACTACGACGACGGCGGCTTCTCGGGCGGCTCGACGGAGCGGCCCGCCCTGCAGCGCCTGCTCGAGCAGGTCAGGCTCCGCCGTGTTGACGTCATCGTGGTCTACAAAGTCGATCGCCTGACCCGGTCCCTCGCGGACTTCGCCAAGCTCGTCGAGCTGTTCGATGCACACAGCGTGTCGTTCGTGTCGGTGACCCAGGCCTTCAACACGACGACCAGCATGGGAAGGCTGACCCTGAACGTGCTGCTGTCGTTCGCGCAGTTCGAGCGCGAGGTCACGGGCGAGCGCATCCGGGACAAGATCGCGGCCTCGAAGAAAAAGGGGATGTGGATGGGCGGGCAGCCGGCGCTCGGCTACGACGTGCGGGACCGCAAGCTCGTCGTGAACGAGGCCGAGGCCGCGACCGTCCGTCAGATCTTCCGCAGCTACGTCGAGCTCCGCTCGGTTCGAGAGCTGAAGGCCGAGCTCGATGCGGCGAGCGTCGTCAGCAAGCAGCGTCGGGCTGCGGACGGGTCGCCCTATGGCGGCCAGCCCTTCGAGCGCGGCGCCCTCTATCACCTCTTGGCGAACCGGATCTATCGCGGCGAAGTCGTGCACAAGGGGGCGACCTATCCCGGCGAGCACGCCGCCATCGTGGACGAAGCACTCTTCAACCAGGCGCAGGCGGTCCTGGCCGGGAACCGGGTCGATCGGACCCCTGGGGCAGCGAGCCCGGAGCCGAGCCTGTTGATGGGGCTCGCCTTTGATGCCGAGGGCGAGGCCATGACCCCGACCCACGCCGTCAAGAAGGGCGTCCGATACCGGTACTACGTCTCGCGTCATCTCATCACCGGCTCGCGGCCGGACTCGCCAGGATGGCGACTACCCGCACCCGCCCTGGAGAGCCTCGTCCGCAACCGCATCGGTGAGCTCCTCGGTGATCCTCAGGCTTTGCTGGACGTCGTGATCGCGGCCGCGCAGGATGCCGGAACGCAGCGACAGATCATGAGCCAGGCATCGCATCGGCACGAGCGATGGCCGGCGCTCGCCGCGGTGGACCTACGACGGGCGATGCTCGCCTTCGTGCCCCGGATGCAGATCCACCCGGACCGGCTGGACATCATGCTCGACCCGCTTCGGCTGATGCGATGGCTAGAGGACGTCGATGTTGAAAGGGCGAACGAGGGTGCGTCGTCAACCGCCGAGTATGCGAGCGTGACGCTGACCGTCCCGATCCAGCTGCAACGGCGCGGCAACGAGCTGCGGCTCGTGATCGAGGGTGCCGGCGAGGAGATGGCCGCGAACCCTGGCCTGCTGAAGATCGTTGCGCTCGCCAGGATGGTCGGAAAGCGGCTCCTCGACGATCGCGCGAGCATCGAAGATGTCGCCAGGGAGGAAGGCATGACGACCTCCTATGTGAGCCGCCTCTTGCGCATCAACTTCCTCGCCCCCGACATTGTCGGCCGCCTTCTCACCGGCCAGCACGCTCCGGACCTGTCCGCACGCAAGCTGATGGCCGACACCCGCTTCCCGCTGGACTGGTCGAAGCAGCGCGACGCCCGAATCGTCTGAACGACGACCAACTCGGGCACCTCTGGCCGCCGCTTGGCGGCCTCTCTCTTGCTGCTCCGGTTCGCGTGCTTAATTGCCCAGCAATCGAAACGCAGAGACCGCCGTCACGCCGAACGTGGCGCGGGAGAGACAGGCCCAGAGATCGGCCCGGAATCGCACCGGAACGTCTCTGCCGGCACGGCCCATTTTGGGCGACCGGCAAAGCCCCGGAAACACCGAGAGTTTTAGGCCGACGCAAACGGATTTACGTCGCAGCTACAATTACTTAGGTCGTGGCGGAGGAGGCGGGATTCGAACCCGCGAGACGGTTTCCCGCCTACACACTTTCCAGGCGTGCGCCTTCAACCGCTCGGCCACCCCTCCAGACACGTTGCCGCCGGTCGCACGGCCCGAGCGCTCGCCGGAAGGCGAGCGGCGGGCACAACAGGACGGTGACGGCCCGGTGCTGTATCGCTCCCCCGGACGCCATGCAACCGCCTCGGGCCGGCCGAGAGCCGTCGGCTGCCGCTTCCGCTCGCCCGCCGGACCGTGGCAGGATCGGCCGGACGCGGCTGGACGCCGCCGGACGCGACCGGGAGTGCGGGATATGGCGGGGACGTGTGCGACCTGGATCGTCCGTATTTTCGCGCGAGGGCTTCTCGGGCTCGCGACGCTCGGCCTCGCGTCCGAGGCCTGGGCGCAGCCTGTGCAGCGGGCGCAGCCCGTGCAGCCCGTGCAGCCGGCGCGTCCGGGGCAGCCGGCTGACGGGGCCACGGGCTATGACGCGGCCCGGGAGGCGTTCGAGCGGCTGCCGGAGACGGACAGGATCGCGATCCAGGACGCCCTCGTCTGGACGGGCGACGCGGTCTCGGCACCCGATGGAACCTTCGGCCGGCGCACCTACGATTCCGTGGTCGCCTACCAGCGCCGGCTGCGCCAGGCCCCGACCGGGACGCTGACCCGACCCGCGATCGCCGCACTCGTCGCGACCGGCGCGCGGGCCCGCACGGAGACGGGCTTCGCGGTCACGACCGATCGGGCGAGCGGGATCCGGATCGGGATCCCGGCGACGCTCCTGCCGAAGCGCGCCCCGAACGCGAGCGGCGGGACACGCTACCAGTCGCAGGACGACCGCATCACGCTCGACACGCGGGCGCTGCCCGGCGACGAGGACGCGCTCCGCGACCTCTACGAGCGCAACCTCGCGCTCTCCGCCCCAGGTCGGAACGTGACGTACCGGCTCGCGCGGCCGGGCTTCTTCGTGATCTCGGGCGAGACGGCGTCCGGGCGCTTCTACACGCGCTACGGCCAGGCGGGCGGCGCGATCCGGGGCTTCTCGATCGGGTACGACAAGGCGCTCGCGCCGAGCTTCGACCGGGTGGCTCTCGCGATCGCGAACAGCTTCGAGCCGTTCCCGACCGGGCTCGCGGCGCCGCCCGCCCCGGTCGCGGGCGGCTCGCCGCTGCCTCCCGCGGCCGCCCGGGCCGCCGCCGCCTTCAGCGGGCTCGCGGTCGCGGCGCGCCGGATCCTCGTGCCGGCGGCCGCGGTCGAGCTCTGCCGCGAGCCGCTGGTCGACAAGGCGCCGGCGCGGATCGTCTCGGTCGACCGGGCGCGGGGCCTCGCGGTGCTGGAGCCCGCGGGGGCGCACAGAACCGTCCCGCTCGCCTTCGCGGCGGCTCCGGCGGCCGGCCCGGGCGTCGTCCTCTTCATCGCGCCGGGCGAAGGCGACCGCGCCGTCGCGGCTCCGGCGGAGCTCGACGGGCTCGGCCGGATCGTCGCGCCGCTCCAGGACGGGGCGGCCGGCGGCGTCGTGCTCGACCCCGCGGGCGCGGTGGTCGGGATGGTCGCCGGCCTCGCGTCCGGCCGACGCGCGGTCGCCGGGCTCGTGCCGCCGGCGAGCCATCCGGTCATCGCGGCCGGGGATCTGCGCGCGGTCGCGGGCGCCGACGGGCCGTCCACCCCGCGCGAGGCCGGCCCGCCCCGCGGCCTCGGCGCGCTCGCGGCCGGCTTCACGCCTGCCCTCGCCCGGATCGGCTGCGCGGCCGCCGCGCCGCGGCCGTGATCGGTCCCGTGGCGGCCTGTCTTCCGTCGCGCGGAACACGTGATCGCGCCAGAACGGAGGCGGGCGTCCGCGCCTGTCGGGCATCGTCGGGCTTCGAGGTCGGCAAGCGCGAACCGGCTACGCCAGAGGCGGAGGATGCGGCTCCCGGGGCTGGCCCGGCCGGAAATGCGGGATCGCGGCCACGAGCTCGCGCGTGTAGGGCGTCTGCGGGTCGGCGAAGAGGTCGGCGCTCCGGCCCTCCTCCACGATCCGGCCGTTCTGCAGCACGATCGTGCGGTCGCACATCATCCGTACGACGTTCAGATCGTGGCTGACGAACAGGAAGGCGAGGCCGTCCTCGCGGCGGAGCCGGTCGAGGAGCTGCAGGATCACGGCCTGGACGGAGACGTCGAGCGCGGCCGTCGGCTCGTCCAGGATCAGGAGCCGGGGCCGGACCGCGATCGCGCGCGCGATCCCGACCCGGGCCTTCTGTCCGCCGGAGAGCTGGTGCGGGAACCGGTCGAGAAGGTCGGCCGGCAGCCCCGCGCGCCCAGCGCTTTCCTCGACGCGCTCGCGGAGCGCTGCGCCGCCGAGCCCGGCCAGGCGCCTGATGGGAGCCGCGATGCTGTCGAAGGCCGAGAAGCGCGGGTTCAGGCTGTCGCTCGGATCCTGGAACACGATCTGGATCGCGGACCGGAGCGGCGAGCGGTGGAAGTCGCGCGCCCGGATCTGGCCGATCGACTGGCCGTCGAACAGGATGTCGCCCTCGCTCGCGTCGAGGAGCCGGCAGATCAGCCGCGAGGTCGTGCTCTTGCCGGACCCCGATTCCCCGACGAGGCCGAGGCTGTCGCCCGGCCGCATCGAGAAGGAGACGTCGGCCAGCGCGGTCGAGCCCGCGAAGGATTTCCCGAGCGCCTGCACCTCGAGGAGGAGCGGCGTGCCGGGAACGGGTCTTGGGCCTCCACTCACCTCATTCCCGCTCATGCCGGCGAAAGCCGGTAACCAGGGCCGCCCGTCTGGGTCCCGGCTTTCGCCGGGATGAGCGGGTGAGAGCCGGTCCGCCGCGAGGTCGGCGACGGTCGAGTCCGGGGTCGGGGAGGCGGCGACGAGGCGGCGGGTGTAGGGGTGGCGGGGGTCGGAGAACAGGATGTCGGGCGCGGCCTCCTCGACCACGAGCCCCTGCTCCATCACGGCGACCCGGCCGCAATACTGCGCCGCGAGCCCGAGGTCGTGCGTGATCAGGATCGTGGACATGCCGCGCTCGGCCGTGATCCGGGCCAGGAGGTCCATCACGGTCTTCTGCGTCGTGACATCGAGGCCCGTCGTCGGCTCGTCCGCGATCAGGAGCGCCGGCTCGCAGGCGATCGCGAGCGCGATCATGACGCGCTGGCACATCCCGCCGGAGAGCTCGTGCGGATAGGCGTCGAGGCGCCGCTCCGGCTCGCGGATCAGGACGGCCCGCAAGAGGTCCAGCGCCTGCGCGCGCGCCTCGCGGCCGGAGAGCGTGCCATGCGCCCGGAGGGCGTCCGCGAGCTGAAGCCCGACCGTCCGGATCGGGTTCAGGGCCGCGCGCGGGTTCTGGAAGATCATCGACATCGCGGTGCCGCGCAGCGCCCGCACGTCCGACGCCGCGGCCCGCGCGAGGTCCTGCCCGCGGAACAGGACGCGGCCGCCGGTGATCCGGCCGGCCCGGTCGAGGAGCCGCATCGCCGCGAAGGCGGTCACCGACTTGCCGGAGCCGCTCTCGCCCACGATCCCGAGCGTCTCGCCGGGCCGGAGGGCGAAGCTGACGCCCCGGATCGCCTCCACCGGGCCGCGTCGGGTCGAGAACGTGACGCGCAGGTCCTCGACGGCGAGAAGCGGATCGCTCACGTCCGCATGCGGGGGTCGAGGATGTCCCGGAGCCCGTCCCCGAGCAGGTTGAAGCAGAGGACGGCCATCATGAGCGCGAGCCCCGGGAAGGCGACCAGCCACCATTTGCCGGTCGTGATGAAGCGGGCGCCCTCGGCGACCAGGATGCCCCATTCCGGCGTCGGCGGCCGGACCCCGAGCCCGATGAAGGAGAGTCCGGCCGCGTTGATGATGGCCCAGCCGAGGTTCAGCGAGATCTGCACCGCCATCGCGGGCAGCACGTTCGGCAAGAGGTAGCGCATCACGACCGCGAGGTGGCTCTCGCCGCCGGCCCGCGCGGCCTCGACCCAGCCGAGATCGCGCCGGACGTTCACCTCGGCCCGGGCGAAGCGGACGTAGAACGGCAGGTTGATGATCGCGGTCGCGATCACGATGTTCTCGATCCTGTTGCCGAGGGCGGCCACCATCGCCATCGCGAGCACGAAGAGCGGGAAGGCCATCAGGACGTCGACGAGGCGGCCGACGACGCGGTCGAGCCGGCCGCCAGCATAGCCGCAGAGCGCGCCGACCGTCGCCCCGATCGCGAAGGAGAGCCCGACGGCCGAGACCGCGATCGCGAGGTCGAGCCGGGTCGCGGCGATGATGCGGGAGAGGACGTCGCGGCCGAGCTGGTCGGTCCCGGCCCAATGCGCCGCGCTCGGGGCCTGCAGTGCGATCGAGACG
>CAXTKM010000137.1:6271-9404 GCA_964244795.1 uncultured Enterovirga sp.
GCTGACGTCGGACGCGATCGGGTCGTACGGCGCGAGCCAGGGGCTGAACAGCGCGACGAGGCAGATGAACAGCACGCCCGCCGCCGCGACCGCGGTCACGAGGTTGCCGCGCAGGATCCAACCGACCTGCGCCAGCACGCCGAGGCGCGGAAGGCGGCCGGCCGGAGGGGCAGCCAGGACCGAGCCGGCCTGGAGCTCCTCCACGTCCTCGCGCCTCGCGGCCCCGGCGCTCATGTGACGGAGACCCGCGGGTCGGCGATCCCGTAGAGGATGTCGACGGTGAGGTTCACGACCACGAAGATCGAGGCCATCAGGAGCACGAAGCCCTGGACGGGCGCGTAGTCGGACGCGAGCAGCGCGTCCAGCGCGTAGGACGCGACGCCCGGCCAGGAGAAGACCTTCTCGACGAGCACGTTCGCGCCGAGCATCGTCGAGAACACGATGCCGGCGATCGTGAGCACGGGCAGGATCGCGTTCCGGAGCGCGTAGGTCACGATCACCCGGCCCGGCGCGAGCCCGATCGAGCGCGCGGTGCGGACGAAGTCGCTGCCCAGCACGGAGAGCATCGAGGCCCGTGTGATGCGGGCCAGCGGCGCGAGCACGAACAGCGCCATCGTGATCGCGGGCAGGACGAGCTGCGACGCCGCCGACCGCCAGCCCTCCCCGTCCCCCTTCAGGAGGAAGTCGATCAGCAGGAAGCCCGTGATGTTCGGCGGCTGCGCCGCAAAGACGTCGATCCGGCCGGTCGGGTCCGGCGCGATGCCGGCGAGGTAGTAGAAGACGTAGATCAGGAGCAGGCCGGACACGAAGGTCGGCACGCAGACCCCGAGCGAGCAGACGAGCCGGACGCCGTGATCGACGATCGAGCCCGGCCTGAGCGCCGCCGCGATCCCGAGCGGCAGCGCCAGCACGAGCGCGATCAGCAGCGCCGCGAACGTCAGCTCGAGCGAGGCGGGAAGCCGCTGGCGGATGTCGGACAGGACCGGCTGGCCGGTCGTCATCGAGCGGCCGAGCTGCCCGGACGCGACGTCGCCGAGATAGCGCACGAGCTGCTCCGGGATCGGGCGGTCGAGGCCCATCGTCCTCCTGATCTCCTCGATCTCGGCCTTGCCGGCATTCGGCCCGGAGGCGAAGAACACCGCCGGGTCGCCGGGCAGCACCCGCATCAGCAGGAAGGTGAAGACCAGCACGCCGAGCAGCGCCGGCGCGGACGACAGAAGGCGCCAGCCGGCGCGCCGCAGGGTCGCCGAGAGGGGGCCGGTGCGGGTCACGCCCCGTTAACCTCTGTCATCACAGGGCGTGTCCCGGTGATCCCCGCAAAGGAACCGCGATACCACCCGGACCGGGATGGCCGGGACAAGCCCGGCCATGACAGGGGAGAACAGCGCAGGTTCACGGCGGTCCGCCTACTTCCGGCTCAGGTCGCGATAATCCACCTGCCGGTGGAACTGGTAGACGTAGCCCTCGATCGAGGTCGCCATCACGGCGTCCTGGTTCGGCTGCCAGATCGGGATCTGCGGCATCATCGCGTAGTGGAGCGCGTTCAGCTTGCGGGCGTATCCGTCGTACTTGGCCTTGTCCTGCTCGAAACGCGCCGTGTTCGCGATCGTCTCGATCTCCTTGTCGTCGACGGAGCTGTAGTTCCAGCGCTGGTTGCCGGTGTAGAAGTTACGGAAGAAATAGTCGTTCGAGGGCAGCCAAGCGACGATTCCCTCCGTGAAGAAGGGCAGCTTCTTCTCGCTGATCAGCGTCGACATCTGGGCGTCGGGCAGCTTCTGGATCTCGACCTTGATGCCGATCTTCGCGAGCGACTCGCGGATCAGGGCCGCCATCGGCTCGGCGGTCGCGGCCTGGCCGACGTTGAAGCTGAACGTCGTCTCGAACCCGTCCGGCTTGCCGGCCTCGACGAGGTGCCGCTTCGCGGCCGCGAGGTCGAGCTTGACCGGCTGGGCGATCGGGAACCCGCCGCTCGTCGGCTGCCCGTCCGGCCAGGTGCCGTTGAAGAGCGGCGCGCCGCGGCTGAAGAGCGCCGCCTTGAACATGTCGTCGTAGGGCAGAGCGGCCGCGATCGCGCGCCGGACGTGGACGTTGTCGAAGGGCGGCAGCTTCGTGTTGAAGGAGATCAGCGTCAGCGCGTTGAACTGCGGCGTCGCGATCACCTTGAGCTTGCCGCGGCTCTGAAGTGCTGCGGCGTCGTTCGCCTGGAGGTCGATCACGATGTCGGCGTCGCCCCGCTCGACGAGGTTCGAGCGCGTCGCGGCCTCGGGGATCGTCTGCAGGATGAGGCGCTTGAACGAGGCCGGCTTCTCGGGCGAGCCGCCGGTCCAGCCCTCGTTTCGCTTGAGCACGATCTGCTCGCCGGGCTTGAACGTCTCGACGCTGTAGGCGCCGCTGCCGGCGGTGTTCTCCTTCAGCCAGGCCTGCGCCCACGGGTCTTCCGGCGTCGCGTGGCTCTTCGCGACCTTCGAGTTGATGATGATCGGGTAGACCACGGCGAGGTTCGGCAGCGCGAGCCGGTCCGGCTTCGGCAGGGTCACGGTCAGCGTGTAGGGGTCGATCACCTTGAACTGGTCGGCGCTCGTCAGCGAGCCGGTGAGGAGCTGTGGGGCCGCGAGCGACTTCGCGGTCACGGCGCGGTCGAGCGACCACTTCACGTCCTCGGCCGTGACCGGAGACCCGTCCTGGAACTTCGCGTTCCGGCGCAGGTGCAGCGTGATCAGGAGGCCGTCCGGCGAGATCTCGAAACGCTCAGCGAGCTCGCCCCGGATCGTGTCGAGGTCGAACACCCACTTGCCGTCGAGCTGCTTCTTCCCGAACGAGACGAGCCGGTCGTAGGTCGAGAGGCTCACCGCGAAGGCCTCGCGGGTCGAGCCCGGCATGGTCGGGTCGAGCGTGTTCACGGCCGCGCCGGTCACGTAGCGCAGCGTCTCGGCCCGCGTCTGGGCCTCTGCCGGCGCGGCCGAGATCGCGACCAGGAGGGCAGCCCCGAGGACGTGACGTCTGCGCATGGTCATACTCGAGCTCCGAGGTCTGGCTGCCCGACATCGCCGTGAGTCGCGGGCGATGTCCGGCCAGCTCTGGTCGCGATCTGGCAAAACTCGTTCCAGTTCTGCCTGGAGCGGCCGCGGGCCAC
>CAXTKM010000137.1:9414-9880 GCA_964244795.1 uncultured Enterovirga sp.
CAAGGCCGAGAGGCGGTCGCGCCTCGCGTTCGACGGGCCAGGAGCCGAAGATCCCGCCGGACCGGTCGATCTTAGCCCGCCGACGGTCCGGTCGCTTTCGGCGGCCCCAAGGCAGCCATCAGCGTCTGGCGAGCGGGCCCGTAGCGCGCCGAGACGCCCCGTTGGCCCTCCGGGAGACGTGCGATCCTGCCAGGATCGGAGTTGTCGTGATTGTCGGCGAGCTTGATCGTGATCAGCTCACGATCGCCCGTGTCCGCGATCGTCCGGATCCAGGTCTGGTAGTCCTCGATCCCGGTGTCGCGCGTGAGCTTGCCGACGAGCCAATTCGTTCGGTCGGAATAGCCGAGACGTCCGAGATCCTCGAGCGTCGTCCCGGTGTCCTCGACGACGTCGTGCAGCATGGCGGCATGCCAACCGTCTTCGGTCACGTCGGGATCGGCCTTGGCGGCCACTCTCTCGCAATGTT
>CAXTKM010000137.1:9890-11195 GCA_964244795.1 uncultured Enterovirga sp.
TAGGGCCGACCCCCTTTGTCGACGACACCGTCGAACAACCTTCGTACGAACGACGTCGTGAATTCGCGCGTCGGCACGCCGTTCTCCACCATTGCCCGGCATTCTTGTCCGCCAGCGTGAAGAGACCGCCGGCTCCGGTCAGCCCTGAATGCGCCGCAGCACGGCCTGCGGCAAGTCGTAGGCCCGGAACGACGCCCAGTGCCGATCGAGGTCGGCCGTGAACAAGCCCCGGGTCAGCCCGGCGACGAGCTTCGGCACGGCCGTGGTCATCGCGTTGATCGACGAGCCGGACGGGCCCAAGCTCATGGTCGATGCGATGCCGAACAGGTGGATGTCCCGGATCCAGGGCGTCAGGCCCGGCTCGCGCTCCGCGAAGGCGAAATCCGGCGCGAGATAGGGGAACATCCCGAGCCGCTCGTCCTCCTCGTCCTCGGGGGGAGCGTAGCGGTCGCGCCAGGTCGCGATGTTCCCGGCGAAGCCGGCGAGCTCCGGGCGGCCCGCGAAATCGATCTCGATGCCGGTCGCCGAGATCACGAAATCCGTTTCGACCGGGCCGCCCGGCGTCTCGATCACGACCCGGTCGCCGGCATCGCGGGCGGAGAGGATCGGCGCGCCCTCGTGGAGAGTGAAGCCGGGGTGGCGGGCGCAGCGATCCCAGGTCGCCTGCGGAAACCCCTCGCGCATCGACAGGACCGCCTGCATGAAGCGCCAGCGCCACGCGTCGTCGAGCTCCGACAGGTGGCGCAGGAAGCCCGCGAAGGTGAGCCAGCGGTAGGGCTGGACCACCTGCGGCACGGCACGGCGGCAGAGAAGATCGACCGCGCCGCCAGCCTCGAGGGCGGCCGCGGCGTTGTCGAAGGCGGAGGCGCCAGCGCCGATCACCGCGACCCGCCGGCCTCGGAGCGCCGCGAAGTCGATCGCGTCGGCGGTATGCGCCCGGCGAGGGGCCGGGAGAGCCTCCACCTCCGGCACGGTGGCCCATCGGCCCGCGCCCTCCTGCCCGGTCGCGAGCACGACCTTGCGGGCGAACAGCGTCCGGGTCTCGCCGTCGCCGTCGCGCGTCTCGACCGCCAGAAGCCCGGCCTCGGGCCGGATCGCCCCGACCTCGACGCCGTTCCGGACCGGGAGCCCGGTCGCGCCCCGGAACCACAGGAGGTATTCGGCCCAGTGCGCCCGCGGGATCAGGTCCAGCACCTGCCAGCTCTCCGGCCCGAACCGGGCCTCGTGCCAGGACTGGTAGGTGAGGCTCGGGACGTCGAGGTCCGGGCCGGTGAAGTCCTTCGGGCTCCGGAGCGTGTGCATCCG
>CAXTKM010000138.1:0-11161 GCA_964244795.1 uncultured Enterovirga sp.
TCACGAGAAGGACCCGGAGGTCGGCCGCGATCGCGAGCAGCAGCTTGCGGAAGTTCTCGCCCTGGGCTGCCTGGCGGGAGACGAGGTCGAGGCGCTTCAGCTTCGTCAGCCCGTCGACGAGCGAGCCGATCTCGCTCCCGAAGACGCGGTTGATCTCGTCCAGCGTCGCGGCCGTGTCCTCGACCGTGTCGTGCAGCACGGCGGCAACGATCGTGGCCGCGTCCAGCCGAAGGTCCGTCAGGATCGCCGCGACCTCGAGCGGATGTGCGACGAAGGCCTCGCCCGACGCCCGCGTCTGGTTGCCATGCGCTATCATGGCGTAGACGTAGGCGCGGTTCAGCAGGGCCTCGTCCGCACCCGGATCGTAGCGCTTGACGCGCTCGACGAGCTCGTATTGGCGCATCATGTGAGGCGAGGTGATCTCCGATCGAGGACGGTCTGATGTCCTAACTCACGGAGCGGCCAAAGCGGCAACGAAAAAGCCCGGCTCTCGGCCGGGCTCGTCTCAGTCGCGGGTCGGAGGGCGGCTCAGCCCTCCTCCTCGTCGGTCGCGGCCGGCGGCACGAGGCCCTCGAGCCCGCGCAGCAGGTCCTCTTCGCTCATCTTGTCGAACTGGACGTCCTTGTCGTCGGACGACGCGGCCGGGATCACGGCCGCCGTCGAGCCGAGCAGCGGCACGGTCTCGGCCTCCGGCTCGTCGACCTCGACGTATTTCTGCAGCGAGTGGATCAACTGCTCCTTCAGGTCGTCCGGAGCGATCGTCTCGTCGGCGATCTCGCGGAGCGCCACGACGGGATTCTTGTCGCGGTCGCGATCGACGGTCAGGGCCGCCCCGGAGGCGAGCAGGCGGGCCCGATGGCTCGCGAGGAGGACCAGCTCGAAGCGATTGTCGACCTTGTCGATGCAATCCTCAACGGTGACGCGCGCCATGCGGCGGTTCCTTCGACGGCTCGAGTTCCGGGATCGACAGCCTCTAGGCCATATCGGCCCGAACGGCAAGAACGGAAGAGGCCGACGGCCTCCCCCGTTCATGCCGCCCGCGAAGGCTCACGGGTGGCCCGGAGGCCGCCCGGTCGAGCCGTCAGTAGCAGACGCGGACGCGCGCGTAGGTCCAGCCGTACGGACCCCAGACGCGCCGTGGCTGCACGTAGCAATCGCCGCCATAATACCCGCCGCCATAGGCCGCCGGGTAGTAGCCGCCGCCGTAGCCGTAGCCACCATAACCGCCGCCGTAGCCATAGCCGTAGGACGCGGCCCCAAGCGCCCCGAGCGCGAGGCCCGACGCGAGCCCGATGCCGCCGTAGCCGCGACGACCGTAGCCGCGACCGCCGTAGAAGCCGCCGCCGCCGAACCCGCGACCGCCGAATCCGCGGCCACCGAAGCCGCGCCCGCCGAACCCGCCGCCGTATCCGCCGCGGAAGCCCGGACGCGCATCCGCCGAATCCGTCGTGATGAATGTAGAGGCGGCCAGCGTGGCGGCGGCCACTCCGACCAGACCCAAGGTCTTCAAGGACATTGTCTCAAGCTCCCGATCTTTCGCCGCCCCAAGTGATCCGTAACCGGGAGACCGGCCTCCGGGTTCCAGGGGCTGGCTGTTGCCGCATCGCCGGCACCTTGGCCATCCGATGCTGAACGGCGGCTGAGCGCCCGCGAACCCCGGCCGCGGTCGAGGT
Organism: uncultured Enterovirga sp.; assembly: GCA_964244795.1. Lineage (GTDB taxonomy): Bacteria > Pseudomonadota > Alphaproteobacteria > Rhizobiales > Beijerinckiaceae > Enterovirga. Next base: position 1,674 of record CAXTKM010000138.1, read on the forward strand.
TGACGGGCGGCCCGGCGGAATGCGACCTGCCGGTCAAGAACAGGGAGGGGAACGATGCTGGCCTTGATCTTCCCGGGGCAGGGAAGCCAGGCCGTCGGCATGGGCCGCGGCCTTGCCGACGCCTTCCCGTCCGCCCGGGACGTCTTCGCCGAGGTCGACGATGCGCTGTCGCAAGGGCTGTCCGACCTGATGGCGAGCGGCCCTGCCGACGTGCTGAATCTCACGGCCAACGCCCAGCCGGCCCTCATGGCCGTGAGCCTCGCGGCGCTCCGCGTCCTGGAACGCGAGGCCGGGCTCGACCTCGCCCGCGACGTCCGCCTGCTGGCCGGCCACTCGCTCGGCGAATACTCGGCACTGGCCGCCGCCGGCTGCATCTCGGTCGGGGACGCGGCCCGGCTGCTGCGGGTGCGGGGCGACGCGATGCAGCGCGCGGTGCCGGTCGGGACGGGCGCGATGGCGGCGCTGCTCGGCCTCGACCTCGAGGTCGCGCAGGCGGTCGCGACGGAGGCGGCCGGCGACGAGGTCTGCGACGTCGCGAACGACAACGGCCCGGGGCAGGTCGTGGTCTCCGGCCACACGGCCGCCGTCGAGCGCGCGATCGGGATCGCGCAGGCGCGCGGTGCCCGCCGGGCCATCATGCTGGCCGTCTCCGCACCCTTCCATTGCCGATTGATGGCGCCGGCCGCGGACGTCATGCGGGAGGCTCTCGCGGCGACCCGGATCGCCTCGCCGTCCGTGCCGGTCGTGGCGAACGTCGCGGCGGCCCCGATCCGGGAGCCGGACGCGATCCGGGATGCGCTCGTCCGACAGGTCACCGCGACCGTGCGCTGGCGGGAGAGCGTCGCCGCCATGGCGGCGCTCGGCGTCGACCGGTTCGTCGAGGTGGGCGCCGGCAAGGTGCTGACGGGCCTCGTGAAGCGGATCGCGACCGGGACCCGGACCGGCGCGTTCGGACAGCCGTCCGATCTCGACGCCGTCCTGTCCATGCTGGAGAGATAGGCCGATGTTCGATCTCAGCGGCCGCACGGCGCTGGTCACGGGTGCGAGCGGCGGGATCGGGGGCGCGATCGCGCGGGCGCTCCACCGCCAGGGCGCGACGGTCGCGATCTCGGGCACCCGGGCCGAGGCTCTGTCGGGGCTCGCCGACGCGCTCGGCGAGCGCGCCCACGTCCTGCCCTGCGACCTCGCCGACCGGGACGCGGTCGAGGCGCTCGTGCCCGCCGCCGAGGCCGTCTTCGGCAAGGGACTCGACATCCTCGTGAACAATGCCGGCGTGACCCGCGACGGGCTCATGCTCCGCATGAAGGATGCCGATTGGGACGACGTCCTCCTGGTCGACCTGACGGCGGCCTTCCGGCTGTCGCGCGCGGCCGTGAAGGGCATGATGCGGCGCCGCCACGGCCGCATCGTCTCGGTCGGATCGGTCGTGGGCTCGATCGGCAACCCGGGCCAGGTCAATTACGCGGCCGCGAAGGCGGGCCTCCTCGGTCTCACGAAGGCGCTCGCGGCCGAGGTCGCGACGCGCGGCATCACGGCGAACGTCGTCGCGCCCGGCTTCATCGCCTCGCCGATGACGACCGGTCTCACGGAGGGCCAGCGCGACGCGATCCTGGGCAGGATCCCGATGGCGCGGCTTGGGGATGGCGACGAGATCGCGGCCGCGGTGGTCTATCTCGCATCCGCCGAGGCCGCCTACGTGACCGGCCAGACGCTGCACGTGAACGGCGGAATGGCGATGCTCTGAGGGGGCCGGGGGCCTCCCCCGGAACCCCGTCCAGGGCTTGACCGGCGGCGAAAATAAGGCTTTGCACGGCCTTCATTCCGGCGGGCCGTCGCCCTGTCGGCCGTCTCGGCAGAGTGCATTCGCCGAGACGCGCCGGCGACCGACAATCGCGAACGTGACGAGGACGACTGATGAGCGACACAGCTGAGCGCGTGAAGAAGATCGTGGTGGAGCACCTCGGCGTCGAAGCCGACAAGGTGACGGAGAACGCGAACTTCATCGACGATCTCGGCGCGGACAGCCTCGACACGGTCGAGCTCGTCATGGCGTTCGAGGAAGAGTTCAACGTCGAGATCCCCGACGACGCGGCCGAGACGATCGTCACCGTCGGCGACGCGATCAAGTTCCTGGACAAGAACGCGGCGGCCTGATGATCGAGGCGGGACGCGCCGCATCGGCGCGAAGGGCGTGATGCGGCGGGTCGTCGTCACCGGTCTCGGCATGGTGGGGCCTCTCGGCTGCGGCGTCGAGACGACCTGGACCCGGCTTCTCGCCGGCGAGAGCGGTGCGTCGCGGGTCGAGGCCTTCGACGTCTCCGACCTCGCCTGCAAGATCGCCTGCTCGATCCCGCGCGGAGACGGGCAGGACGGGACCTTCAACCCCGACCAGTGGGTCGACCCGAAGGACCAGCGCAAGATCGATCCGTTCATCGTCTTCGCGCTGACGGCCGCCCGTCAGGCGCTCGACGATGCCGGCTGGCACCCGGAGCGGCATGAGGACCAGATCGCGACCGGAGTCGTGATCGGATCCGGGATCGGCGGGATCGGGGGCATCTACGACGCCTCGATCACCCTCTACGAGAAGGGTCCGCGCCGGATCTCGCCCTTCTTCATCCCGGGCAGGATCATCAACATGGCGTCGGGCCAGGTCTCGATCGCGCACGGGCTGAAGGGGCCGAACCACTCCGTGGTGACCGCCTGCTCCACCGGCGCGCACGCGATCGGCGACGCGTCCCGCCTGATCGCCTTCGGGGATGCCGACGTGATGGTCGCGGGCGGGGCCGAGTCCCCGATCAACCGGCTCTCGCTCGCGGGCTTCGCGGCCTGCCGGGCGCTCTCGACCGGCTTCAACGACGAGCCGCAGCGGGCCTCCCGACCCTATGACCGGGACCGGGACGGCTTCGTGATGGGCGAGGGCGCGGGCGTCGTCGTGCTCGAGGAATACGAGCACGCGAAGGCGCGCGGCGCGAACATCTACGCCGAGGTGATCGGCTACGGGCTGTCGGGAGATGCCTACCACATCACGTCGCCGTCCGAGGACGGAGACGGCGCCTATCGCTGCATGAGCGCTGCCGTGAAGCGGGCCGGGATCTCGCCCGCAGACCTCGACTACATCAACGCGCACGGCACCTCGACGCCGCTCGGCGACGAGATCGAGCTGAAGGCGGTCGAGCGCCTCGTCGGCAATGCGGCCGGCCGGCTCAGCATGTCCTCCACCAAATCCGCCGTCGGCCACCTCCTCGGCGCGGCCGGAGCCGTCGAGGCGATCTTCTCGGTCCTGGCGATCCGGGACGGCGTCGCGCCCCCGACGCTGAACCTCGACAATCCCTCCGTCGAGACCGCCATCGACCTCACGCCCGGAATCGCCAAGGCCCGGACCATCGACACCGTGCTGTCGAACTCGTTCGGCTTCGGGGGCACGAACGCGTCCCTGGTGTTTCGGCGCGCGGCGTGACCGGGTTCACGATCGGATCACGCCTTTTCGCCATATTGGTCGGTCAGCTACGGTCGCGACCCGTGCCGTCCCGGCGGCGCGGCGCGGCGCGGCCGTCCCTTCGGTAAGGCAACGACATGTTCGGACGGCGTCGGATCGAACCTCCCTCCAGCTTCGAGAGCGACGCGACCCCGAAGCGGGTCGGCCCGAGGAGCCCGAGCGACGCGCTGAAGCCCGTCTCCGTGATGCAGTCCGGACGCCGGATCCGCCGGCCTCGGGGCGGCCTGCTGTCGCTGATCAGCGGGCTGCTGACCGTGGCCGTGGTCGTGGCCGGAACCCTGGTCTTCGGCCTGCTCGCGCTCGAGCACGAGGTCGGCAAGCCCGGCCCTCTCCCGGCCGACAAGATCGTGATGATCCCGAAGAGCATCGGCACGACGGAGATCTCCGACCTCCTGTCGCGGGAAGGCGTGATCGGCAGCCCCGCGCTGTTCGAGCTCTATTCCTATCTCAGCCGGCGAAAGGGCCAGCTCAAGGCGGGCGAGTTCCTGTTCCGGGCGAACATCAACATCGAGGACGCGATCGACACCCTGATCCAGGGCAAGGCGATCCTGCATTCCGTGACGATCCCCGAAGGCCTGACGAGCGAGCAGATCACGGCGCGCCTGGCCGAGAACGACATCCTGACCGGGACCGTGAACGAGGTGCCGCGCGAGGGCTCGCTGATGCCGGACACGTACAAGTTCGAGCGCGGCACCACCCGGCAGCAGCTCGTGAACCTGATGCAGGCCGCGAGCCGCGACGCGCTGAACCGGGTCTGGGCGCGCCGCTCGCCCGATCTCGCCATCAAGACGTCGCCCGAGCTCGTGATCCTCGCGTCCATCGTCGAGAAGGAGACCGGCCGGGCGGACGAGCGGCCGCGCGTCGCGAGCGTCTTCCTGAACCGGCTGCAGCGCCGGATGAAGCTCCAGTCCGACCCGACGATCGTGTACGGGATCGTGGGCGGGAAGGGCACGCTCGGGCGCGGGATCACGCGAGCCGAGATCGACCGGCCGAGCGCCTACAACACCTACGTGATCGAGGGCTTGCCGCCGGGGCCGATCGCCAATCCCGGGCGGGCGGCGCTCGAGGCCGTGGCGAACCCGCTGAAGACCAAGGACGTCTTCTTCGTGGCCGACGGCACGGGCGGGCACGCCTTCGCGGAGACCTACGACCAGCATCAGCGCAACGTCCTGCGCTGGCGCCAGCTCGAACGCGCGCGCGACGCCGGCAGGCCGACGGATCAGGTCGATCGCGCCGCTCCTCCCGCGGACACGCGAACCCAGTTCGAGTCGGGCACGCCGCTGCCGCGCGCGGCGACCGCGTCCGCCGATCCGGGCAGGATGGGCGCGACCGTTCGGGCCTTCGACGCCGTCGAGGGCACGGCTCGCGACCCGCTCCGCAGCCAGAACTGGGACCTCGCCTCCCCGAAGACGGTGCCGAGCCTCGGTGGCGCCGACGTCGCGCCGGCGCCCGCCGCGCCGGCTCGGGCCGCCGCGCGACCGCGGCGGCAGGCGAGGGGCCAGCAGCCCGCCGGCCAGCAGCCCGCCGCCGAGGCCGGGCTGCCGCCCGGTTTCGAGCCGTCGCCCCGCTAGGCCGTCCCTTTGACGATCCGTTCGATGACCGGCTTCGCGCGCGAGGCCGGGACCACCGGCCCGCATCAATGGGCCTGGGAGATCAAGACGGTGAACGGCCGCGGCCTCGAGGTCCGGCTGCGGGTCCCGCCCGGCTTCGATGCCGCCGGCGAAGACGCTCGGCGGGCTGTCGCGGCGGCGCTGTCCCGCGGGCAATGCCAGCTCACCCTGACGGTCGCGCGCGCGGCCGGGACGACCGCGGTCCGGATCAACCGCCCGGTCCTCGAGGCGCTGAGCGCGAGCCTGTCCCGACTGCCGCGTCCGGCCGACCTCGGGCCCGCGACGCTCGACGGACTCCTCGCCATCCGGGGCGTCGTCGAGATCGAGGAGGGGGATGCGGGCGATGCGTTCGACGCCGCGTTGCGGACCGACCTCGCGGCCGCGGCCGGGAGGCTCGCGACATCGGTCCTGGCCGCCCGCGAGGGCGAGGGCGCCGCACTCGCGGGCGTGATCGGAGGCCAGCTCTCGGCGATGGTCGCGCTCGTCGCCGCGGCCGAGATCTGTCCGGCGCGTCGGCCGGAGGCGGTGCGGGCGAGGCTCGCGGCGCAGGTCGCGGCTCTTCTCGACGCGTCGCAGGCGCTCGATCCGACACGCCTCCATCAGGAGGCGGCGCTGCTCGCCACACGGGCCGACATCAGGGAGGAGCTGGACCGCCTGACGGCCCATATCGCGGCGGCCCGCGCGCTGCTCGACGACGGTTCCGCGGTCGGCCGCAAGCTCGACTTCCTGGCTCAGGAGCTCGGGCGCGAGACGAACACGCTCTGCTCGAAGGCGAACGACGTCGCGCTCTCCCGGATCGGGCTCGATCTGAAGGCGGTCGTGGAGCAGTTCCGCGAACAGGTCCAGAACGTGGAATGACCATGATCGAGGAGGCGATCCCCCGCGAGGCGACGCAGGTGGCCCGGCGCGGCTTCATCCTGATCCTGTCCTCGCCCTCCGGGGCCGGGAAGACGACCCTGACGCGCGCCCTCTGGGAGCGGGCGGATCTCGATCTGACGGCGTCGGTGTCGGTGACCACGCGCGCGCGGCGGCCCTCCGAGCTCAGCGGGCGCGACTACGATTTCATCGATCGCGAGACGTTCCTGGCCCTCCGGGACCATGGCGACCTGCTCGAATGGGCCGAGGTCCACGGCAACTTCTACGGGACGCCGCGTCGGCCGGTCGAGAAGGTCCTGGCCTCCGGCCGGGCCATGATCTTCGACATCGACTACCAGGGCACGCGTCAGGTCCGCGAGGCGATCGGGCAGGACGTCGTGACCGTGTTCATCCTGCCGCCCTCGATGGCCGAGCTGAAGAACCGGCTCGAGAGGCGGGCGGAGGATTCGCGCGAGACGATCGACCGGCGGCTCGCGAACTCGCTCGTCGAGATCGAGCGCTGGGTCGAGTACGACTACGTGCTCGTGAACGACGACATCGACGTCTCGTTCAGCCAGCTCACCAGCATCCTGGCCGCCGAGCGCCTCAAGCGCGACCGGCAGGTCGGGCTCACGGATTTCGTGAGCACGCTGGTTCGGCCCGCCGGCTGACCTCAGCCAGCGGCGTCGAGCGCGTTCGCGAGCGCGACGAAGCCCGCGACCGGGATCTCCTCCGCGCGCCGCGTTCCCTCAATGCCGGCCGCCTCCAGCAGCGGGCCGGGCTCGACGCCGAGCGTCCTCAGGCTCTGGCGCAGCATCTTGCGGCGCTGCCCGAAGGCCGCGCGGGTGACGCGTTCGAGCGCCCCGACCCGGCAGGGAAGCGGGTCCGGGCGGGGCTCCAGCAGAACCACCGCGGAGGTGATCTTGGGCGGCGGCACGAAGGCCTGCGGGGGCACCTCGAACAGGATCTGGGCGCGGCATCGCCAGCCGCACAGCACGCCGAGCCGGCCGTATTCCGACGGCTCCTCCGGGCCGGCCACGATCCGGTCCGCGACCTCGCGCTGGAACATCAGGGTCGCGGTGGTCCAGGCCGGGGGCCACGTGTCGGGCGTGAGCCAGCGGACCAGGAGCGCGGTCCCGACGTTGTAGGGCAGGTTCGAGACGATGCGGGCCGGACCCGGGCCGAGGAGGGGCGCCGGATCGAGCGCGAGCGCGTCGCCCTCGACGATCTCGAGCCGGCCGGGATGATGCGCCGAGATCTCGGCCAGCGCGGCGAGGCAGCGGGCGTCGCGCTCGACCGCCACCACCCGGCCGGCACCGGCCGAGAGGAGCGCCCGCGTGAGGCCACCCGGTCCCGGCCCGACCTCCAGCACGGTCCTGCCGTCGAGAGGCCCCGCCGCCCGGGCGATCCGGCCCGTGAGGTTGAGATCGAACAGGAAGTTCTGGCCGAGGCTCTTGCGGGGCGCGAGATCGTGCCGGGCCACGACCTCGCGCAGCGGCGGCAACCCGTCGGGCGCGCTCACGCCGCGGTGGGATGCGTCAGGCGGCCGGCGAGCCGGATCGCGGCGATCAGGCTGTCCGGGCGGGCGATTCCCCGGCCCGCGATGTCGAAGGCCGTCCCGTGATCGGGCGAGGTCCTGAGGAACGGCAGCCCCAGCGTCACGTTCACGGCCTCGTCGAAGGCGATCGTCTTGATCGGGATCAGGGCTTGGTCGTGGTACATCGCGAGGACAGCGTCGTAGCCCGCGCGGGCGCGCGGGTGGAACATCGTGTCGGCCGGAGAGGGGCCGGACGCGTCGATGCCCTCCCGGCGCAGTTGCGCCACGGCCGGGGCGATGACCTCGCCATCCTCGCGGCCCATGGCTCCGCCCTCTCCGGCATGGGGATTGAGGCCCGCGAGGGCGAGCCGTGGCCGGGCGACGGCGAACCGCGAGGCGAGGTCGGCTGCCACGATCCTGGCGGTCCTGAGGATCAGGTCGGTCGTGAGATGCCGCGACACCTCGGCCAGCGCGATGTGCACCGTGACGGGCACCACCGCGAGCGTCTCGGTCCAGAGCATCATCACCGAGAGCGGCGCAGGGCGGCCGGGCTCGGCCGCGAGGGCGGCCAGGAACTCGGTGTGTCCAGGATACCGGAACCCGGCCTCGTAGAGGACGTGCTTCGCGATCGGGTTCGTGACGATCGCTGAGGCGGCGCCGGAGGTCGTCAGCGCGACCGCGGTCTCGATCGACCGGATCGTGGATGCCGCCTCCGCGGGGTCGGGCCGGCCCGCCTCGGCCGTGACCGGAATGCCGTGCGGAACGACCGGCAGGGCGTCGCGAAACAGCCGGGCGGCGGAATCCGGGGTCGCCTCGACGACCGGAACCGCGAGGCCGAGCCGCGACGCGGTCGCGGCCAGGAAGGCGGGATCCGACACGACGAAGAACGCGGGGCCATGCTCTCGGCCCGCGAGCCAGGCCTTCAGTGTCAGCTCCGGCCCGATCCCGGCCGGATCGCCCTGCGTGAGGACCAGGGGCGAAGCGGGGCGAAACGCGACGGTCGGTCCCGTCACGCTGCCGGCCGTCTCGGTGGCAGGCCGACCTGTCGTCCGCTCACCCGGCCGGACGGGCGAACAGGGGTCACCGCGACGCGACGCCGTCGGCCGAGGTCGTCGTGATGCTCTGCGACACCGCGCTCTGGCCGAGGGTGCGGAGCTCCAGGCGGACCAGGACCGTCCTGTCGGTGTCCCGCTCGCCCGTCGCGGCAAGCCGCGGCGTGACCGAATAGTTGATGCTCAGCGTCGTGCACTCGTCCTTGTAGCCGAGCGACACCCCGGTCGAGGCGACCGAGAACAGCTCCGACCTCTTGGCGACGAGGTTCTGGGCCGCGGCCGCGGCCCCGAACTGGGCCGCATAGGCCTGATAGGTGGCCGCGAAGGTGTCGCGCGTCTCGAGGTAGCGGTCGAGATCGAACAGCACCGAGCCGCCGATCGACCAGTTCGGGGTGAACTGGTAGGCCGCCGCCGGCTGAAGCCCCTCGCGCCGATGCGGGTAGCCCTGCAGCGGCTGCGCGTCGTAGCGCGCGTATGTCAGCGAGGCCACGATCGGGACGTAGGGCTTGAAGTTCGCGACAAGCTGCGCCTCGAAGCTGTTCATCGCGAGGTCGTTCTTGTCGAAGCGGCCGCGCAGGATGACCGAGTAGTTGTCGTTCGGGTTCACCTGGGCGCGGCCGACGAAATCCGACACCTTCGAATCGAGGCCCGAATCGAGGCCCGTATTGAGGAGGTCGGGCCGGGTGTACGAGTTCAGGCCGGCGATCTGGTAGGACTGCCCGAACAGGGCGTTGCCGGTCCAGCCCGACGGCGTCGCGACGTTGTACTGCAGGCCGACATTCGCCCGGACGCCGCCTTCGACGCGGTCGTAGCCGGAGAACTTGTCCCAGTTGAACAGCGTCGTGTCGTCGAACACGAGGCTGTGGGCGTCCTCGTTCGGCAGCTTCCCGATCCGGGCCTCGTTCGGCCGGGCGATGATCTGGCCGATCGGGGTCAAG
>CAXTKM010000139.1:0-11140 GCA_964244795.1 uncultured Enterovirga sp.
GGTCGCGCCCCGCCGGCAGCGGGATGGGGCGTGGAACAGCTTTCGCGGACGATTCTGACCGTCGCGGCGTCGCTCGGACATCTGGTGGACATCGGGGTCGGGGCGCCGCTCCGTCGCGTGCTGGCTGTCGTCGATGCGGGCGTGAACCTCGGCTGCGTCGCGGGGCTAGCGCTGCTGACGCTCGCGCAGCCGGCCTTTCGCGAGACGGGACCCGATTGGCTGCGGCGCCTCGACCTCTCCGTCACCTTCCTCGACCGGTCGGGCGAGGTGATCGGCCATCGCGGCATTCGGCACGACGACCGGCCGGGCCTCGCCGATCTGCCTCGACACCTGATCGCGGCCGTCCTCGCGACCGAAGACCGCCGCTTCTACACCCATTGGGGGATCGACCCGCTCGGGCTCGCACGCGCGCTCGCCGCGAACGTCGAGGCGGACGGGGTCGTCCAGGGCGGCTCGACCCTGACGCAGCAGCTCGCGAAGAACCTGTTCCTGACGAGCGAGCGGACGCTCGACCGCAAGATCAAGGAGGCGTTCCTCGCCGTCTGGCTCGAGTTTCGGCTGACGAAGGACGAGATCCTGAAGCTCTATCTCGACCGCGCCTACATGGGCGCCGGAACGTTCGGGGTCGAGGCGGCCGCTCAGTTCTACTTCGCGAAATCGGCTCGCGACGTCACGCTGCCGGAGGCCGCGATGCTGGCCGGGCTGTTCAAGGCGCCCTCGCGCTACGGCCCGCGCGCCGCGCCCGCCGCCGCGGAGGCGCGCGCGGCCGAGGTGCTCGACCGGATGGAGGCGGCTGGCTTCCTGGACAGGGCCGCGCGCGACGACGCGAAGAGCCGGCCCGCCCAGGCGGTCCCGCGCGAGGCCCGCCCGCACCCGGATCACTACCTCGACTTCGCGTTCCGTCAGGTGCAACGGCTCGCGGCCGCCGGCCGGCTCGGCCGCGACCCGGTCCTGGTCGTCGACACGCCCCTCGATTCCGGGCTCCAGGCCCGGGCCGAGGCCGTGCTGCGGGCGACGCTCGCCCGAGACGGCGTCCGTCTCAAGGTTGGCGAGGCCGCGATGGTCGCGATGGACCCGGGCGGCGGTGTTCGGGCCATGGTCGGCGGCCGGGACTACGAGGCGAGCCAGTTCAACCGCGCGACCGACGCGCTCCGCCAGCCCGGCTCCGCCTTCAAGCCGATCGTCTACGCGGCGGCGCTCGCGCATACCGATCTCAGGCCCGCCTCGCTCGTGCGCGACGCCGAGATCTGCATCGGGACATGGTGCCCGGCGAACTACAGCCGCGGGTTCTCAGGGACCGTGTCGCTCGCATCGGCGCTGGCGAATTCGTTGAACACGGTCGCGGTCCGGCTCTCCGTCGAGATCGGCCGCGTCGCCGGCGAGATGACGGTCGGCCGGCAGGCGCGGTTCGGGCGGGCCCGGATCATCGAGCTCGCCCGCGACCTCGGGCTCAGGACCCCGATGCACGACACGCCCTCGCTTCCGCTCGGGGCCTCCGAGGTGACGGTGCTCGACCTCGCGACCGCCTACGCGACCTTTCCGGGCGGAGGCATCCGGGCCGAGCCGCACGCCGTGATCCGCGTCCGGACGGCACGCGGCGTGCCGGTCTATGCGCGGGAGCGCGACGAACCCGCGCCGCGGCGCGTGCTCGGCCAGGCCCTCGTCGGTGACATGAACCTGATGCTCCGCCGGGTCGTGGAGGCCGGGACCGCCGATCGGGCGGCGATCCCGGGCCACGTCGTCGCCGGCAAGACCGGCACGACCAGCGCCTACCGGGACGCCTGGTTCGCGGGATTCACGGCCCATCTCGTGGGCGCGCTCTGGCTCGGCAACGACGATTACACGCCCACCCGCCAGATCACGGGCGGCAGCCTCGCGGCCGCGACCTGGCAGGAGGTGATGAGCTCCGCGCATCGCGACCTGCCGTCCCTTCCGCTGCCTGACGGCGGCGGCGCGACGCGCGTCGCGGGCGGCGGGCGCGGAACCATCGCGGAGGTCGGCCCGGCGTCGGGCGCGGGACAGCGCCGCGGCTTCGAAGTCGTGTCGGGCGGGCGCGGGACGATCTCGTCCGTGCGCTGACGGGCGCCCTACCCCTTGCGAACCAGGATCTCCTGCCGGCGGGCGAGGGGCGCCTCCTCCCCGGCGCAGGCCGCGGCCGCGAGCGGCGGCACGCCGAGCTCGACGAGCCGGCCCCGCTCCTGTGCGAGACGGCCGAGCAGCTCCTCGGTCGGCACGGCATCCGGCCCGGGGGCCTCGATGAAGAGAAGGTCGAGCGCGTATCGATAGGCGCCGAGCCGGAACGCGCTCGCGGCCGTCACCCAGGCGACGAGGCATCGGTTCTCCGCGACCCTGGCCTCCGCTGCGGCGGCAGCCGCCGGTCCGACCTCCTGCGCCCGGGCCAGCGCCGCGAGCCGAAGGCGGTCGGCCGAGAGGACGCGCGCCGCGACGGAAGCCAGGGGCCCGACCAGCCTGAGGTCGCCGCCCGCGTCCTGCGACAGCTTGCGATAGAGCGAGACGGGCGAGCGCCCGGCCTCCGCGATCAGCCCGGCATGATACGCTCGACGATCCGGCTCGACGAGGTCGACCGGGATCACCCGGGTCGCGACGAGTTCCGCGATCGCGCGGTCGAGCCAGGGCCGCCCGCGGGTGGGCACGAGGAAGCGCCAGGCCCGGTCGCGCATCTCGGCTTCGTCGTCGGTCACGAAAAAACCCGAGACCGCCTCGCCCCGGGACGCGGCCGCGAGGGCGCCCGTGACCCCGACGGCGTCGTTCCAGACGGACGGCCTCACGCGCCCGAAATCGCCGCGCTCGACGCAGCCCGCCAGCGAGCCAGCCAGCAGCGCAGCCAGGAGGACAGCCTGGAGGGCGGCCGGCGCGGGCAGCCGGGCGAGGCCGTCGCGGCTTCGATGCCGGGTCAGCTTCCGACCCGCCGATCGGGTGCGGCGGACCGCTCCGGGGCGACCTCGTCGGCGATCCGCTGGTAACGGACGCCCGTGAAGAACAGGATGGCGCCGCGCGTCTCGCTCGCGCCATCGGGCGGGCGTCGCCCGCGCGTGCGGGTCGCCGCCGCGAACGGGACGATCCGACGCTCTTCGCCCTCCCCCTGTCGCAGCATGAACGGTCTCCAGACCCAGGAATGCCGCGAATGCAACGCGTTATGGTTAAGACTCCGTTCCCGTCGCGGCCACGTGGCGAATCTGCGAGCCGATATTATCCCTTCGGTAAGCCTGACGGCTCGATAACGTCCGCTCGCGATCGATGTGGCGGAGCATGCCCGAACCCGACCTTTCCAGCCTCGCGCGACTTGCCCAGAACCCGCACGCGGAGCTCCGTCCGCTGCTGCTGCGCGTGCAGGCGCAGGGGTTCGCGGCGGCTCCGAGCCGTGACGCGCTGATGGTCGCGAGCTTCGAGTCGATCGCGCTCGGCCTGATCCCCCTCGTGCCGGACGACGTCCTGTCCGAGGTCGCGGCGCTGCTGAGGCCCTTGCCCGATGCGCCCGCGATGGTCCTGGCCGCGCTCGAAGCCCGGCTCAGGCGCGACGACGGCTCGGGCGCGCTCGATGCGGCCGGGCTCGCGGTCGAGGAGGCTGGGCGGCCGCGGCTCGATCGGGCCGCCATCGCGCGCTACGTCGCGCTCTGCGACGACGGCGTGGACCTCGTCCTCGCTCGGAACGCCGACATCGTCCTCGACGGCCGGCCGCTCGCGACCCTTGTCGATCGCGCGTGCTCGCGAGCCCGCCTGGCCCGGGCCCTGCTGACCCGCGCCGAGCCGACGATCTTCGACCGGGCCGCCCTCTTCACCCACGCGGAGGCGTCGATGCGCGATCGGATCCGGGAGGATCTTGAGCCGGCGCTCGCGGCATCGCCCCACCGTCCGTCGCTTGCGGCGCCCGGCACCCGCGAGGCCGTCCTCCGGGCCGCCGATCGTCGCGACCTCGCGGCCGTCGTCGGCACGGTCGCGACGTCGCTCGGGCTCGCACCGACGCCGGCCTTCGATCTGCAGGGTCCTGGCGAGCGCGAGCTGTTCGGGATCGCGCTCCGGGCGCTCGACCTCCCGTCCGAGGACTGCATCGCGACCATCCTGACGGTCGCACCGCGCTCGGTCCTGTCCGTCGAGGCCGTGTTCAGGTTCGCGGCCGTCGTGCGGTCCACGTCGCGCGAGGTCGCGACCGTCCTGGTCCGCGGTCGCGACGTGCCGCAGCGCGCGCGCCCGGCGACCGTCCCGAGTGTCGTCGTCCTGTGGGAGGTCCAGGGCGACCTCGGTTCCTATGGGCGAACCGAGCGGGTCAGCCCGAAGGGGACCCATCCGGAGACGCGAGCGTCAGCCGGGAACGACCGAGCCGGTCATCGATCGCGATCCACCACAGGTCAGGATCGAACCTGAGCTCCCGGCCCATCCGGGTTTCGATTTCGAGCCCCGTGTCGGCGACCAGGATCGCCGTGAAAAGCCGGTCGAGGTCCTGGCCGGAGAGAAGCGATTGCGGGGCCGGGCCAAAGAGATCCGCGGTGCCGTCGAGCCGATCGACGCTGACGAAGATCGCGCCAGCCTCGGCGGCGCCGCGCCGCCGCAGGACGGCGTCGATACCCTCGTGAGCGCATCGCCGGAGATGCGCGGAGACCCAGAAGTCGGACCGGAGCCGAGCCATCGCCGATCTGTACAGCAGCACGTCGCGAAGCCGAACTCCGCGCGTCGGAGCCCCCTGGAGCGGCCTCGACGCACCGGGTTCGTGCGCTGGCTAGCGAACGCAACGCCACGAATAGGCGTCACCCCGGCTGAGTGCGACGGACCGGTAACCTCTCCCGAATTGCTGGATGCACAGGTCGTTCACGACGACATTCAGCAATCGGCTTCCAGTGGAGCACTTCCAACTGTAAGCATCGCCGCGATCGAGCATGACAGCTTGGCTCTGAAAGCCGAGCCTTTCCTTGCAATACTGATCGATGTTTTGAGCCGACGCCCCCACGGACGTGAGGGACACTCCCGTCACCATCAGGGACGCCAGGACGACGGAGCGCGCGAGCATCGGTTTTCTCCTGTTCGGAGCCGACCGCTGCGGCTCCATCCAAGAAGACGAGATCGGGCGCCCGAACCGGACAAGCCGTGCGATGCTCTCGGTCGACGCCTCCGCCCAGGCGATTCCGCCCTACTCGACCGGAACACCCGACAGCGAGGCGAGCTGCTTCGCCGTGCGGGGTCCGAGCGACCCCGTGACGGGGAGGCTGCGGGCGCGCTCGAAACGCTCGAGCGCCTGCCGGGTCCCGGCCCCGAGGACGCCGTCCGAAGCGATCGGCCCGTAGCCGAGCTTCGCCAGCGCCTTCTGGGCCGCGGCGACGCGCGGCTGCACTGCCTTCTGGGGCTCGGCCGTGCGGGCGGCCGGCTCTCCGGACCGGATCAGAGCGCCGATCGGGTCGGTGCCGGAAACGGGCTTCGAGGCCGGGTCGAGGGAGGCCTTCACGACGGGAAGGCTCGCCTCGTTCCGGGCCGGCGGGCCGGCGGCTGCAGCGACGTCGACGGGCCGGGGGGGTGGCGTGACCGCGGCCGGACCCGGCTTCGCGGCGGCGAAGAGCGGGGCCGGATGGGGTGCCGGCTGCTTCATCAGCACGTTCCAGCCGAAGACGCCCGCCCCTCCGATCGCGGCCACGCTCGCGAGCACGCGACCGGGCCGGCGCGCGATGAGACGCATAACGGCCGTCCGGAGGCGAGCCGCCCGCGAGACCGCGGTGCGGCCGGAGGGCCGGACCGGGCCGGACTTGAGATTCGATCCGCCGCGATGGGTCATGCGCTCATCCTCTCCTGCCGGCGCGGAGCGATCCGCGGGCGCGTCTGTACCGTCACCGGCTTCGACCGGGCCGGGTCGGCCTCGCCCCGCATGGGGAGCGCTATGGTCACCGTCGTGCCGGCCCCGGTCCCGCTCTCGATCGACATGCGGCCGCGATGGAGGCCGACGAGACCGCGAACGACCGACAGGCCGAGCCCCGTTCCTTCGTGGTTGCGCCGGTGGACGTCGCCCGACTGGAAGAACGGATCGCCGAGCCGGGGCAGATCGGCCTCCGCGATCCCGATTCCGGTATCCGCGACGCTGAGGACGAGGTCGTCGGCCGTGGCGGTGACGGTCACCGTGACCCGCCCCTGCGCGGGCGTGAACTTCACGGCATTGGACACGAGGTTGATCAGGATCTGCCGGCAGGCCCGGCGGTCCGCACTGATGTCGGGCAGGTCGGAGCCGATCCGACGGTCGATGACGACGTTCGCCTCCTCGGCCTTGAGCTGCATCAGGTTGCAGACGCTCGTCGCGAGTTCGCCGAAGCCGAACGGCTCCGGCTCGAAGTCGAAGTTGCCGCTGTCGATCTTCGAGATATCGAGCAGCGTGTTCACGATCTCGAGGAGGTGATGGCCCGAGCTGCGGATGATCTGGGCGTATTCCTTGCGGCGCTCCTCGGTCATGAGGAACGGGTGGTCGGCCGAGAGGAGCTCGGAGAAGCCGATGATCGCGTTTAGGGGCGTCCTGAGCTCGTGGCTCACCGTGGCGAGGAACCGTCCCTTCAGCTCGTTCGCACGCTCGGCCTCGCGCCGCGCCGCCTCGATCTCCTCGGCGTGCTGCTGCTGCGCCGAGATGTCGCGCGTGGACGCGATCACGACCGATACGCCGGCGGTCCAGTCCGCCGGCCGGACCCGATAAGCCCGCATCTCGGCCCAGATGACCGCGTGGCGGCCGCTCGAGGGCTCGTCCGGCTCCTCCGCGTGGAGCCGGAAGCGCACCGTCACGGCCTCGCAGCCGTTCGCGGCGTCGCTCAGCGCCTTCAGGTAGCTCGGGCGATCCGAGACATGGACCCGGGCCAGCAATCCGCCGCCGCACAGCGTCCGGGGCGCGACCCCGAGGACGGCCGCGGAGGCCGCGCTCGCGAGCACGACGTCACCGAAGCTGTCGTGCCAGGTGACGAGATCGCCGATCGCGGCCAGCGGCACCGCCGCCTCGGCGATCGCGGTCTCGCGCGACACCGTGATCCGCATGACGAGCCAGAGGGCGGCGCAGAGCAGCAGGGCGAGCTGAAGGCCCGCGAGCGACCAGACGAGATCGGCCGATCCCTCGAACCCGATCGAGCCCGACCAGGCGAGGAGCCCGACCGTGGCCGCGACCGTCGCGACCCCCGACAGGACCACGCGGTAACTCGTCGTGCCCCGGAACGGGGGAGAGAACGCTAGCTGGATACGCACACATCAATTCGCACGTCGGTCGCGCGCCTTTCTCCGTGGACCGAAGCTGACAGACGCGGCTTAAATGAACGCTAAGAGCGAAGACAGACTTAGACCGCCGCAAAGCGCGGGGTTTCCCGAGATTTGCAATACCTTGCGAACCATTGTGGCTGGATCGCGGCGATTAACCCTGCATTAAGCCTGATCTTCGCGGCGCTTGTACTCGAAAGGATGTCTTTCCGCACGGTCCTGCATGACGGGAGGGCGAGCGGCGAGGATGGCTTCATGTTGCGCGTGATCATCGCGGCCGGGCTGGTGGCCGCTCTCTACGCTCACTCGCCGCACCGCCCGACCGGCAGCCTCCTGTCGAACCTGTCGCACTGGGCCGGCCCGGCCCGCGACGAGCTGGTCGGGACGGCGCTGACCTCGGAGATGGGCCAGGCGCTCGCGCACGAAGCGCTCCGGCGGACCCTGGATGCGGCGGCACCGACGGCGGCGCGCGTCGCGGCCGACCGCCGGCCCTGAGCCGAAGGGCATCTCGGCGAGCAACCCCGACCGCCTCGCCAGCGCCGCGTCCCCGGCCTATATCCGGCGCTCGACGGCGACGATCGGTGGTCATGCTTCCTTCATCAGACGAGATCCGCTCGAATTTCGAGATGCTCGACGATCCGAACGATCAGTTCGAGTACCTGATCGAGCTCGGTCGGTTGATGCCGCCGCTGCCCCCGGAGGCCCATACCGACGACCGCCTCGTGCCCGGCTGCCAGAGCAAGGTCTGGCTCGACATGCGGACGGACGGCGGCGGGCCGGACGCCGTGATCCGGATCGCGGCGGACAGCGACGCCCACATCACGAAGGGGCTCGTGGCCTTCCTGGTCTCGCTCTACTCCGGCCAGCCGGCCGCGCGGGTGGTCGAGACCGACGCGCTCGCGCTCTTCCGCGACCTCGGGCTCGGCCAGCACGTGACGAGCAAGCGCGCGAACGGCCTTCGGTCGATGGTGGATCGCATCCAGGCCGAGGCGGCCCGGGTCGCGGCGGCCTGAATCACGCCGCCTCCTCCAGGGCCGCGCTCCAGCTCCGCACCCCGCGCGAGCTGGCCGGGCCGCGCGCTTCGGTCTCGAGCCCGTAGTGGCGGGCGAGCTGGCGGAGCGCGAGCCGGACCACGACCTTCCCCGAGCGCGGCGGCCAGCCCCGGTCGCGCTCGATCGCCTCGAGGCCCTTCAGGAAGCCGCAGAGGTCGATCAGGAGGTCGGCGAAGTCGCCCCCGACGCGCGCGAGAGCGGCCCGCACCCGCTGCCGGGCCGCGATCACGGCGTCGGTCGCCGCGGCAGGGTCGCGGAGTGCGCCACCCCCGCCCCCGATGCCGCCCTCCCAGCGCGACGTGACGCCCGGCAGCATGCCGGCCGCGGTCACGTCCCGCCGGAGCCGCTCGCCCGCCTCGAAGGACGCGGCGTCGATCAGGGGCTCGCCGTCGCGGTCGCGCCGCCGCCGGAGCCAGGCGAGCGGGCTCTCCAACGCGTTCACGCTGACCCGGACGATGCCGTCCTGTTCGGCGATCTGCGCCGACGCGACCTCCCTGTGCTGGGCCGCGAAGGGGTTCTCCGTTCCGGCCGCCTCGTGCCGGGCGAGATGGCCCCGGCCCGCACGGGAGATCGACGCGTGGCCCGGCCGGCCATCGGCCGTCGCCTGGAGAAGATCGCGGTCCCGGAGTTCGCGGAGTGCCGCGCCGCCGTGCTGGCCGCGTCCGAGCGAGACGGGCGATCGGCCGGATCGCACGATGACGCCGTCGTCGCGCAAGGGGTCCGGCACTGCCGAGGTGCCCTCCTCGGCTAGCGCGGCGAGGAGCCTCAGCGCCGGGCGGGACAGCCTTTCCGGCGAGAGCGACGGCGCGGCGCTTCGCTCCCGGCGGGAGCCGGCGGTCCTGGACTCGGCGGAGCGTGCCATCTTATGTTTCCTGTTCGTTCGTATGACCCAGCCCGAGCATCCCCAGAGCCGTTAGGTAGAAATAGGCATAATGTCCTATTTCTGTCAAGGCCGATCGGCCAGCGACGGAGCGGGTCCGTTGATCGCCGACGTCCCGCCTCCTAAGACACGGGCCGCGCCGCCAGCCCCATTCTTCGGAGTTCCCAGCCATGGTCGGCACCCCCTCGTCTCCCGCGGACGTCCCGCCTGCGCCACGGGCCGAGATCCGGCCGGCACCGTTCGAGGTTCACGGGACCGTGGTCCGGGACGACTACGCTTGGCTGAAGGCCGCGAACTGGAAGGAGGCGCTGAAGGATCCCGCCCGGCTGCCGGTCGACATCGCCCGGCACCTCGCCCGCGAGAACGCCTACACGGCCGCCTCGCTCGCGGACCTCGAGCCGCTGCGGCACGAGCTCGTTCGGGAGATGCGGGCCCGGATCAAGGAGGACGATTCGACGGTGCCCAGCCCGGACGGCCCGTTCGCCTACCTCACGCGCTACCGCGACGGCGGCCAGCACCGGCTCGTGTGCCGCCAGCCGCGTGAAGGCGGAGCCGAGGAGATCCTGCTCGACGGCGACCGGGAGGCGGGAGCCGAAGCCTATTTCGACCTGGGCGACGTCGCCCACGCGCCCGATCATCTGCGGCTCGCCTGGAGCGCCGACCTGTCGGGCGCGGAACTCTACACGATCCGGGTCCGCGATATCGCGACGGGAGAAGACCTCCCCGACCGGGTCCAGGCGACGACCGGGGACGCCGTCTGGGCGAGCGATTCCGCCGCGTTATTTTACGTCGAGGTCGACGACAACCATCGTCCGGTCCGGGTCCGGCGGCACCGGCTCGGCACCGAACAGGCCGAGGACAGCCTCGTCTACGAGGAACGGGAGCTCGGCTGGTTCGTGTCGATCGGTGCGACCACATCGCGCCGCTTCCTCGCGATCGCGGTCAGCGACCACGAGACCTCCGAGACCTGGCTCGTCGCGCTCGATCCGGCCGACGGCGAGGAGCCGCGGCTCGTGTCGCGCCGCGAGCCGCGGGTCCTCTACTCCGTCGAGCATCATGACCGGGACCTGATCATCGTCACGAACGACGAGGGGGCCGAGGACTTCAAGATCGTCGTCGCGCCGCTCGATTCGCCCGGCCGGGCGAGCTGGCGCGACCTCGTCCCGCACCGCCCCGGAATCATGGTGCTCGGGCACGCGGCGCTGTCTCGCCACCTCGTCAGGACCGAGCGGGAAGACGCGAACCCGCGGATCGTCGTGCGCGACCTCCGGACCGGCGAGGAGCATGCCGTCGCCTTCTCTGAGGAGGCGTATTCGCTCGGGTTCGAGTCGGGCTACGAGTTCGACACGAACCTGATCCGCTTCGCCTACTCGTCGATGACCACCCCGTCCGAGACCTACGAATACGATCTCGGCACGCGGGAGCGGCGGCTGCTGAAACGGCAGGAGGTGCCGAGCGGCTTCGACGGCTCCCGTTACGTCACGCGACGAGTCTTCGCGACGGCCCGGGACGGCGAGACCGTCCCGATCTCGCTCGTTCACCGGCGGGACCTCGTCCTGGACGGCCGGGCGCCCTGCCTGCTCTACGGCTACGGGTCGTACGGCATGTCCATGCCGGCCGCGTTCCGGACGAACCTCCTGTCCCTCGTCGATCGCGGGTTCGTCTACGCGATCGCGCATGTCCGGGGCGGCACGGAGAAGGGCTGGCGCTGGTACCTCGACGGCAAGCGCCACGAGAAGCCGAACACCTTCACGGATTTCGTCGCCTGCGCCGACGCGCTGGTCGCTGACGGCTTCACGTCGCCCGGCCGCATCGTCGGGCTCGGCGGTTCGGCGGGAGGGCTCCTGATGGGCGCCGTCGCCAACATGGCGGAGGATCGCTTCGCCGCGATCGTGGCCGAGGTGCCGTTCGTCGACGTGCTGAACACGATGCTCGACGGCGAGCTGCCGCTGACCCCGCCGGAATGGCCCGAATGGGGCAACCC
>CAXTKM010000140.1:0-3806 GCA_964244795.1 uncultured Enterovirga sp.
GGACCTCCTGGCCGGGCGGCTCGACGCGCTGCCGGGCGAAAGGGCGACACGCTCCGACTGGGCGAACCACATCTCGACCATCTTCCCCGAGGTGCGGCTGAAGCGCTTCCTCGAGATGCGGGGGTCCGATGTCGGGCCGCCGGCCATGATCGCGGCCGAGGCCGCGTTCTGGGCCGGCCTGCTCTACGATCAGGTGGCGCTGGACGGAGCGCTCGCGCTCGCGGACGGGTGGTCGGCAGCCGATCGCCAGGGCCTCCGCGATGCCGTGCCCCGCTCGGGCCTTCGGGCCGAGATCGGAGGCCGCACGGTTCGCGAGATCGCCCGCGACGCCCTCGCGCTCGCGAGAGGCGGTCTCGTCCGCCGGGGCTACCGCGACGAGGCGGGCCGCGACGAGAGCCGCTTCCTCGATCCGCTGGATGCGATCGTCGGGACGGGCGAGACCCAGGCCGACCGCCTCCTGCGCCTGTTCGAGACCGAGTGGGGCAGGTCGGTCGAGCCCGCGTTCAACGGCATGATCTTCTGACGGATAGGGGACGGCTCGGACGTGTCCGGCTCGAACGGCACGATCTCGACCTGGCCGCGCGCGTCGTAGACGTGCACGGCCCAGGTCTGCCATGCGTCGTAATCGGGCAAGGCCCGCATGATCTCGGCCGCGACGGCCCTGGCCCGCCCACGGAGCGCCGGCCCGGCGTCGGCCTCCAGGCCGTCCCGATCGACGATCAGGTCGACTCCGTCGGTGCAATGGAAGTAGTGGACAGCCATCCCGGCCTCCCATGATCCTCGTGCGGAACCGCAGAGCGATCCCGCGCGCCTCGACACTCGGCCGGGCCAATGACGGTTCGACGATGGCGTTCCGGTGGGGTCGTGACGAAACGGCGATCCGGGCGACTTGTCCCCGCTATCCTCATGATTCACCGGGCCGGACCATGGCGAGCCGCACCGATCGGGCCGAGGTTCGGCGGCAATCAAGCAACGGAGAGGTCATTGCCCTATCGGCCGCGATTCCGGTCGGGCGCGTATGGCCCGGATGCGCTCTGCCCGATCGCGTGGTCGCCGGACCCGGAGGCCGTCCTGATCGTCCGTCACCGTCCAGCCCAAGTCGAGCTTCCTGACGCGAGCGATATGGTGATATTCGGCCGCGCTCCGCGCGACCGATCCAAGTCGTTGCTCGTGCATCGACCAGGCTCGGCGCGACGGATCCGGAGAGGGCCTTAGCCTGGCTCGAAGGTGTGCCATGTACCGCATCGCCGCATACCTCGCGCTTGCTCTCGTCGCCGGATCGGCCGCGTCGCGCGCCGCCGCCGAGGTCGCACCGGAGGCGGTCGACGGTCCGGTCTTCACCTACCAGCAGATCGCGAGCGGGATCGTGATGACGGCGCGCGACTGCGCGACGTACCGGCGGATGGTGTACGTGGTCGTGCAGGGGGTTGGGCTCTGCTTCCGCTATCATCTCTCGA
The DNA here is from genome assembly GCA_964244795.1 of uncultured Enterovirga sp. Taxonomy (GTDB): domain Bacteria; phylum Pseudomonadota; class Alphaproteobacteria; order Rhizobiales; family Beijerinckiaceae; genus Enterovirga. Next base: position 1,458 of record CAXTKM010000140.1, read on the forward strand.
CGACCGGTGGCCCCTCGAACGAGGCGACCTACTCGCTCAGCGGCGACGTGTCCGGCGCGAGCGCCGCCTACACGCCCGGGCAGCAAGACCGTGCGGCCGAGGTCATGTCGCGACGCTACGGCATGCCGGCGGTCTATCTCGCCAGGATGGGTATGGACGGCTCGTCGGGCTGGCACATTCGGAACCGCCGAACGTGGTTCGAAGTCGAGGCGACCAACCTCGCGATCAACGCCATCAACGCCCGTCACGGGTTCCTGAACGTGCATATCATGGGTCACTCCGGCGGTGGCCACCTCGTCGCATCCTTGTTGGGCATCCGACGGGACCTTCGATGCGTTCTCATCGGATCTGGGTTCGTCGCCTTCCCGGCCGACTATGCCGCCCGCCAGGCCCGCAAGGATCCCGCCCGCCGCCATTACGATCCGCGGTCCGCCCTGCCCATGATCGTCCGGAACTCGCTTCAGGCCCGAATCATTGTTCTGACGGATCCGAAGGACCGGCTCGCTCCGCCGAACGAGCAGACACCCTTCGTGCGTGACGTTCGGCAAACCGGCGGTCGCATCGCGCAGTTCTTTTTCACGGCCGGCGATGCAGATCACCACGGGTCGCGGTTGTACATGCGGGCCGCGATGGACGGCTGCATACGGGGTGTCAGCGACCAAGAGATCGAGATCGCGGTGGCGCGCCTGTCCGAGGCGACCGAGCGGGAAAGAACGGCGGCCGGGCAGCCGCAAGCGGGCGCCCGTCCGCCGTCGGCCTCTTCTCCGCTCATTCCATCGAACCCACCTGCCCGGGTCGAAATCCAGAGCCGCCCGGTCGCGCAACCGGTGCAGGCAGGCCCGATCGCGGAGGGGCCCAATCAAATGGGGAAGGTCTCGAACGAGAAGGCGCTCGGAGCATCTCGGCGGTCTCTCATCGGACGTCCGTAAGCGGTCTTCCGGCGCCAACGCTCGGGCCGCATCTCAGACATTGGCCGAGGCGGCGGCTTGCTACGGCGGAGCGCCGCACGCTGAGATCGCCGCCCGTCGTGCGACTGCCGTGATCTGGACCGGTCTCTCGGTCGGAATCTCAGGACGGGCTTCTTGAGCTTGTCCACAAGGCCAGAGGTCGGCGAATTCCTGGCAGTTTGAAGACCGCGATTTCGAACCGATGCACTCCCGCGTGGCCGACGTCCTTGAAATTCCGGGCGATCCGATGCACATGCGCGAGTGATCGGGTCGAGAGGCTGGCCTTCGGCCGGCAGCGGCCCGGTCGCTCCTCGATTCATCGAGACAGCCGGGCCCAGACCCTCTGGACGGCGTCGTCCGTGGCGGACGGGGAACGGAGCGGCGATCGTCCGCGGGCTCGCGTCAACCGACGCCGGCCACCAGGGAGCAGGACTTGAAGGAAAACAAGTTTCAGGAACGCGCCTCGACCTCGGCGTCGGCGAAGCAGGCCATGCTGGACCGGTTTCGTGCCCGGCCTCCGGCGGACGATCCGGCGGTCGTCGCCCGCAAGACCGAGCGAGAGGCGATCGCGGCAGCCCGCGAGATTCGAGCCGCCGAGCGCGAGAAGGCGAGGATCGAGGAGGAGGCCCGGCTCGAGGCCGAGCGCATCGCGCGCGACATCGCCGAGAAGGAGCAGCGCGAGCGCGAGGAGATCGAGCGGATCGAGCGCGAGCTCGCGCTCGAGACGGCCCAGAAGGCCGCCCGCGACGCCCGCTACGCCGCCCGCAAGGCCGCGAAGCGCCGGAAGTAGCTGGCCGTCGATCCGTCCTTCTTTCGGGCCGCGGACGTGCTACGTCGCGACGAGCCCGGAGGCGAGATGGTCAACCTCTTCGACATCACCCGGCAGGCCGGGAGCGGGACGGGTCTCGACCTCCTGTCGCGTCAGCTCGGTCTCGACCCGGGCGAGACCTCGAGGGCGGTCGAGGCGCTGCTTCCCGCCTTCACGCTCGCGTTCCAGCGCAGCGCCCTCGACCCGGCGTCCTTCGCGGACCTGATCGGGGCCATCGGCTCGGGCCGATACGGGCCATCCTACGACGCTCTCGGGCTGGGTCGACCGGCGCCCTCCTTCGCCGGGGGCGACACGATGATCGAGCAGCTCTTCAGGAACCCGGATGCGACCCGCCGGGTGGCCGAGCAGGCCGCGGCCGCGGCAGGCGTCGGGGTTCAGGTCGTGCAGCGGATGATGCCGGTCCTGGCCGCGACGCTGATCGGCGGCCTGTTCCGGTCGGCGTCCGTCGAGGGGTTCTCCGACCTCCTGCGCCAGTGGAGCGATGCCTTGAAGGCGACCGCGGGCGGCGGCCGGGCGTCGCCCGCTCCGGCCACCGATCCCTGGACGGCCTGGACAAACGCCGCGAGCGCGATG
>CAXTKM010000140.1:3816-11085 GCA_964244795.1 uncultured Enterovirga sp.
AACGACAGTGCAAGGATCGTGGCGTTCACGGGGCCGCGAGCGCGATGATGGGGGCGTCGGCCCGCCAACCGCCCGCGGCTCGGCCGAATCACCCCGTCGAGGCCTGGACGGCCGCGATGGCCGCGATGCTGGGTGGCCCGAAATCGCCACCACCGCCGCCCCCGAGGGAGCCGAGCCCGTTCGAGGCGCTGTCGCGCATGTTCGAGACGGGCCGCGAGGTGCAGGACCAGCATCTCGCGGGACTCCGGTCGATCCTGGATGCCGCCTGGGGGTCGCCAGGCCCGAAGGCCTGACGGGTTCCGGGTCTCTCTCTCCCGGGCGCGGCCGGGTGCCGACTTTCGCCGGTTGGAGCGGAGAGGCGGGCGTTCGGCGACGATTCCCCGTTCACCACGGCGAAAGCCGGGGCCCGGACCGCGCGTCGGAACTCAGCGCTGCGGTAACGCGCGGATCAGAGGCCGATGCCGCGCGGCCTCGAACGCGCGCTGCCGGGCCCGATTCTCCACGGAGCGACGTCGAAGCAGCACCGAGGGGTCTTCCCCCAGGGGTCTTCCGAGCGCGCCGAGCACGTCGTTCCGGGTGAGGCCGATGTCCTTCAGCATACGGTCGTCGAGATCGAGCATCCTGGTCACCTCGCGCCGGTTGACCACCGCGTCGATCACGGACCGGAGGGCGCGCACGATCTGCCGGACGGCTCGCGCCGGGCCGGAGAGCCGCTCGGGGGACGGGGTGGGGGCGACGAAGGCGGGAACGGACGACATCGGTGCTCTCCTGTGAGGAGCCTCCTCGAGATCCCGGCCGGAACGGCTGCGGGATGCGCGGCGGGCGCGGCGCCCTCGACGTATCGTTTGTTCCGATGCATAAGTATAACGAATGATGCAGATGGGATGCATCACGCCGGAGTGATGAACAGCATGGCGCATCTGCTCGACATCGATCAGCTCAGGACGTTCGTGGCCATCTCGGACGCGGGTTCGTTCACGCGTGCCGCCGAGGTCGTCCACAAGACGCAGTCCGCCGTCTCCATGCAGATGAAGCGGCTGGAGGAGCGGATCGGGCGGTCGATCTTCGCGCGCGACGGCCGGGCGTCGAAGCTCACGGAGGATGGCGAGCGCCTGCTCGACTACGCGCGCCGCATCGTGCGGCTGAACGGCGAATGCGTGGCCTCGTTCGCGGAGACCGATTTCGTCGGCCGGATCCGGCTGGGGCTCCCGGACGACTATGCCGACCGCTACCTGCCCGAGATCCTCGCGACCTTCGCGCGCTCGAACCCGCGCGCGGAGGTCACGGTCGTGTGCGAGCCGACGCCGCTGCTCGTCGCCGGGATGCGGGCGGGCGAGCTCGATCTCGCCATCATCACCCAGGTCGACGGGAAAAGCGCCTCGGAGGTGGTGCGGGTCGAGCAGCTTCTGTGGGTCACCTCGGCTCGGCACGGCGTGCACGAGGAGAGCCCGTTGCCGCTGGCGCTCGGGCGCCCGACCTGCGCGTGGCGGGCGGCCGCGACCGATGCCCTGGAGGACTCGGGCCGGCCGTTCAGGATGGCCTACGTGAGCTGGTACTCGACCGCCGTCGGGGCGGCCGTGACGGCGGGCCTCGCGGTGTCCGTGCTGCCGGAAAGCGCGCTCCGGGCCGGCATGCGCATCCTCGGCGCGCGGGACGGGTTCCCGCCCCTGCCGGCCTGCCGGATCGGGCTCATGCGGGCGCCGGAGGGCCGGAACCGTCTGGCGGATGCGCTGGCCGACCAGATCCGGGCGAACCTCGACAACCTCGGATCGGACAGCCTCCTCCCTGGTCCGGGAGCGGAGGCGCTACGGGGCCGGGCCGAGATAGCGGTTATAGGCGGTCCCGACGAGCCCGTAGAGGCTGTTCGTGCCGCCGCCGAGGGTCGTGATCGAGCCGATCACGACGAGGAAGATCATCGACGCGATCAACCCGTATTCGATCGAGGTCGCCCCCGCCTGATCCCGGATCCATCGTCGCATGATCGTTCCGCCCGCCGATCCTCACCGTAGCGCGCCGATGTTGATCGGGCCTTAACCCGATCGAGGACGAACGGGGTCTTCGGCCGAGCAGTCGCGCGTCGGGCGGTTCCCGACAGATGACGCGCGACCTTCCCCTCTCCGGCGCCTGGCCACCGACCCGGCGCCGCCCGGATCACATCGGTAGCCGACGCGACCCTTCCTTATAAGACATATTCTTATAAGGCAGGAAGACTATGACGGACCGGTCTCACGGGAGAGGTGAAGGCGGTCGGGCCGGCGCCTTTGCTCTCCACGGGAGGTGCGGCTGTCCAACGAGGTGTCCCGGAGCGACCGATGAGGTGTCGCAGAGGCGCGGCTCCGCTTGACACCCGCCGGGAGGGTCCGCAGATGCCGGCATGCCGAAAACCCGGTCGAGCTCCTGATGGCCGTCTACACGGACGTGTCCGATGAGGAGCTGCGCGCCTTCCTGTCCGCCTACGACGTGGGCGAGGTCCTGTCGTTCAAGGGCATCGCGGAGGGCGTCGAGAACTCGAACTTCTTCCTCCAGACCGGTCGCGGTCCCTTCATCCTGACGCTCTACGAGAAGCGCGTCCGGGAGGACGACCTGCCCTTCTTCCTCGGCCTCATGGAGCACCTCTCCCGGCGTGGGATCACCTGCCCGTTGCCGGTCGCGAACCGGGCCGGATACGCCCTCGGCCGGCTCGCGGGCCGGCCCGCCGTGGTGGTGACGTTCCTCGAAGGGCTCGCGGTTCGCCGGCCGGGCCCCGCCCATTGCCGCGCCCTCGGGGCGGCGCTCGCCCGGCTGCATGCCGCCGGACGGGACTTCGAGATCCCGCGTCCGAACGCGCTGTCGCTCCCGGCCTGGGCGCCGCTCTTCGCCCGCGCTGAGCCGCAGGCGGACCGTGTCGCGCCGGGCCTCGCGGACCGGATCCGCGACGAGCTCGACCATCTCGCGACGGCCTGGCCGACCGGGCTCCCGGCGGGTGTGATCCACGCCGATCTCTTCACGGACAACGTCTTCTTCGTCGGAGCCGAGCTCTCCGGGATCATCGATTTCTACTTCGCCTGCCAGGACGCCTTCGCGTACGACCTCGCGATCTGCCTCAACGCCTGGTGCTTCGAGCCGGACGGCGCCTTCAACGTCACGAAGGGGCGGGCGATGATCGCGGGCTACGAGGGCGTGCGCCGGCTCGAGCCCGACGAGGTGGCGGCGATGCCGGTGCTCGCGAGAGGTTCGGCGCTGCGTTTCATGCTGACCCGGCTCGTGGACTGGCTGAACGTACCGGCCGGCGCGCTGGTCCGGCCCAAGGACCCGCTCGAGTACGACCGCAAGCTCGCCTTCCACCGCGAGGTCGAGAGCGCGAGGGATTACGGATGGATGGCAGCGTGAACGAGACGGTCACGGTCTACACGGACGGCGCCTGCTCCGGGAATCCCGGCCCCGGCGGCTGGGGTGCGCTCCTGGTCTTCCGCGAGACCGAGCGCGAGATCTCCGGGGCGGAGCCCCGGACGACGAACAACCGGATGGAACTGATGGCCGCGATCGCGGCGCTCGACGCGCTGAGCCGGCCCTGCACGGTCGCGCTCTACACGGACTCGCAGTACGTCCGGAACGGCATCTCGACCTGGATCAAGGGCTGGAAGGCCAAGGGCTGGCTGACCGCCGCCCGCCAGCCCGTGAAGAACGAGGATCTCTGGCGCCGGCTCGACGCCGCCCGGGAACGCCATGCCGTGACCTGGCACTGGGTGAAGGGCCATGCCGACAACGCGCACAACAACCGCGTCGACGGCATCGCCCGCGCGGCGATCACGGCGATGCGGCTGAAGGGCGGGTAGCTCACCCGCTCGCCCCGGCGAAGGCCGGGGAGAGCGGCGCGGGTCGGCGCTCAGCTCGCCTCCTGGCCCTCGCCCAGCATCTTCAGGAACGCCTCGGCGCCGGAGATATCGGCCTTGCCCGGTCCGTCCTCGACGCTCAGCGTCATCACGACGCCATCCTCGACCAGCATCGCGTAGCGCTGGGAGCGGATCCCGAGCCCGAACCCCGAGCCGTCGAAGGACAATCCGAGCGCCTTCGCGAAGTCGGCGTTTCCGTCCGAGAGCATCTCGACCTTGCCGTCGGCGCCGGACGCGGCGCTCCACGCCTTCTGCACGAAGACGTCGTTCGTCGAGGTGACCAGGATCGCGTCGATCCCGGCCGCCTTGATCTCGTCCGCGCGAGCGACGAAGCCCGGCAGGTGGTTGCGGTCACAGGTCGGCGTGAAGGCACCCGGCACCGCGACGAGGGCCACCTTGCGGCCCTTGAACAGGTCGTCGGTCGTCTTCGCGGCGGGCCCGTCCTCGGTCATGACCCGGAAGGTGGCCTGGGGAAGGTGGTCGCCGATCTTGATCGCCATTATGTCGCTCCGTTCGTTGGATCTAGCCGGCTTAGCCCGCGCTTGGTGGGCCGTCGAGACGGGCCCGGGAGGCGGGCGCGGGTGCCGGGTGGACAGCGGCCCGCATCCGCGTAGCATGATGCGCCATGCGAAAGATCCGCCCCTCGTCATCCAGACCGGACCGCGACCGAAATCCGGGTTACCTGGACGGCCAGATGCTGATCGCGATGCCCAGCATGCAGGACGAGCGCTTCCAGCGCAGCGTCATCTACGTCTGCGCGCATTCGTCGGAGGGCGCGATGGGAATCGTGCTGAACCGGCGCGCCTCGGACCTGAGCTTCCCCGAGCTCCTGATCCAGCTCGGCATCATCCCGGAGGCGGACGAGATCCGGCTGCCGGGCCGGATCGAGCGCATGAGCGTGCTCATGGGCGGGCCCGTCGAGACGAGCCGCGGCTTCGTGCTGCACACGCCCGACTTCTTCATCGACGAATCGACGCTGCCGATCGACGACGGCGTGTGCCTGACCGCGACGGTCGACATCCTGCGGGCGATCGCGAGCGGGCAGGGTCCCGAGAGCGCGGTGCTGGCGCTCGGCTATGCCGGCTGGTCGCCCGGGCAGCTCGAGAGCGAGATCCAGGCGAACGGCTGGCTGAACTGCCCGGCCGACCCGTCGCTCATCTTCGACCCGGCGCTCGACGGCAAGTACACGCTCGCGCTCCGCAAGATGGGGATCGACCTCGGCATGCTGTCGAGCCAGGCCGGGCACGCCTGATCCGGCGCGTCACGCGGACCTGATCGGACCTACGCGGCGTCGGCCCGGGCCGCTCCCAGGAGCTCGCGGGCCTGTGCGGCCGTCATCGCCTCGCCGAAGACGAAGCCTTGCGCGTAGTCGCAGCCGAGGTGGAACAGCTCGATCGCCTCCGACTCGCTCTCGGCCCCCTCGGCCACGACATCCATGCCGAGCTCCTGGGCGAGCTTCACGATGGACCGCAGGATCACCGGGTTGCCGCTGGACAGCTCGCGCACGAAGGACTGGTCGATCTTGATCGTGTCGAAGGGGAAGCGCTGCAGGTAGGAGAGGGCGGAGTACCCGGTCCCGAAGTCGTCGAGCGACAGGCCGGCCCCGAGGTCGCGGATGCGGGTCAGGATCTGGGTCGCGTATTCCGGGTTCTCCATGACGAGGCTCTCGGTCAGCTCGAGCTTGAGCGAGCCGGGTGCGACGCCGGTTCGGGCCAGCACCGTCTTCAGGTCGTGCAGGAGATCGTGCTTCAGGAGCTGCCGGCTGGACACGTTCACCGAGGCGAAGATCGGCGGATCGACCTCGAGCGCGCGCTGCCAGGAGGCGAGCTCGCGCGCGGTGCGCTCCAGCGCGAAGAGGCCGAGGTCGACGATGAAGCCGGTCTCCTCGGCGAGCGGGATGAAGGTCTGCGGCCCGATCGCCCCGAAGCGCGGGTGGTCCCAGCGCAGCAGCGCCTCGAACCCCGCGATGGTCCGGTCCTCGAGCCGGACGATCGGCTGGAAAGCGACCCGCATCTCGCCCCGGTCGAGCGCGCGCCGGAGGTCGGATTCGAGCCCGAGCCGGTCGCCGCGCGTCGTCTTGCGCATGTAGGGGTCGAAGCGCTCGACCTGATCGCCGCCGAGGCGCTTCGCATGCGCGACCGCGATCTCGGCCGTCCGGACGAGCTCGTCCGCCTTGACGCTGCTCACCGGATCGTGCCGGGCGACCCCGATCGAGGCGGTCAGGAAGACCTCGCGCTCGGCATAGGTGATGGGGCTCGAGACGGTCTGGCGGATCTGCTCGGCCAGGACGTCGACGCGCTCGTCCTGGCGCTCGGACAGGAGCAGGATCGCGAAGGTGTCGCCCGCGAGCCGGGCGAGCGTGTCCTGCGGCCGGATCAGGCGGGAGAGGCGCCGGGAGAAGGTGAGCAGGATCGAATCGCCGGCGGAATGGCCGACGGAATCGTTCACGTGCTTGAAGCGGTCGAGATTCACGATGACCACGACCGGGCGCCAGCTCTCGTCGTCGGCCCCGAAGCTCAGCGCCGCGTCGAGACGGTCCAGGAACAGGTGGCGGTTCGGCAGGCCGGTGAGGTTGTCGTGCACGGCGTCGTGCAGGATGCGCTCCTCGGACGTCTTCGAATCGGTCACGTCGGCCAGCGTCCCGATGATGCGGATGACCTCCCCGTCGGTGCCGACCACCGGCCGGGCCTTCAGCCGGAACCAGTGATAGGCGCCGTCGGCCGCGCGCAGCCGGAAGTCCTGGGACAGGCGGCCGCGGCGGTTCTCGATCACCGAATCGAGCGCCGTCCGGTAGCGGTCGCGGTCCTGCGCGTGGACGGCCTCGAGCCAGTCGGCCGCGCCGCCGCCCAGCGCGCCGCGCTTCAGGCCGAGCGCTCGCTCGGTTTCGGGCGAGACGTAGACGCGATCGCCGACGACATCCCAGTCGAAGACGAAGTCGCCGGAGCCGGACAGCGCGAGCGCGCGCCGCTCGGCGTCGTTCGAGAGGCCGCCGGACAGCGCCCCGCCCGAGAAGGCGTGCTGCATCACCGTGAAGCCGATCAGCATCACGATGAGAACCAGCCCGCCGATCAGCGCCGGCTGGACGAGGTCGGTCCCGATCCGCCCGACCACCGTCAGGCCCGCGGCCGAGACCCAGGCGACCAGCAGCAGCCAGGTCGGGATCAGCATGATGGCGCGGTCGAAACCGCGTGTCGCGAGGTGGAGGACGAGGATCAGCCCGACCGCGGCCAGGACCCCGATCGAGATCCGGGCGACCCCGGACGCGACCGGCGGATCGACAACCGCGAGGCCGACCAGGGCGGCCAGGAACACGAGCCAGAACAGGCTCACGGTTCCGTAGCGCACGTGCCAGCGGTTCAGGTTGAGGTAGGCGAACAGGAAGACGAGCAGCGTCGCG
>CAXTKM010000141.1:0-11077 GCA_964244795.1 uncultured Enterovirga sp.
CGGGCGCCGAGGTGGCGGGCCGGACCCCCGACGGGCGCCGGGTCGCCGCCCTGGTCGACGGCTACGGACCGGTATGGCGCGGGCGCGTGGCGCGCGAAGAGCTGGTCCAGCAGGCACTCTCGGCGCTCCACCTCTTCCACCGGGACGAGCACTACATCCTGCGCGACGGAAAGGTCGTGATCGTGGACGAATATACCGGCCGCGTGATGCCGGACCGGGCCTGGAGCGACGGCCTGCATCAGATGATCGAGCGCAAGGAGGGCTGCAAGCCCTCCGCCGGCCGGGCGACCATCGCCCGCATGACCTACCAGCGCTTCTTCCGCCGCTACCGCTCCATCGGCGGGATGACCGGGACCGGCCGGCAGGTCGCGGCCGAGTTCCGGCAGGTCTACGGCTTGGCCGTAGCCGTGATCCCGACCCACCGGCCGGTCATCCGGCGCATGCTGCGGGACGACGTGGCGCCGACCTCGGAGGAACGCTGGCGGCGGGTCGTGGCCCGTGTGCGCGACCTGCATGGGCGGGGGGTCCCGGTCCTGATCGGGACCCGGTCGGTCCTGTCCTCGCGCGAGGCGAGCCTGCGTCTCGCGGCGGCCGGGCTGCCGCATCAGGTGCTGTCGGCCGCGCAGGACAAGGAAGAGGCCCGGATCGTCGGCGAGGCCGGGCTCGTCGGCCGGATCACGGTCGCGACCAACATGGCCGGGCGCGGGACCGACATCAAGCTCGGGCCGGGCGTCGTCGAGCGCGGCGGCCTCCACGTCATCATGACCGAGCGCCACGAGGCGCGCCGGATCGACGACCAGCTCGCCGGCCGGAGCGGCCGGCAGGGGGAGCCCGGCTGCTTCCAGGCGATGCTGTCCCTGGAGGACCCGATCCTCGACGGGGCCTCGCCGGAGGACGGGCCGGGACCCTTGCGGCGGCTCGCCCGGCTCGGAGGCTCCGGCCTCGGCCGGGCGATGCTCCGGATCGGGCAGCGCCGCACCGAGCGGCTTCACGCCCGGATGCGGGCGGACCTGCTGCGCTCGGATGATTCGCAGGACCAGATCCTGGCCTTCTCAGGCCGGGCCGAGTAGGATTTCCACCATGACGGCGCCCATCGAAAGCCCGCCTCGGCGGCTCGGTCTCCCGGCTGGACCCTTGGGAAGACACTCGGCGGTAGCCCTGGCCGGGATCGCGCTCGCGGTCACGCTCGCCGGCCCGGCCCGGGCGGACACCGTACAGGTCGATTGCGTGGTCGAGGCCGCCGACAAGGTGAAGGTCGGCAGCGCGACGACGGGCGTCCTTCGTCAGGTGCTCGTGGCGCGCGGGGACGAGGTCCGGGCCGGCCAGATCATCGCCCAGCTCGACACGAGCGTCGAGGAGGCGAACCTCGCGCTCGCGGTGACGCAGGCGAACTCGACCGACGCGATCGAGGCGCAGCGGCTCCGGATGGAGCTCTACCGCAAGCGGCTGGACCGCAACGCCCAGCTCACGAAGGGCATCGTGACCCAGGAGCGCATGGACCAGGTCGAGGCCGATTACGAGATCGGCCGCCGGGACCTGCAGACCGAGATCCACAAGCACGGCATGGCCGGCCTGGAGCTCAAGCGCGCGCAGGCCATGCTGGACCAGCGCGTCATCCGCAGCACGGTCGGCGGGATCGTGTCCGAGAAGCTCCTGTCCGCGGGCGAGTTCGTACGGCAGGACAGCCCGATCTTCACCATCGTCCAGCTCGACCCGCTCTACGTCGAGGCCTACATGCCGGTCGCGAACTGGAGCCGGATCGCGGTCGGGATGACCGGGCGCGTGCGGCTCGAGGATCCGATCGGGGGCGAGCACAAGGCCAAGGTGACGGTCGTGGACCGCACCTTCGACGCCGCGAGCGGCACGTTCGGGCTCCGGCTCGAGCTCCCGAACGCGGGCGACAAGCTGCCCTCAGGCCAGCGCTGCAAGCTCGCGATCGAGCTCCAGGGCGGGGTCAACGTTGCGGGCGGCGCGACGCGCTGAGGCGCGCGATCGGGTGTCATTCCGGGGCTCGCGAAGCGAGAGCCCGGAACCCATAAGCGTCGACGATTTCGGCTGTGGCACTGTCGGCGTCACCCCGGGCAACCTCAGCGTTTATGGGTTCCGGGCTCGGCTCCGCCGCCCCGGAATGACACAGTGGGGACATCGACACGAAGCGCTCCAGATCGAGGCCGGCGCGTTTCGCCCTCCTCACGCCGGCGGCGGGAACGTCCAGAAGAACTCGCCCGTCCGCCCTCCGGCGCGGGCGGCCTGGCGGGACAGGAAATCGCATTCGCCCTGGAGCGCCGCCTCGCTCCAGCCGAGGCAGGAGATCATCTTCAGCGAGACCGGGTCGTAATCGAGCCGGTGCTCCGGCGGCGAGCGGACCATCAGGCCCGAGGGCAGCACCACGCAGTGGTAGACCCGGAGCGAGCAGGGCAGCCGGCGGGCGCGCTCGAAGTTGCGCCGGAACGCCTCCGGGCGATCGCCCGGCAGGCCGAGGATGATCTCGACCGCGAGGTCCGCGACCTCGTCCAGCTTCGCGAAGGTCTCGTCGAAGCGGCGCTCGTCGTAATGGCGGTCCACCTGCGCCAGGACAGCGTTGTCGAAGCTCTGCAGCCCGATCCCGACATAGGCCCTCTTCACGCCGCGCAGGAAATCGATGTGCTCGGCCCTGACGGCCGCCGGATAGACCTCGCAGATGAGCCCGTGGCGCTCGAAGAAGCCGGTCTCGTCGGCCGCCCGCCTGAGGTTCACGAAGGCGTTCTTGTTGAGGTTCAGGCCGGCATCGACCAGCAGCGCCGCGTAGACGTCGTGCCGGGCGATGGCCGCGAACTCGTGGCCGAGGCGGCCCGTCTCGCGCACGCGCTTCGGCGATTCCATCACGCCCCACTCGCAGAACGAGCAGGTGAACGGGCAGCCCCGGTAGGTCTGCAGCACGCCGAGCCCGCCCGGCTGGACGAGGTCCATGCCGTAGGGCGACGGCAGCCGGTCGAGATCGGCCAAGGCCCGGGCCGGCGTCTCGACCCAGCCCGCCTCGCCCTTGACGGCGATGCCCCGCAGGCCGGCGAGCGCGGCCGAGGCCCGATCGACGAGCGACACGATCTCGACGAAGGTCTCCTCGCCCTCGTTGATGACCAGGACGTCGATGTCGGCCGCGAAAGCCAGGAACGGCGCGCGGGCGAACATCACCGGGCGGGCGGAGGGTCCGCCGAAGACCACGAGCCGGCCCGGGTCGTCCGCCTTCAAGCGGTGCACGACGTCGCAGAAGAACGGGAGCGACCAGAGATAGGCCGAGACCCCGACGATGTCGGGATCGAAGGCCGCGACCTCGCGGGCGACCGCGTCCGGGTCGCCGCCGACGAGATCCCAGACCCGCACCTCGAGATCGGGGAAGCCCGCGGCCCTGACGGAAGCCTCGACCATCCGCATCCCGAAGTTCGGGATGAAGGACGGCATCGCCGGGTCGCGCTCGGGGTAGCGCGCGAGGAGCGCGACACGGCGCCCGGACCGGACCGTCACCGGGCTCTCACGCCGCCTGCCGGTCTGGCTGCCGCGGGAACGACCACCAGTAATCCCCGGCCTTGCCGCCGGTCGCGATCGCGCGCGAGCGCAGGTCGTCGCGGGTGCGGGCGATGTCGTCCTCGCTCCAGCCCTGGCAGGACCGCATCGCCATCGTGGTCGGGTCGAAGCGCAGGTCCCATTCGGGCCGCCCGCGCGTGAGGAGCGCGTCCGGCAGGACGAGGCAGTGATAGACCCGGACCTGGGCCGGCAGCGACAGCGCGTAGTCGAGCGTGCGCCGGAACCCGGCCGGGGTGTCGCCCGGCAGCGCCGCGATGATCTGGAGCTCGATGTTCGTGACGGCGGCCAGCGCCCGGACCGCCGCCTCGAACCGGGGGCCGTCGGACGGGCGGTCGTGCAGGCGCAGCACGGCCGGGTCCATCGACTGCATGCCGACCCCGAGATAGGCGGTCCCGATCTCGCCCAGGAACGCGAGGTGCTCGTCGCGCACGACGGAGGGGTAGATCTCGGCCCAGAACAGCGTCTCCTTGAGGAAGCCGCTCCGCTGGTTCGCGAGCCTGAGGTTCCGGAACGCGCCGATGTTCAGGTTCAGGCCGGCATCGAGCAGGAACACGGCGGGAGCCTTGTTGCTCCGGAACATCTCCAGCTCGCGCGCGACGTAATCGGCCGAGAAGGCCGACTTCGTGTTCTCCTTCGAGCCCCATTCGCAGAACCGGCAGGACAGCGGGCAGCCCCGGAAGGTTTCCAGGTAGGCGACCCCGCCCGGCGCCATCAGGCCGTGCCGGTAGGGGGAGGCGATCAGGTCGAGCGAGGCGATCGTCGGCCGGCGCTTCGTCCGGAACCAGCCCTCCCCGGCCGGCAATGTCAGGCCGGGCACGGCCTCCCACTCGGAGCGCGCGAAGGTCGGAAGCTTCGCGACGTCCCGGATGATCTCCTCGCCGTCGCCCTCCGCGACCGCGTCGAGATAGGCTCCGGCCGGGCTGTAGGGTTCGAGGTCGAAGAAGGCGGAGCGGGCCGACGGCCCTCCGAAGATGATCGGCAGCCCGGGCCGGCGCGCCTTCAGCCGGCGCGCGACCTCGACCATGAGGGGCGCCGACCAGACGTAGATCGAGAACCCGACGAGATCGGGCTCGAGCGCCAGGATCTCGTCCACGTAGCCGCGCGCCTCCGGGCGGCCCCGGTCGACCACCACGACCTCGGTGCCGGCGAGCTCGGGATCGCCGACGATCGCCGCATGGATGCGCCGGATGCCGAAGCTCGGCAGGCGCAGATGGCCGAGCTCGTCCGTGTCGGGCCGCGGGGTCAGGCAGACGAGCGCGATGCGGCGCTGGCGGGAACGGGGCGGCACGGACTTTCTCACCGACAGAAGGGCGACCGGCCGTCCCGAGACGGCGGTTGCGCTCCGGCCCACGGCCGCATTATCCCAGGCGCGAGCCCCGCCGAGCCACGGGCGAAGGGTCGCCGATGAGCTTCCTCAAGACCCTGGCCTTCGCGGCCTCCGACGCGTCGTCTCATCCCGATGCCCTGACCCGCCTGCGCGCGGACGAGATCCAAGCTGTCGTGATCCACGACGTCTTCACCGCTGGCGAATGCGCGAGGATCGTAGGCGATCTCGCAAGCAACATCCATGATTTCCCGACATCGTCGTTCCCGACGCCGTTCCGGTCGTCGTTCTACGGCATGAACCTCAATCTCGCCGATCCGGACCTCCGGACCTACCGGGACGCGAGCCCGCGCTTCGCCCGGAGCCTCGAGGCGCTGCTCAGGCCCCATGGCGGCTTCGACGGCCGCGTCCTGAAGCTCCTCTCCACGATCGACGGGCGGCGGCGGGTCCGGGCTCCTGCCGCCCCGAACGGGTCCGGCTCCTACATGATCACGACGATCCGGGAGCATCGCGAGGGCGGCTACATCCCGCCCCATTTCGACAACGAGCAGCGGGCGCGGCCGAGCCTGCGCGGACTCGAGCCCCAGATCGAGGGCGACCTGTTCTCCTTCGTGCTGACGCTCGCGGCCGCCGAATCCGGCGGCTTTCTCGAGGTCTTCGACGCGGAGGCGGAGAGCTGGGGCGACCGCTTCGTGAACCGAGACCGCGACGCCCCGAAGCCGGACCTCGCGGGCTTCGCCCGGCAGGGGTTTCCGGTCGAGGCCGGCACGATGGTGCTCCTGCGCTCCGGCCGCTACCTCCATCACGTGACGCCGGTTGCGGGCGGCCGCTCGCGCTGGACCGCGTGCTCCTTCATGGCGCGATCGAAAGGCCGGGACGAGATCCTGTGCTGGGGCTGAGAGACCGTGAGCCCGGACCCGTGAAGCGCCGGGCCCCCTATGTCGACGCCTTCCTGCGCGCGGTCGCGGCCGGGGCCGCGATCGAGCACGTCCATCTCGGCCACTGGGACCGGCCGGACGGGGTCGGGCGCCAGGAGGCGCGCCGGACCTTCGCGGCCGCCCAGGAGCGCATGAGCGAGCATCTGGTCGAGCTTCTCGGCGTCCTGCCGGGACACAGCGTGCTCGACGTCGCGAACGGCCTCGGCGGCACGGGCCGCGTGATCCGCAGGATGGAGCGCCATGCCCACGTGGTCGGGCTGAACATCGACGAGCGCCAGATCGCGGCGGGCCGCAGCCTCGGCGGCCGAAGGCCGGCCCCGGCCCAGGTCGTGGCGGATGCGTGCTCGCTTCCCTTCCGGGACGGAGCCTTCGAGCGCGCGATCTGCGTCGAGGCCGCCTTCCACTTCGCGAGCCGGCGCGTCTTCCTGGAAGAGGCGGCCAGGGTCCTGCGTCCCGGAGGCAGGCTCGTGATCAGCGACGTCGCCCTGACCCGCCCCGACGACCTGCCGGACGGGACCGTGGCGGCGCTCGAACGGGATTACGGCCCCTGGCCCTGGAAATGGATGCAGCCGCGGGATCTCGTCCGCGCGGCCGGCGAGGCGGGCTTCCGGGCCGCCCTGATCGACGCGACCGCGAACACCTGGCCGAGCTACCACACGATCGTGCCGGCCGAGTCCGGCCGGACGGCGGCTCCCCCGACCGGCGCGTCGGTGCTCCGCGACCTGCACCGGAGCGGCCACCTCCGCTATCTGTATCTGCGACTGGACAAGGAGGGCGGCGGTTGAGCTTTCGTGGCTCGCGATATCGTCCGCGGCGGTTGCGGAGCAACCGGGAAGGGGATCCAGAGCCGGCCCGCTGTGGCCCTGGATCCCCTTCCCCGGAGCTTCGCTCCGGCCGGAGATGACACGGATTGGTCGATCACGACGCTCTGGATGAAGGGACGCGGTGGCCGCGACGGAGCCCTCCGTCATCGCGAGCGCAGCGAAGCGACCCAGAGGTCCGAGCCGGCCGCCACCGGGTTGCTTCGCCGCTCACGCTTCCCGTCATGACGACGGGAATCATCCCGCCTATCGCGGCGCCCCCGCGGAATCGGACAGGATCATCGCCCTGGCTGCGACCTTGCGGGACTTCAGCACCGTGCCGTCGGGAGCGACCTCCTCCCAGTGGACGTCGTAGCCCCAGAGGTCGGCGAGGTTCTGGAGGACCTCCTCGGCGTCCCGCTCCGCGAGCGGGATGCCGTCCCGGACGAAATGCCGGAGTGCGAGGCGCCGGTCGCCCGCGAGGTCGACGTCGACGATCTGGATGTCCGGGTCCTTCGACGCGCTGTCGTAGTGACGGGACAGCGCGCGCCGGACCCGCCGGTAGCCGGCCTCGTCGTGGATCGCGTCCACCCGCAGGTCGCGATCGCCCTCGCCGCCGTCGTTCAGCTGGAACAGCCGCCAGCGCCGCATCAGGTGGGGGCTGAGATGCTGGGCGACGAAGCTCTCGTCACGGTAGTTCGCCCAGACGTGCCGAAGCACCCCCATCTCGTCGCCGCGCCCGGCGATGTCCGGGAACCAGGCCCGGTCCTCTTCGGTCGGGGTCGTGCAGATCCGCTCGATGTCCGCCATCATGGCGAAGCCCAGCGCGTAGGGGTTGATGCCCCCGAAGCGTGGATCGTCGAAATCGGGCTGGGTCACGACGTTCGTGTGCGAGACGAGGAACTCCATGAAGGAGCCCTCGTCGATCTGTCCCGTCTCGTGGAGGCGGTTCATCATCCGGTGGTGGCAATAGGTGGCACAGCCCTCGTTCATCAGCTTGGTCTGGCCCTGCGGATGAAAGTACTGCGCGATCAGCCGGACGATCCGGATGATCTCGCGCTGCCAGGGCTCCAGCCGAGGGGCGGTCTTCTCGAGGAAGTAGAGGATGTTCTCCTGCGGCAGCTCGAGCAGGGCGCGCCGCCTCGCCTCGTCCGCGCTGACGACGGCCTTGCCGCCCTTGCGGGGCACGGTCCGCCACAGGTCGTCGTAGACCTGCTCGCCATGGGCGCGGCGGTCGCGCTCGCGCCGGTCCTCCGACTGGAGGTCGGGCTTGCGGCGGCCGAGCGAGCGATGGACCCCGTGGCTCATCAGGCTGTGCGCCGCGTCGAGCAGCCGCTCCACCCGGGCCTCGCCGTAGCGCCCCTCGCATTCGGCGATGTAGCGCTTGGCGAAGCCCAGGTAATGCCCGATGCCCTTCGCGTCCGTCCATTGCCGGAACAGGTAGTTGTTCTTGAAGAAATGATTGTGCCCGAAGGCCGCATGCGCGATGACCAGCGCCTGCATCGTGGCGGTGTTCTCCTCCATGACGTAGCTGATGCAGGGATCGGAATTGATGACGATCTCGTAGGCCAACGCCCGCATGCCCTGCCGATAGACGGCCTCGTGATGGGCGAAGTGCTTTCCGAACGACCAATGCTTGTAGAAGAGCGGCATGCCGACCGACGAATAGGCGTCGAGCATCTGCTCGGCCGTGATCACCTCGATCTGGTTCGGATAGGTGTCGAGCCCGAGGTCGTCGCGGGCGACGATCGCCAGCGCGTCATGCACGCGCCGGATCGTGTCGAAGCTCCAGTCCCGGCCCTCGTAGAGCAGCGGCCCACGGCTCATGGCGCGCAGCTCATGGCGCGGCGCGCTCCAGGGGGCCGGCCTTGCGCTCGAAGAGCTTGCGGAAGACCGGATAGATCTCGCCGGGCCGGGTCACGCGGCACAGCGCGACGTGCGGGTTCTGGCCGGCCAGCGCCTCGTAGCTGCGCCACAGCTCTGTCGAGCGCGGCATGAAGCCGACGCCGCCCTCCTCCCGGCCGACCTCGATATAGGCGAGGTACTGGCAGAGCGGCACGACGCCGGTCCGGAGGAGAAGGCTCGTCTTCTCCTGGTCCGAGGGCGAGTTGTCGCCGTCCGAGGCCTGGGCGGCGTAGATGTTCCAGTCCTCGACCGGATAGCGGGCCGCGACGACCCGGACGAGCTCCTCCAGCGCGCTCGAGACCACGGTCCCGCCCGTGTCGCGGGAGTGGAAGAAGGTGTCCTCGTCCACCTCCTCGGCCCGGTCGGTGTGCCGGATGAACACGACGTCGACGTGCCGGTAGCGGCGGCTGAGGAAGAGGTAGAGGAGCGCGAAGAACCGCTTCGCGAGATCCTTCAGCGGCTCGGTCATCGAGGCCGAGGTGTCCATCAGGCAGAACATGACCGCCTGGGCGACCGGCTTCGGGACCGACTGGAAGCGCCGGTAGCGGATGTCGATCGGGTCGATATAGGGGACCCGGCGCATCCGGGCCCGGAGGCTCTCCAGCTCCGCGATGACCGCCGCGCGCCGGTCCTCCTCGGCCGGGCCGAGGCCCGCGAGCTCGGCTTCCAGCGCCGCCACGGCCTCTCCCTTCGGGCGCCGGAGCGCGAAGCGCCGCGACAGGCTGTTCCGCATGGTGCGGCCGACCGAGAGGTTCGCGGGCGATCCCGTGACGGAATAGCCCGCGCGCTGAGGGGTCTGGACCTCGACCGAGGCGAGCCGCCGCTTCGCGAGGTCGGGCAGCTCGAGATCCTCGAGGAAGAGGTCGAGATACTCGTCGCGGGTGAGGACGAAGCGGAAATCGTCCTCGCCCTCGCCGTCCGGGCTTCCCGCCGACCCGCGACCCCCGCCGGCCCCGCCGGGCGGCTTCGGGATCGTGTCGCCGGCGACGAACTTCTTGTTCCCCGGCAGCACGTCCTCCCGCTTGCCGCCGCCCTCCTGGTGGCGGAGCCGCGGCTCGCGGACGCCGCCCACCGGGATCGACACCTCGCCGCCGCCATCCATCTCCCGGATGCCGCGCTCGCCGGAATCGTCGCGAACGGCCTGGCGGACGAGCGCCTTCGCCCGCCGCAGGAAGCGCTGCCGGTTCTCGAGGCTCTTTCCGCCCTGGTTCAGCCGCCGGTCGATGATCTGCATCGGCTCTCGCCTAAGGCCCGGTCCCCATCAGCCCGCCTGCTTCGCCCGCATATACCATTCCACCAGCCTCCTGACCTGCCGCTCCGTGTATCCGCGCGCGACGAGCCGGCTGACGAACTCGTTGTGCTTCTTCTCGCTCTCGCCGTCCTTCTTCGACCCGAAGCTGATGACCGGCAGGAGGTCCTCGACCTGGCTGAACATCCGGCGCTCGATGACCTCGCGGACCTTCTCGTAGCTGGTCCAGGACGGGTTGCGGCCGGAGTTCTGGGCCCGCGCCCGGAGCGAGAACTTCACGACCTCGTTCCGGAAGTCCTTCGGGTTCGCGATCCCGGCCGGCTTCTCGACCTTGGTCAATTCCTGGTTCAGGAGCTCGCGGTTGAGGAGCTGGCCGGTGTCCGGGTCCTTGAAGTCCTGGTCCTCGATCCAGGCATCCGCATGGTCGACGTAGCGGTCGAACATGTTCTGCCCGTAGTCGTGATAGGATTCGAGGTAGGCCTTCTGCACCTCGTTGCCGATGAACTCGGCGTAGCGCGGCGCGAGGTCGGCCTTGATGAACTCGAGATAGCGCTTCTCGGTCTCGTTCGGGAACTGCTCGCGGCGGATCGCCTGCTCGAGCACGTACATGAGGTGGACGGGATCGGCCGAGATCTCGTTCGTGTCGTGGTTGAAGGTCGCGGCCAGGACCTTGAAGGCGAACCGGGTCGAGATCCCGTCCATCCCCTCGTCGACGCCCGCGCCGTCGCGGTATTCCTGCATGGAGCGGGCGCGCGGATCGACCTCGCGCAGGCTCTCCCCGTCGTAGACCCGCATCTTCGAGAACAGGTTCGAGTTCGGGTGCTCGCGCAGCCGCGACAGGACCGAGAACCGGGCCAGCATCTCGAGCGTCGCGGGCGCGCACTTGGCGTCGGCGAGCTCGGAGCCGCTGATCAGCTTCTCGTAGATGAGCTGCTCCTCGGAGGCCCGCAGGCAATAGGGCACCTTGATCACCGAGATGCGGTCGATGAAGGCCTCGTTGTTGCGGTTCGACCGGAAGCTCTGCCACTCGCTCTCGTTCGAGTGCGCGAGGACGATCCCGGTGAACGGGATCGCCCCGATGTTCTCCGTCCCGATGTAGTTGCCCTCCTGGGTCGCGGTGAGCAGCGGGTGGAGCATCTTGATCGGCGCCTTGAACATCTCGACGAATTCGAGGACGCCCTGGTTGGCCCGGTTGAGGCCGCCCGAGTAGGAGTACGCATCCGGATCCGCCTGGCTCAGCGTCTCCAGCCGGCGGATGTCGACCTTGCCGACGAGGGAGGAGATGTCCTGGTTGTTCTCG
>CAXTKM010000142.1:0-10969 GCA_964244795.1 uncultured Enterovirga sp.
GACGACGAGCCCGAGCTCGACGCCACGATCGACTACGTGCTGACGCTCCGCATGAGGCCCACTCCGGTGAAGCTCAGGATGCTGAGGAGCGCGAGCGCGGTCCGGCGCTATATCCTGATCCTGCGCTGATGGGCGACGTCACGCCGCACGCCGGGGCTCCGGATCTCGCCGCGGAAAACGAGGCGCTGCTCGAGTTCCTCTACGTCGCGCCGGTCGGCCTGATGGAGCTGTCGTCCGAGGGCGAGATCAACATCATGAATCCGCTGGCGGCCCAGCTCCTGATCCCGATCGCGGGCGCGCAGTCCCTGACGAACCTCTTCCTCGCGCTGGAGGATTGCGCGCCCGACCTGCGGTTCATGGTGTCGGCTTTCGCGGAGCCGCGCGGCGTCGTCTGCGATGGCCGACGCCTTCACGTCGGCCAGTCGACGGATCGGACCCCGCGGATCCTGGCCTGCACCGTCATCAAGGTCGACGCGACCAGGCTGATGGTGGTCCTGACTGACGTCTCGGAGCAGGTCGCGCAGGAGCGCCGCCTCGCCCAGACGGAATCCTGGTTCTCGCTCATGCTCGCGGGGGTGAACGACTTCGCCCTCCTGTCGCTCGACGCGAACGGCCGCATCAGCTCCTGGAACAAGAGCGGCGAGCGCCAGACGGGCCACACCCCGGACGAGGTCGTCGGCCGGACCATGAACGTCTTCTACCTCCCGGACGAAGCCGTTCAGGGCCGGGCCCTGCAGCAGGTCGATTTCGCGCGGCGCGAGGGCTGGCACATCGACCAGGGCTGGCGCCGCAAGAAGGACGGCTCCCGCTACTGGTGCCAGAGCCTCGTCTCCGCGCTCGAGGACAGGACCGGAGGCATCCTCGGGTTCTCGGTCGTGCTGCGCGACGTCACCGAGAACAAGACGAGCAGCGAGGAGATCCGGCGCCTCCTCACGACGGACCAGCTCACGGGCGTCTTGAACCGGGCGCGCTTCTTCGAGCTCGCGGAGAGCGAGCTGATGCGGTCCCGACGCTTCAAGCAGCCGATCTCCTGTCTCATGATCGATCTCGACCACTTCAAGGGCGTGAACGACACGTATGGTCACGCGGCCGGCGACACGGTGCTCGAGGCGGTCGCGGCAGTCTTCAGGAGAAGCCTCCGGAGCATCGACATCGTCGGCCGGGTGGGCGGGGAGGAATTCGCCGTCGTCTTGCCGACCGTGTCTCTCGAGGGGGCCCGCAGCATCGGGGAGCTGCTGCGGCGAGAGGTCTCGTCGCTTTGCCCCGTGCTCGACGGGGCGCCGGTTCCGGTGACGATCAGCATCGGGTGCGCGGAGCTCGAGCACGGCGAGGGCGCCATCGACCGGCTTTTGAAGAGCGCGGACGCTGCTCTCTACGCCGCCAAGCGGGACGGTCGAAACCGGGTCTCGGTCCAGGCGTGATCGACGCAAAGGACCCTGGCGCGAGAACGCGACCAGGGCCAAGTCTGCAAACCCGGAGGGAGGACAAGCCGGGTTCGTTCTTGAGAACGACGGCGTGCTCCGAAACGTTCGGCGCGCCCGCTCCTCCGTCCTTTCAAGGACTCATGTCGCTCTGGGGCAACAGGTTTTCGCGACGTGGTTCAGCCGCGTCAAACGCCCGTTAACGCTCCGGGGCGCATC
This sequence comes from uncultured Enterovirga sp., assembly GCA_964244795.1. GTDB lineage: Bacteria > Pseudomonadota > Alphaproteobacteria > Rhizobiales > Beijerinckiaceae > Enterovirga. Next base: position 1,641 of record CAXTKM010000142.1, read on the forward strand.
GCTTAAGGCTCTGAGTTGCGTATCGGGGCTGGATCGATGCTGTTCGCGTTGCGCGGAACCGGGTGGCCATGGGCCGGCATCAGGACGGCCCTCGTCGTGGGTCTGACCCTGACGTTCGCCTCATGCTCCCGGCAGGTCGCCTATGACAGGCTCGGCGACGCGCGGCCCCATCCGGCGGTCGCGGCCGCGCATGCGTTGCCGATCCACGGGATCGACGTGTCCCGCTGGCAGAAGCGGATCGACTGGGCCTCGGTCGCGGCGTCGGGCAAGCGCTTCGCCTTCATCAAGGCGACGGAGGGCGGCGACCATGTCGACCCGATGTTCATCGAGAACTGGACCGCCGCCCGCCAGGCCGGCGTCGCGCGCAGCGCCTACCACTTCATGTTCTGGTGCCGGCCGGCCGAGGACCAGGCGGCCTGGTTCAGGCAGGTCGTGCCGCGCGACGGCTCCGCGCTCCCGCCCGTCCTCGACGTCGAGTGGAACGGCGAGTCCCGGACCTGCCCGCGCAAGGTGAGCCGCGAGAAGGCGCTCGGCATGATCCGCGTGATGCTGCGCGAGATGGAGGCGCATACCGGCAAGCGCCCGATCATCTACACCGACATCACGTTCCACGAGGAGATCCTGGAGGGCCAGTTCCTGGGCCACGCGCACTGGATCCGCTCGACCGCGGCCGAGCCGCACGTGCGCTACGCCAACCGCACATGGACGCTCTGGCAGTACACGACGACGGGGCGCGTGCCCGGGATCGCGGGCGCGGTCGACCGGAACGTGTTCTACGGATCGGAATCGGAATGGGCCGCCTTCGCCCAGACAGGCTGCGACGCCCGCTTCGGCTGCGGCTAGAGCGCGCCGGTTCTCGCGTCCGTCCTGTCTGCTCGGCCGTCAACCGGAGCGCAGCACGCCCTGGCGGTGGAGGAACGCGAGGACGAGGCAGGTCGCCGTGAGCGCGATCGCCGCCGCGTACCAGAAGCCGCCATCCGTCTGGAGGAACGGCAGGTCCTTCGCGTTCATCCCGAAGAGGCCGCTGACCAGGGTCGCGGGCAGGAACAGCGCGGTCAGGACGGAGAGGCTGTAGAGCTGGCGGTTCGTCTGCGCGGACGCGAGGGCCGCGAGCTCGTCGCGGATCAGCCGGCACCGCTCGCCGATCGTGTGCAGGTCGTGATCGGCCGCGTCGAGGCGCGAGACCAGGCGGGCGGCGGTCCTGACCACGACGCGATGCAGGTCGGGTCCGTCCGCCGGAGCCTCGCCGAGCCGTCTGAGCGCAGCCTGAAGCGGCGTGATCTCGCGGTGCAGGCGGAGGGAGGCCCGTCGGATCGCGCCGACCCGCGGCTCCGCGACCCGGGCGCCGTCGCCCAGGATCGCGTCCTCGATCCCGTCGAGCTCGTCCGCGAACCCGGCCACGGTCTCGCTCGTGGCGGACAGGAACCCGTCGACGACCAGCTCGAGGAACAGGCCGATCTCGGGGATACGTCGGCCTTGGCCGAGCTCGTCCCTGATGCGCTCGACGGATTGCAGGGGATGATGCCGGGCCGAGACGATCAGGCGTTCGGACAGCGCGAAGCGCAGACGGCCGATCTCGAGCGTCCGGCCGGCGTCGAACTCCATGTGGAAGTCGCTCACGACGCCGGAGATCTCGCCGTCATGCGTGGCGATCTGCTGGCGCTGATCGAGCGACAGCAGCATCTCGCGGGCGCCTGCGCAGATCGGCGCGTGAGTCGCGATCCAGTCCCGGGCGCGGGTATCGGTCAGGTTGAAATGAAGCCAGACTCGACCGGCATGGGCCGCGACCCTCGACGCGGCCTCCTGGTCCGCCAAGAGCTCGCCCCGGCCCTCGTCGTCGAAGGCGAAGGCCCAGACGAGGCCTTGCATCCGGGGCTGTGCCACGGCCGGGTCCGGCCCGGACACGGCCGGGTCCGGGCCGGACATGGCCCGGTCGACGACGCTCGTCGGCATGGCCACAGCTCCCGTCAGAAGATGTGGGAGAACACCCAGTAGAGGCTGCCGGACAGGAGGATGGCGGCCGGAAGGGTCAGGACCCAGGCCATCAGGAGGTTGCGGATGGTGGCGAATTGCAGCCCGGACCTGTTCGCGGCCATCGTGCCGGCGACGCCCGAGGAGAGGACGTGCGTCGTCGAGACGGGCAGCCCGAAGATGTCGGCCGCCCCGATCGTCCCCATGGCGACGAGCTCGGCCGACGCACCCTGGGCATAGGTCAGGTGCGTCTTGCCGATCTTCTCGCCGACGGTGACGACGATCCGCTTCCAGCCGATCATGGTGCCGAGCCCGAGCGCCAAGGCGACCGCGACCTTCACCCAGAGGGGGATGAACTTCGTCGCGCTGTCGAGGGAGCCCTTGTAGGCGTTCAGGACGCCGACATCCTGGGCCGTGAGGTTGCTTTCCTTGTCCTTGCCCAGGAACCGGATCGCCTCCGAGATCAGGTACATGTCGTTTCGCGTGTTGCCGACCGCGGCAGCGGGCACCTTCGAGAGGCTGCCGTAACGGTCGACCTCCTGGTTCACCTCCTTCACGAGCGCGGCGAGCGAAGGGTACGTCGCGCCGCTGATCTCGTGCTTCGACACGTAGAGGGTGACCGCGGGGCGGGGATTGCCGATCACGCTGTAGCCGAAGGCCTGCTTCTCGATCACCTCTGCGGCGGCCTGCGAGGTCGCGCGAAACTGCCCGAGGGCGCTGTCCGGAAGCGTGCGGTTCAGCGCGTAGGCCGTCGGCACCGTCCCGATCAGGATCAGCATGATGAGGCCCATGCCCTTCTGGCCGTCGTTCGAGCCGTGCGCGAACGAGACGCCGGTGCAGGTGAAGATCAGGATCCCGCGAATCCACCACGGCGGCGGCTGGTTGCCCTTGGGCTCGGCGTAGAGCGCGGGATTCTTGACCAGGAATTTCAGCGCGAGCAGGAGAGCGCCGGCGGCGCAGAAGCCGAACAGCGGCGAGAGCAGGAGGGCGTAGCCGATCTCGGTCGCCTTGGACCAATCCACGCCCGAGGTGCCGCTCTGCCCTCGCATCAGGGCGTTCGCGACCCCGACCCCGATGATCGAGCCGATGAGCGTGTGCGAGCTCGAGGCCGGCAGGCCGAGGTACCAGGTGCCGAGGTTCCACATGATGGCCGCGATCAGGAGCGCGAAGACCATCGCGAACCCGGCCGAGGAGCCGACCTGGAGGATGAGCTCGACCGGCAGCAGGCTGACGATCCCGAACGCGACCGCGCCGCTGGACACCAGGACGCCGAGGAAATTGAAGAACCCGGACCACACGACGGCGAAGTTCGCCGGCATGGAGTGGGTATAGATCACCGTCGCGACGGCGTTCGCCGTGTCGTGGAACCCGTTCACGAACTCGAACCCGAGCGCGATCAGGAGCGCCACGAAGAGGAGCAGGTAGGGGAGATAGGTCGCGGGCGACGCGCCGGTCGCCTCGACGTCGGCGTAGATGCTGTAGGCAACATAGACGAGCCCGATCCCGATGACGGCCGCGAAGGCGAGCACCGTCAGGGGTGTCACGGGATGATCGAGCTTCGGCCTGCCCGCGGACACGGAGGGCGCGGCTGGCGGATCGATCGAGAAGGCTGTGGTGCTCATGCGTGCGGCTCCGGACCGACCTTGTTCAACGCCCCTTGCGTGACGGACGGATGACGAAACCGACCGAATGGCGGCGTCCCGATCCACCTGTCGTTTCCCGTCCCGCGACCGGCTGGTCGGCCGCGGATCCGTGGCGGGACGCCGGTCGCCATCGGTCCGGCGAGAGCCGCGATCCCGCCGCGCGTCCCCGTCTCGTCGGCTGCTCGTCGCGATGCCCAAGGCTCTATTTCAGGTTGCGACCACGTCCCGTTTCTTGCAATCTTAAGTCTCAAGACGGGGAGGAGAGCGATGCAGGAGGTTGCATTCGGACGGCACAAGAACATCGGTCCCGGTTTCAAGGACGCCGTCCTCGCCATCTCCGCCAAGCTCGGATGCGATCCGAGCTTCCTGATGGCCGCCATGGCTTTCGAGACGGGCGAGCGCTTCAGCCCGAACGTCGTCAACCCGGTCTCGGGCGCGACCGGCCTCATCCAGTTCATGCCGAAGACCGCGAAAGGTCTCGGCACCTCGACCGCCGCTCTCGCTGCCATGGACGCGGTCGCGCAGCTCGCCTACGTCGACATGTACCTCGCGCCCTACAAAGGTCGCATGAAGACGCTGTCCGACGTCTACATGACGATCCTCTGGCCGAAGGCCGTCGGCAAGCCGGAGGCTTTCGTCATCTTTCAGGCACCCAGCAAAGCCTTCAAGCAGAACGCGGGTCTCGACGCGAACAAGGACAGCGTGGTCACGAAGGCCGAGGCGGCCGCGAAGGTCTACGCGAAGCTGATCCGTGGGATGAAGGACGGCGTCCGGGGCTAGGTCGTCTCGCGTCACCGCGGCGGGCGCTCTCGCGCTGACAACGGCCCGGCCCTTGAGATACGGTCCGGTCTCCGAGGAGACCCCGATGTTCCCGAACGCAGCGCGCGATTTCAACTTCGACCTCGGCGAGACCGCGGACGCGATCCGCGAGACCGTCCGGGATTTCGCCACCGCCGAGATCGCACCCCGGGCGGCCGAGATCGACCGGACGAACACCTTTCCGCGCGACCTCTGGCCCCGCATGGGCGCGCTCGGGCTGCACGGGATCACGGTCGAGGAGGAGCTGGGCGGGACGGGGCTCGGCTATCTCGAGCACGTCGTCGCCATGGAGGAGGTCTCGCGGGCGTCCGCCTCGGTCGGGCTGTCCTACGGCGCGCATTCGAACCTCTGCGTGAACCAGATCCGCCGGAACGGCTCCGCCGAGCAGAAGCGGCGCTATCTGCCGAAGCTGATCTCGGGCGAGCATGTGGGCGCGCTCGCGATGTCCGAGTCCGGCTCCGGCTCGGACGTCGTCTCGATGAGGACCCGGGCCGAGAAGCGGGGCGATCGCTACGTCCTGAATGGCTCGAAGATGTGGATCACGAACGGGCCCGAGGCCGAGACGCTGGTCGTCTACGCGAAGACGGACCCGAATGCCGGCCCCCGCGGCGTGACGGCGTTCCTGATCGAGAAGGGCATGGCCGGCTTCTCGACGCACCAGAAGCTCGACAAGCTCGGCATGCGGGGCTCCGACACCTGCGAGCTCGTGTTCGCGGAGTGCGAGGTGCCCGAGGAGAACGTTCTCGGCGAGGTCGGGCGCGGGGTCGGCATCCTGATGTCCGGCCTCGACTACGAGCGCGCGGTCCTGGCGGCCGGCCCCCTCGGGATCATGCAGGCCTGCCTCGACGTCGTGATGCCCTACATCCACGACCGGAAGCAGTTCGGCCAGCCGATCGGCACGTTTCAGCTCGTGCAGGGCAAGGTTGCGGACATGTACGTCACGACGAACGCCTGCAAGGCCTATGTCTACGCGGTCGCGAAAGCCTGCGACCGGGGCGAGACGACCCGCGAGGACGCGGCGGGCGCGATCCTCTACGCGGCCGAGAAGGCGACGCAATGCGCGCTCGACGCGATCCAGCTGCTCGGCGGCAACGGCTACATCAACGACTACCCGACCGGCCGGCTGCTCCGCGACGCGAAGCTCTACGAGATCGGCGCCGGCACTAGCGAGATCCGGCGGATGCTGATCGGGCGGGAGCTGTTCGACAAGACGGCGTGAGCGGACGCGTCACCCCGGCTGCGGGCCGTCGTAGCCCTCGATGATCACGACATCCATGTCCGCGCCGCCGCGCTGCTTCGCCTTCGCGGCCTGATATTCTTCGGATCCCCAGCAATCGAGCGCGGCCTGGTAGGAGGGGAACTCGAGCACGACGTTCCGCTCGCGGGCCGCGCCGGCGGGGTTCTCGAAAGCCCCGCCCCGCACCAGGAAGCGGCCTCCAAACTTCGCGAAGGCCTCCCCGTTCGAGGCGACGTAGCCCTTGTAGCTCTCGGTGTCGCGGACATCGACGCGCGCGATCCAGTAACCCTTCGCCATCGTCCATTCCTCCTTGTCGTCGTGCATCGACTGGACTAAGTTCGTTGGCTAACAGGAGGCGACCATGCCGGCAAGCGCGGAGGGTTTTTCGGAAGCGCCCCAGGATCCGTACGGCCCCCAAGCGATCGAGGTATCCGTCCACCAGGCGAAGACGCACCTGTCGCGGCTGCTGGTCCGGGTCGAGGCCGGGGCTACAGTGGTCATCACGCGGCGCGGGAAGCCGGTGGCGAAGCTGGTGGCGGCCGAGACGCGTCCGAGACGCGAGTTCGGATCGATGATAGGAATGTTCACGGTGGACGACCGCTTCTTTGAGCCCCTTCCCGAGGACGAGCTTCGCGCTTGGGAGGGAAATTGAAGCTCCTTGCCGATACTCATGCGCTGCTCTGGTACGTCCTCGGAGGCAAGAACCTGCCGCACGCGGTTCGGCAGGCCTTCGATGACGATCTGAACGAGGTCTATGTCAGCGCAGCGTCGGCCTGGGAGATCACGACGAAGCATCGTCTCGGCAAGCTGCCCGGCGCGGACGTGTTCGCTGCTGACGTCCAGGGACATATCGGTCGTCGCGGCTTCCAACCCCTTCCGATCACCATGGCACATGCCGAAACCGCGGGCCGCCTCGCCGGAACGCATCGCGATCCGTTCGACCGCATGCTGATCGCCCAGGCGCTTCTCGACGACCTCACCCTCGCGTCGAACGAGACGAGCTTCGATCGGTTCGGAATCAAGCGGCTCTGGTGACGTCCTGTCGGCTTGGTCCGCGGTCGAGACCGTGCTCGACGTCCGCTTTTGCCAATCGGCGCTGAGAAGTGGGATCAGATCGTCGATACCGTCCGATGCGAGCGCCGGGAAGCCAAGCGGTATCGTCGCAGACCCGTTAGGGCTGTCTTGCTATGCCCTCTACGCTGAAGCCGACCTTTTTCAAGGCCGCCGGTACACCCACACCCTGGCCGGGGGGAAGTTGAGCCACACGCGCTCGGACGGCGTCGCGGTGTAGAGGTCGGCCCGGAGCGGGATCGGCGGCTTCATGCCATAGGTGAACTGCACGAAGGGCGCGTCCGGGTGCAGCATGTCGTGCGCCGCTGCCAGGAGCTCGAGCCGATGCTCGAGAGGCTTCGTGAGCAGGGGCAGGCTCGACAGGAATCCCGCACAAGGCTCCCTCAGAACGTCGGACAGGACGGTCCCGGCCTCATAGGCGTCGCCCTGCACGATCGTCGCGCGCGGAAAGCGTCGTTTCAGGAGTCGGCAGAAGTCCGGGTTGAACTCGACCAGGACGAGGCGCTCCTGCTCGATCCCGCGCCGGATCAATGCGTCCGTCACGGGACCGGTGCCGGGCCCGAGCTCGACGATCGGTCCGGAGCGACGCGGGTGGACATACGACGCCATGGCATCGGCGAGGTAGCGGCTCGACGGCGTGACGGCGCCGGTAACGAGCGGACGCTCGAACCAGGAGCGGAGGAACCGTGCCTCGTCCTCCAAGCGCTCGCGCCCCCGCAACGGCTTGCGCGACGAGCGACTCTGCGACAGCTGCAGCACCCCCGAAACCCCTGTTCACACGACCGTCGCAAAGCGTGGCCATACCCTTAAAGCATTCTAGGCGCGACTTGATCCACCGATCCCGTCGAAGAAATCGCGCAGGCGCGCGAAAAACCCACTGCTTTCCGGGTGTGTGTCGCCCGAAGACTCGCGCTCGAACTCCAAGAGGAGCTCGCGCTGCCGCCGGGTGAGGTTCTGCGGGGTCTCGACGGCGACCTGGATGTAGAGATCCCCGACATCGCGCGAGCGCAGGACGGACATGCCCTTCTGCCGGAGCCGGAACTGCTTGCCCGACGCCGTGCCCTCCGGAACCTTTACCTTGGCGTCCGTCCCGTCCAGCGTCGGGACCGTGAACTCGCCGCCGAGCGCGGCCGTCACTAGAGAGATCGGCACCTGGCAGTAGAGGTCGGCCCCGTCGCGCTGGAAGAAGGGATGCCCCTTCACCGACAGGAAGATGTAGAGGTCGCCGGTCGGGCCGCCCCGGACGCCGGCCTCGCCTTCGCCCGAGATCCTGATTCGGGTCCCGTCCTCGACTCCGGCCGGAACGTTGACGGAGAGCGTGCGCTCGCGCGTGACGCGCCCGGCGCCGCCGCAATTCGGGCAGGGGTCGTCGATGATCTCGCCCCGGCCGTGGCAGTTCGGGCAGGCGCGCTCGATCGAGAAGAACCCCTGCGCGGCCCGGACCCGACCCGCGCCCCCGCAGGTCGGGCAGGCGCGGGGCTTCGAGCCCGCCTTCGCGCCCGTCCCGGAGCACACCTCGCAGGTGGCCGAGGTCGGGACCGTGATCGAGGCGGAGCGCCCCCGGAAGGCGTCTTCCAGGCTGATCTCGAGGTTGTAGCGCAGATCCTGGCCGCGCTCGCGACCGCCGGCGCTTCGACCTCCCCGCCCCGGCTGCCGGGCATCGCCGAAGAAGGTGTCGAAGATGTCCGACATGAAGTCGCCGAACTCGTTTCCGAATCCGGGGCTGCCAGGGCCGCCGCCGTTCTGGAACGCCGCGTGGCCGAACTTGTCGTAGGCACCCCGCTTCTGCGGGTCGGAGAGGACCTGATACGCCTCGTTGATTTCCTTGAACGTGGTCTCGGCCTGCGGATCGCCCGGATTCTTGTCCGGGTGCCACTTCATCGCAAGCTTGCGGAAGCCGACCTTAAGCTCGACCTCGGTCACCGTCCTCGCGACGCCGAGCACCTCATAATAATCACGCTTCGACATGGCATCGAGCCTTCAGAGGCGAATGGCGAGTGGCAAATGGCGCGTGACCGCGATCACGGCTCCGCCCCGTCCATTCGCCGCTCGCTCCCTTCAGGCCCGCTTCTTCTTGTCGGCGTCGACTTCCTGGAAGTCGGCGTCGACGACGTCGTCCTTCTTCGGGCCGGCCGCGCCGGGCTCGTTCGCGGCCGAGGGCTGGCCCTCGTCCTGGGAAGCCCGGTACATGGCCTCGCCGAGCTTCATCGAGGCCTGCATCAGGTCGTTCGTCTTGGCTTTCACGGCCTCGAGGTCTTCGCCCGCAAGCGCGGCCCGCAGGCCCTCGATCGCGACCGTGATCGCGGTCTTGTCGGCCTCCGCGACCTTCTCGCCGTGCTCCGCCACCGACTTCTCGGTCGCGTGGATCAGCCCCTCGCCCTGATTGCGGGCCTCGACCATCTCGCGGCGCTTCTTGTCCTCGACCGCGTTCGCCTCGGCCTCCTTGACCATGCGCTGGATGTCGCCGTCGCTGAGGCCGCCGGAGGCCTGGATCCGGATCGCCTGCTCCTTGCCGGTCGCCTTGTCCTTCGCCTGGACGTTGACGATGCCGTTCGCGTCGATGTCGAACGTGACCTCGATCTGCGGCA
>CAXTKM010000143.1:0-1002 GCA_964244795.1 uncultured Enterovirga sp.
CGCCAGGTCCCGATGTTTCGGGACATAGAGCCGTCGCGCCTGAAGCTCCTGGCCTTCACGTCGGAGCGCATCCGCTTCGCGGTCGGCCAGAAATTCTTCTCGCAGGGCGATTCGGCCGACGCCGCCTACGTGATCCTGGAGGGCAAGGCCGAGGTCGTGCTCGACGCCGCGGGCGGTCACGTGAAGGTCGCGGAGCTCGGCCGGAACGCGCTCGTCGGCGAGATGGCGATCCTGTCTGACACGCCCCGGAGCGCGACCGTGGTCGCGACCGAGCCCTCGACCGCGCTCCGGATCGATCGGCGCGTCTTCATCGAGCTCCTGACCCAGTTCCCGCAGATGTCGATCGCGGTCATGCGCGAGCTCGCGCAGCGGCTGGAGCGCACGAACGCGCAGCTCCTGGCGCGATCCGCCCCGCAGGCGGCCTGAGACACGCGTCGGCGCGAACGGGAGGAGACGACGTGGACCTGGGTGCGATGCTGTGGGGGCGCCACGTCCTCGTCACGGGGGCGTCGAGCGGCCTCGGCCGGCACTTCGCCGAGCTCTCGGCCCGGCAGGGCGCGATCGTGACCGTCGGCGCACGGCGGCGCGACAGGCTGGAGCAGCTCGTCGAGGAGCTGCATCGGCTGGGCGCGGAGGGCGCTCACGCCGTCGACCTCGACGTCACCGAGCGCGCTTCGGTCGACGACGCGATCGCGCGCGCGAACGCGGCCGCACCGCTCGACGTGGTCGTGAACAATGCCGGCATCCCCGACGGCCTGCCGGCGCTCGACATCTCGGAGGAACTCTACGACGCGGTCGTCGACACGAACCTGAAGGGCGTCTTCCTGGTCGCGACGGAGGCCGCGCGCGCCTGGCGGGACGCCGGCCGGGGCGGCGCGATCGTCAACATCGCGTCGGTGCTCGGGACCCGGGTCGCGGGCGCGGTGTCGGTCTATGCCGCGACGAAAGCGGCCGTGATCCAGATGACGGCGGCCCACGCGCTCGAATGGGCCCGCTACGGCA
>CAXTKM010000143.1:1012-10912 GCA_964244795.1 uncultured Enterovirga sp.
CATCGCGACCGAGATCAACGAAGGCTTCTTCGAGACCGAGGCCGGGCTGGCCCTGATCCGCCGCATCCCGACCCGCCGGCTCGGCCGGCCCGACGATCTCGACGGAGCGTTCCTGCTCCTCGCGACCGACGCCTCGCGCTGGATGACCGGGAGCTGCATCGCGGTGGACGGCGGACACCTCGTGTCGTCGCTGTAGGCGGGATTTCGCCCTGTTTCGAACGCCGCGACTGTCGTTCCGGGGCGGCGAAGCCGAGCCCGGAACCCATAGACGCCGACGATCGAAGCCCTGAATCAGCGGGCGTCACGATCACAGGCGTCGGCGTTCGTGGGTTCCGGGCTCGGCTTCGCCGCCCCGGAATGACAGACCGGTGCTTACCTGAACCGGGCCGCCCGGGCCTCCGTGCGCTCGATCCCGTCCAGCACCGCTTCCGGAGCGACATCCTTCTCGAGCTCGTGGATCTCGCCGTCCTCCCGCACGTCGATCCCCATCCTGTCGGAGACGGCTGCCACCATCGCGACCAGCCTCGTGATCTCGTGCTCCGACAGGAGGTTGATCTGAAGGTCGAGATCCGCCCGCCTGTCGGAGGCCTGCATCATCCTGTTCTGGCTGATCAGCACGAAGGTCGACAGGAAGATCGCCTCGCAGGACGCGGTCGTTCCCAGGATCACGAAGGTGGGATCGAAGGGCGGGACCACCGACAGGAGCCCGAGGTTGATCGGCACCCAGAGCCCGAACAGGACGAGGTGCACGACCACGAAGGCCATGCTGCCGGCGAACCGTGTCACGGCGTCGGCGATCTTGTCCTGGACAGGCGCGTGCTGCTCGTCCCGGCGTCAGCGGTCCGTCATCGCGCCGAGGTTGCGGCTCAGCGCGGACCCGAGGCCGGGCGGGCGGGGCGGCGGAACGGTGGGAGACAGGCAGGCCGGCATGGGAGCCGAACCGCCGCGGCGGCCGGTCCGTTCCTGTCGAAACCTGGACGGTCCCGGCGACCGGGGCGGTCCCGGCGACCGGGGCGGTCGCGGCCGGCCTCACGGCCGCGGCGACAGCCTCAGGAGGCGCGATCCGCCCCGATCGCGCTCTGTCAGGACGTAGATCGACCCGTCAGGCGCCTCGCGGACGTCGCGCACGCGGGCGCCGAGCGGCACGCGCTCCTCCGTCTCGACCCGGTCGCCCCGCATCCGGAGCACCACCAGCGCCTCGGACACGAGCCCTCCGACCAGGGCCGCGCCCCTCCAGTCCGGGAACAGCGCGCCCCGATAGATCGCGAGGCCCGACGGCGCGATCACCGGGTCCCAGTAATAGACCGGCTGCTCCGTCCCGTCGCGCTGCGTCGCGCCGCGTCCGACGGCCGCGCCGCTGTACTCGATCCCGTAGGTCACCTCGGGCCAGCCGTAGTTCCGGCCCGCCTCCGGGCGGTTCAGCTCATCGCCGCCGCGCGGCCCGTGCTCCACCGTCCAGAGCCGGCCCTGGCCGTCGAGCGCCGCCGATTGCAGGTTGCGGTGCCCGTAGGACCAGATCGCGGGCTCTGCGCCGGCACGGCCCACGAAGGGATTGTCCGCCGGCGCCCGCCCGTCGGGATCGATGCGGAACACCTTGCCGAGGCCGCTCGCGAGGTCCTGCGCCTGGCCGCGCGTCGCATCGTCGGACCGCTCGCCGACGGTCACGAACAGCATGCCGTCCGGCGCGAAGACCAGGCGCGAGCCGAAATGGAGGTTGTTCGTCCAGGACGGCTCCTGCCGGAAGACCACCCTGACGTCGTCGAGCCGGGCGGGTCCCTGGCCGGACACGAGGCGGCCCCGTCCGACCGAGGTGCCGTTGCCGCGCGGGCGCGGCTCGGCGAAGCTGAAGAAGACGAGGCCGTCGTCGGCGAATCCAGGGCTGAGAGCCACGTCGAGCAACCCGCCCTGGCCGCGCGCGTCGACCCGCGGCAGGCCGGCCACCGGCTCGCCCGCCCCGCCGCCGGTCGCCGGCAGGAGCCGCATCCCGCCGGCCTTCTCGGTCAGGAGGATGCGGCCGTCCGGCAGGAACGCGAAGGCCCAGGCGTTCGCGAGACCCTCCGCGACGGGCGTCACCGCGACGGCGGTCGCGCGGTCGGGTTTCGGCGCCCGGGTCTGCCCGGGGAAGGCGGCGCGCTGCTCGGGTGCGTTCGGTCGCGCCGTCTCGGCCGGGGCGGCCGAAGCGGCCGTCGCGAGCGAGGCTTGTAGAGCCAGCGCAAGGCAGACCAGGGCGTTTCGCAATCGGGGTCTCCGGCGTCCGTGGGCGGCATATATGGGGGCGGTGACGGCGCGCCGGAACGGTCGAATCGGCTTCCGCAGCAAGAAACGGGATGGCGCGACGCTCGCGGCCGTCCAGGTCGGCAGGGTTCCGGAGATCAGGGTCTCGCGCCATGCCGCCCCCAGCCGCCAAGCCCCGCATGACGGTCCGTCAATGGGCCATGATCGTCGCGCTCTCCGGCCTTTGGGGCGGCTCCTTCTTCTTCGTGGCCGTGGCCGTTCGAGAGCTGCCGCCGCTCACGATCGTGGTCCTGAGGGTGGGTCTGGCCGCCGCGATCCTGAACGCGGCACTCCTCGCCGCGGGCATCGGATTGCCGTGGACCCAGCCGGCCTGGCGCGCCTTCATCGGGATGGGCGTCCTGAACAACGTCATCCCGTTCTGCCTGATCGTCTGGGGGCAGACGCACTTCGCGTCGGGGCTCGCGGCGGTCCTGAACGCGACCACGCCGCTGATGACGGTGGTGGTCGCGCATGTGTTGACCCGGGACGAGAGACTGACCGCCGGGCGGCTGACCGGGATCGGCTTGGGCCTCGGTGGGGTCGGCGTCATGATGGGGCCCGAGGTCCTGGCCGGGCTCGGCGACGGCCTCCTGGCCCAAGGCGCGATCCTGGCCGGAGCCCTGTCCTACGCCTTCGCGGGCCTCTATGGCCGTCGCTTCAAGGCGATGGGCCTGTCTCCGCTCGTGACGGCGGCCGGCCAGGTCACGGCCTCCGGGTCGATGCTGCTCCCGATCGCGCTCATCGTGGATCGTCCATGGACCCTGGCGGTCCCGAGCCCCGCGGTCTGGGGAGCGGTCCTGGGCCTGGCCGCGCTCTCGACCGCGCTCGCCTACATTCTCTATTTCCGGATCCTGGCCGAGGTCGGCGCGGTGAACCTCGTGCTGGTGACCTTTCTGACCCCGGTCAGCGCGATCGTGCTCGGCTCCGTCATCCTCGGCGAGCGGCTCGAGCCGCGTCAGGTCCTAGGGATGGCCGCGATCGCGGCAGGCCTCGCGGCGATCGACGGACGCTTGCCTCGCCTCGTGCTCAAGCCCGAACGCGTTCGCCCGAACTCGCCTGACCGGAAGCTTTGACGCCATCGGCACCGCGCAGGACGCTTGGTGCGGCCAAGAGGACCCGAACCGCTACTGAGATCCGCGCCGTGGAACGTCGCGGCCCGTTTGGCGCGGGGCGTTATAAACGGGATCCGACGCAGATCTCGACGCTAGCGGATTTCCGCCGCCAGCGCGTTCAACGAGGTGTATGTCAGGGTCTGCCACCCCGATCGGATAGCCAGCTCGATCGCGATGGCGCTCTGATCGAACGGTCGTGCGGTCAATTCGCTCATCGTGCGAGCGAGTCGCGCGCGGTGGGTCTGCATTTTCGTGAAGACCGATCCGCGGATTTCCAATGGATCGATCCGTAACTCGGCCAGCTCTCGCACGGCCTCTGCTATGCTCGCGGGATCATCCTCGACGATGCGGCTGTGGGCTGGATCGAACAGCCGGTCGCGACCACCTTTGCTGTGCGTGCTGACCACTGGGATGCCGGCCAAAAGGTATTCGGTCGAAGCGTACATCGCGCCTTCGACCGCCGACAGGCAGAGGCCGACGCGCGCCGTAGAGTAGGCTTCTGCCACTTCAGGTTGCATCAAGCGACGATACGATCCGGGAGGACCATTCAAGTAGTCGGCGTGCGGCAAAACATTTTTTGTCTCTGAATAGTATTTCTCATTTTCTTCAGAGAACAGACCGTAGATTAGCACCAATCTCCTAATGCATGCCGCAAGATAATGCCTCTTAAATGGATGCATTTGTCCATTGTAAATAGCGTCGTACTGACGATCTGAGTGACGAGGAAAATATATATCCTCATTAACTAAGCAATTCTGATGAATAAATTCACTTTCAAATCCAATCTGTTTTAGAATAATATATTCTTCGGCCGTATTCGCAAGAAAAACTACTCTTCTATCTATATGGCGGGTTCTGTAAGTCTCGACGAGGCGTCTGAAGTCGACCAAGGCCGAATCTCCAACACCAGTAATATGCTCCAGCGAAAACCAAGGATGCATCACGACATGCGCTGCGGGAAAGTCGGATTGCAACATTAATTCTAAAGTGGAAACTTCTGTGTGAATCCATGGAAAATAGATTACGGCAGGAGATGCCGAAAAAAGGCGCATCCAACGATTGCGCTGGCCTGGCTCGATATGCATTTCTATTCCGCCGCGTAGAACCCGAGATGCTTTGCACGTCCAACAGAAGCGATTTCATCCACCTCTTTTATTGCGGCGCTTTCGAGTTGCGGCCGCGTCGGGATTAATTCCGCTGACGAGCTAACCTCTTTATGATTTGAAGAGGCGTTGAAATGTACAGTAATAGTCTTACTTCTTAGGCACTCACTATTCGCCGTCACGGTCGGGGTCTTTCAGATGCACAGGGTGGGCCGGCCATGTCTGACGACGGCGTGAGGGGTTCATATTCGTCTGGCAGGTTCAACTCAACCGCGGCGGCCATATTAGGATAAGGTCCTGGAAGCGTACCTGCCGCCAACCGAAATCCTCGCCGAAGGCGCCTGCAAGAAGCTCTTCACGCGCCCGCGCAGCCCAACCACCGCGGCAGGCGAAGCGATATTCGTACCGTGGACCTTGCGCGCAGTCTCGGTTTCCGAGCCGAGAGACGGGCCTCAAAAGCCTCGACGGGATCGATATGGTGCGGCCAAGAGGACTCGAACCTCCACCCCTCTCGGGACTAGCACCTCAAGCTAGCGCGTCTACCAATTCCGCCATGGCCGCATCGAGCTCGCCATTCGTGGGCGCGCCGGAGGTGGACGGCGTCTAACAGATCGGTTTTGCGCTCACAAGCCTATGACGGCAGCGGTTCTGCCTTCGAAATCGTGCGCGAGCGCGGCAGGCGCCTTCCACGATGGAGGGGAGGTCCTGTGCCGTGCGACCTGTCACCGGCAGCGCCAGCACGATCCTCGCGAGCGGGCCGGTCCGCCATCGACGACCTTACGCTCCAATCCTAGCGAGCGATCGACCCATCCCGATATCGTCCTGCCTTATAAGGAAATCCAGGCAAACTCCTTATAAGGCAGGCACTGGTGGGACGGATGTCGCGCTCGACGCGCGACCAGCTCCAGGCGTGAAGCCGACGCGCGACATTCCGTCGGACACGGCTCCGACGGCGGCGGGACCCCGCTCAGGCGGCAGGACCCCGCTCAGGCGGCCAAGTCCGACTCGACCGGCGCCGGCAGGGTCTTGATTCGACCGCCGATCGTCGCACCGGCCGTCCGGGTGATATCGGCCTTGCGGACGAGATCGATGATCTCGACGCTGATTGCGCCGCCCTGCACCACGATCCGGCCGCGCGCCACGGCGAGGCCGTTCGCCAGCACGTCCACGACGTCGTCGTCCCGCGCATCGAGCGCGATGACGGCGCCGCGTCCCATGCGGAGGAACCGGTGCAGCGGGATATGCGCCCGGCCGAGCACGATCGTGAGCTCCACTTGCAACGCGTCGAGAGCCATATGAGATCGGTCCGGGCCGCGAGGGGCGGTCACCGGCCCATCTCGCGGCGATACGGTGAACCATTGGTAAACATCAGGGACGAACTCGTCGTCTCGTTTCGGCCGGAACCCGGTTCGCCGCCGGTGGACTGGATCGTGAGCGACGAGGGCGTCGGCTATCCGGAAGCCGTGGCCGCGATGGAGGCGCGGGTCGCCGCGATCGCGGACGGACGGGCGGCGGAGTGCGTCTGGCTCCTCGAGCACCCGCCTCTCTACACGGCCGGCACCTCGGCGAGGGAGGCCGATCTCGTCCAGCCGGCCCGCTTCCCGGTCTTTCCGAGCGGGCGAGGGGGGCAGTACACCTATCACGGGCCCGGCCAGCGGGTCGCCTACGTCATGCTCGACCTCGGACGCCGCCGACAGGATCTCAGGCTGTTCGTGGCGGCGCTCGAGGCCTGGCTGATCGGCACGCTCGACCGGTTCAACGTCCGGGGCGAGCGGCGTGAGGACCGGGTCGGGGTCTGGGTCGGGCGCCCTTCGCTCGGCGAGGGCGTCGAGCAGAAGATCGCCGCGATCGGGATTCGGGTCCGGCGCTGGGTGACCTTCCACGGCGTCAGCCTGAACGTCGACCCGGACCTCGCCCATTTCGACGGGATCGTGCCCTGCGGGGTGCGGGACCACGGCGTGACCAGCCTCGTCGGGCTCGGGCTCCCGGTCACGACCCACGATGCCGACACGGCGCTCCGCCAGGCCTTCGAGGAGGTGTTCGGGGCGACGGTCCTGGTGCGAAACGGACCGGTGGATGAGCCGACGGCGGCCCGCCGTCAGCCGCCGCCATAGGCACAGCGGAAGCCCACATAGACGGCGTAGAAGTCCGCGTCCTTCCATTGCATGCCGTCCGCGCGGGCCTGGCTCGCGCCGTACCACCACGATCCGCCGGCCGTGAGCGCCTCGTCCCCGCGGCGGTCGGCGAGCCACTCCCAGACGTTGCCGCCCATGTCGTGGAGGCCGTTCACGCCCGGCGGCCGGCTGCCGACCGTCGAATGCCGGGTCGCTCCCGCCTCCTGGGTCCACATCCCATCTGGCCTTGCCCCGACCGGGTAGGCGTAGGTGCGGCCTTTCTCGAGGCCGGGTGGGGGGCCGTCGCGACGTTCCGTATAGGCGGCCAAGCGCCACTCGGCCGCGGTCGGAAGCCGGCCGCCGGCGGCGGCGCAATAGGCGCGCGCCTCGCCCCAGCTCACATGCGCGGCGGGCTCGTCGGGTCGTGCCGCCTCGCCGTAGGGACGTTGCACCGTCCAACCCGCGCGACGCCGCCACCCGCCGGCATATTCGAACCCGCCGCCTTCCGTCTCGGCGCTCGTCCTCAGCCCTGTCAGTCCGGCGAAGGCCGTGAAGGCCCCGATGGTGACCTCGGTGCGATCGAGGGCGAACTCGCCGACCTGCACGCGTTCGGCGTCCGATGCGGCGAAGCCAGGGCCGAGCGCCAGGGCCCAGCAGAGAAGGACAGTCGTGCCTCGCATGCCGGTTACCCTCCAGCGAAAGCGCGCGCGCCGCTCACGAGAGCCTCTGCCGCATGACGGCCTGCGAGCGCCGGATGATGCCTTGATACTGCGCCTGCTTGTCGGGGTACCAGGGCAGACGGCCGAGATCGTCGAAGCCCGGAATGCCTTCCATGTGCTTCACCATCCGGGCCCGGAAGGCGGCGTCCGGCAATGGACCCTTCAGCGCGCCGACGTTCTCGGTCGCGTGATCGGGGCTCGATGTCGCGCTGAGCACGGTCGTCACGGCCGGGTGGCTCATGGCGAATTTCAAGAAGAACTGGGCCCAGTTCGCCGCCTCGATCTCGCGGGCGAAGTCAGGGAGCGGCCGGTCGCCGACGACCTTGTGGAGGCGGCCCTTCTCGAGCGCCATGTTGACCAGCACCCCGACACCGCGATCGGCCGCGGCCCTGAGCACCATCTCCTCGGCGCCGCGGTTGGCGATCGAGTAGTTCACCTGGACGAAATCGACCCCGCCGCGCGCGATCCAGCCGGCCAGGATGCCGTGGTAGTCGTTCTCGTGGTGGGTGACGCCGACGAACCGCGTCCGTCCCTCCTTCTTCCAGGCCCGCAGCATCGGCACGACCACGTCGACATTGACGAGGCTGTGGCACTGGATGAGATCGAAGCGTTCGCGCCACAGCCGGTTCTGCGACTGCTCGAAGCTCTTCAGCGCTTGCGCCTCGTCGGCCAGGAAGTCGCCCGTCGACCAGATCTTGTTGGCGACGAACATGCGCTCGGTCGCGCCAGAGGCCGACAGGAAATCGCCGACGCTCGTCTCGCCGGTGCCGTAGAGCGGCGAGGTGTCGACGACGCCGACCCCCGCCTCCAGGTAGCGGCGCGTGACCTCGCGCAGATGGTCACGCTTCGCGCCGGGCAGGAGGTCGAAGGTCAGGAAGGTGCCGAGCCCGAGCCGGGTCAGGTTCTCGCCGATGCGGCCGGCTGGCTTGGTGGCGATGCCGGTCGCAGTGGCGCCGGCCGATCCGGCGGGTCCCGTGCCCGGGGACCACGCCAGGGCCGGTCCCGCCGGGACGACGGCAGCAGCCGCGCCGAGCGCGATGCCGCCGCCCAGGATGGTGCGCCGGCTTGCGCCGGCTGCGTTCAGAGCTCTCGACGACATCGTGCTGTCTCCTGGCGATCGCTGGACCGCGTGGCTGGACAATGCGTGCATTCTCCGCGGCAGGCGCGTCCGATCCTGACTTGCCGCGCCCGATCCTGATCTTATCTAGCCCGGATGCGGACCGATCTCGCCGCCGACCCCTATCCCGGACACGTCAGCCCGCCGCCCGGCGATCTCCGGAGCGTCGACTGGGGCGGGGGCCGCTTCCAGACGGCGAGCCGTATGCGGACCGAGGTCGTCGAGGGAGCAATCTTGTCGTCGGCGCCGCTCGTGATGGTGACGCTCGCGGGCGGGCCGAACGCCACGAGATGCGAACGACGGACGGCCTGCGCTACGATGGCCCCGACCGCGTCGGCTCGGTGTCGTTCCTTCCCGCCGGATGCGAACGCCGGCTCCGGCTTCGCGGGGTCGAATGGCGCTGGGCGTCGATGACCTTGCCGGAGGCAGCGGTCGACGGGTCGCGCATCTCGGCCGTCCCGTCCTTCTGCGACGCCCGCGATCCCGTGCTGCACGGTCTCCTGGGCGAGCTGGACCGGCTCCTGGTCGCCGAGGGCTCGCTCGAGGACGCCTATTGCGAGACGGTCGCCTTCGCGATCGGCGCCTACCTGCCCGGAAAATATCTGCGACGGGATGCAGAGACGGTTCGGGGTCCGCGCCTGACGGCGTGGCAGCTCGGCTGCATCAAGGAGTTCGTTCGATCCCGCCTCGCCGAGCCGATCTCGATCGGAGCCATGGCAAGGCTGATCGACGTCTCGGAAGGCCACCTGCATCGGGCCTTCCGGGCGACGACGGGCGACACGCCGCTCACCTTCCTGAACCGGCTGCGCGTTCAGCGATCGGCCGAGCTCATCCGCACGACCGATCTCTCCGTCGCGCAGGTCGCGCTGGACGTCGGTTTCGCGAGCCCGACGGCCTTCGCGCGGACGTTCCGCAAGGCTCGCGGAGAAAACCCGGGCGCCTACCGGGCGCGTGTCCGGGCCGGGTCAGCGTTTGCCCGCTCCGACCCCGCGCGCTAAGCCTGCGGAAAGTCGAGGGGCGCCGCAGTGCCGGTCATCACATCCACGGCCGAGCTCGGGTCGGAGGCCGCGCAGGCGAACCGCGCGGCATGGGCCGGGCTCGCCGGCGCCTTGCAGGAGGCCCGCGCGGCCGTCGCCGAGGGCGGCCCGAAGCGGTCCCGCGACCGCCACGTCGCGCGCGGCAAGCTCCTGCCCCGCGACCGGGTGCAGCGGCTGCTCGATCCGGGCTCGCCCTTCCTCGAGATCGGAGCGCTCGCCGCGAACGGCCTCTACGGCGGCGAGATCGCGTCGGCCGGGATCATCACCGGGATCGGCCGGGTCATGGGTCGCGAGGTGATGGTCGTCTGCAACGACGCGACCATCAAGGGCGGCACCTACTATCCGCTGACCGTGAAGAAGCACCTGCGCGCCCAGGAGATCGCGCGCGAGAACCGGCTGCCCTGCCTCTACCTCGTCGATTCCG
>CAXTKM010000144.1:0-9035 GCA_964244795.1 uncultured Enterovirga sp.
CGGCTGGTCGCTCGCCCGGCGTGTCACGCCCGGCGAGGCGAAGCGCATCCTGTTCGCGGCGCCCGTGATCGAAGGCGAGGAGGCGCTCGCCTCCCGGCTCGTGGACCGGGTCGTTCCCGAGGAGAGGCTCCTCGACGAGGCGCTCGCCGTCGCCGAGCTCTTCGCCGCGGCGCCTCCGCTCGCCGTCGGTCTCACGAAGGCGCACGCGGCGCTGGGCGGCTCCCTCGAGGACGCCCTGTCGGCGGAGCTCGACGGGCAGACCCTGCTCTTCTCCAGCGAGGATTTCGAGGAGGGACGAACCGCCTTTCTCGAGAAGCGCAAGCCCGTGTTCAGGGGACGCTGAACGCGAACGTCGGTCGATACCAGCCCGGACGAGGGCGGATCTCAGGAGGGAACCATGGCGATCGAGGTCACGAAGCTGTCGGCGGGCGTGGGCGCCGAGATCACGGGAGTGGACCTGACCCGACCGCTCGACGACGCCACCTTCGCGGCGGTCGAGACGGCCTGGCGGGACCACGTCATCCTGCTGTTTCGCGGCCAGAAGCTCACGCACGAGCAGCACATCGCGTTCAGCCGCCGCTTCGGCGAGCTCGACGACCACCGGACGATCCCGAAGTTCCGGGATCCGGACTTCCCCGAGATCCTGCCGGTGGTGAACGCCGTCATCGACGGCCGCAAGCAGCCGGTCGGCCGGCAATGGCATTCCGATCTGTCGACCACGCTCCGGCCGGCGCGCGGGTCGCTCATGCGCTGCGAGGTGATCCCGCCTGTCGGCGGCGACACGATGTTCTCGAACATGTACCTCGCCTACGACACCCTGTCCGACACGATGAAAAGCCTGCTCGACGGGCTCTGGGGCGTGCAGGACATGACGGTCGCGAAGCATTCGCGCGGCCGCGACCTGTCGGACGTCCGCAAGCGCAATCCTCCCGTCGCCCAGCCGATCGTCCGGGCTCACCCGGAGACGGGCAGGAAGGCGCTCTACGTCGCGGAGATGACCACGACCGGCATCGTCGGGATGAAGGACGAGGAGGCGCAGCCGATCCTCGACTTCCTGTTCCGCCACTCCGTGCAGCCCGAGTTCACCTATCGGCATCGCTGGGCGCCCGACGACATGATCGCCTGGGACAATCGGTGCGCGATGCACCTCGCGCTCGACGATTACGACATCAACGTCTCGCGCCGCCTCTACCGGACGACCCTGCTCGGCGAGCCGTCCGGCTACCTGGTCCTGGACGAGACCGCAGCCCGAGCCGCGTGATCGGCCGGCCGTCTCGTTGACGGCCGACATACTACCGAGTACGTTGTTCCAGGGTGGGAGCCGGTCGAGGCTCTCGTCCAAATCAGAGCCGCGAAGCGGCCTGTCGGGAGGATGCCATGATCCGATTCGGTGCCATCGCGGCAGCGCTCTCCTGCGCCACGATCGCCGGCGCTCCGGCCGTCGCCCAGCAACGGGTGACCATGGCGGTCGGGAGCACGGTCATCGACGTTTCGCAGGCGAACAACACCTCCGTGCCGATCCACACGAAGTGCTGGGAGAAGGAGGGTCTGGCCGTCGAGATCCAGCCGACGAACACCAACGCGGCCGTCCAGGCCTTGCTGACCGGGCGGGTCGAGTTCGTGCTCTCCGGGCCGGCGGCGGCGATCATCGCCCGGTCGAAGGGCGGCCGGATCAAGTCCGTCTACATGAACATGCGGAAGAACTTCGTTTTCCTGGTCGTGCCGGAGGCGAGCCCGATCCAGGGACCGAAGGATTTCAAGGGAAAGACCGTCGGGGTCTTCTCCTACGGCTCGCAGCAATATCGCGTCTTCAAGGGCATGATGTCGGAGGTCGGGCTCGATCCCGAGAAGGACGTGTCCTGGATCGAGACCGGTGCCGGCGCGCAGGCCGTGGCCGCCCTTCGCGCCGGACGCGTCGACGCCTGGGGCACCTGGGATTCCCAGCTCGCCACCGCCGAGAACATGGGCCTCAGGTTCAGGCGCTTTACGAGCGCGGCGGCCGAGAAGCTGGACTGGGGCAGCTCGATCTTCAGCAGCGACGCCTATGCCGCCGCCCATCCCGACATCGTCGGCAAGTTCCTGCGCTGCGTCGCCGAGGGCACGGCCTTCACGGTCGCGAACCCGGAGGCGGCCGTGAGGGCGCATTGGTCGGTCTTTCCCGACACGAAGCCGAGCAACCTTCCCGAGGCCGAAGCCCTTCGCCAGGCGCTCCACATCATCCGGACCCGCGTCGAGTTCGTGAAGCTCGAACCGGGGGCGAAATGGGGCGAGATGCCCGCCGCCTCCGCCGCGAACACGATCGGCTTCATGAAGGACACGGGCGAGCTGACGGTCGACGTCGATCCGGCCGACATGTTCACGAACGCCTTCGTCCCGGCGATCAACGCGTTCGACCAGTCGGCGGTCGAACGGACCGCGAAGGCGAGCCCATGAGCGCCGAGGCCGATCCGTCCTCGGCCCCCGTGAGCCCTGGCGCGAGATTGCGCCGGATGCTGGCCGGTCCGGGCCTCGCCATGGTGCCCGGCTGCCACGACGCGCTCGGCGCCCGGCTGATCGAGAGAGCGGGGTTCGAGGCCGTCTACATCTCGGGCTTCTCCTACGCGGCGAGCCTCGGCAAGCCGGATGTCGGCATCGTGACGATGAGTGACGTCGTCGCCCAGGGTGCGCGCATCGCGGACGCCGTCTCGGTGCCCGTCATCACGGATGCGGATACGGGCTACGGGGGCCCGATCAACATCTGGGAGACGGTGCGAGGCCTCGAGCGGGCCGGCCTCGGCGGCCTGCATCTCGAAGACCAGCGGATGCCGAAGAAGTGCGGCGCGATGGCCGGCAAGGAACTGGTCCCGGACGAGGAGATGGCGGCCCGGCTGCAGGTCGCGCTCGGGGCCCGGCAGTCGCCGGATTTCCTGATCATCGGCCGGACCGACGCCGTCACGGTCCTGGGTGTCGAGGAGGCGGCGCGGCGCTGCCGCATGATGGAGCGGGCGGGGGCGGACGCCGTCATGGTGCCGTCCCTCTCGACGCCCGCCGATCTCGAGACGATCGCCCGCTCCGTGTCGATCCCGGCGATCTACGTGGCGGCCGAGACGATCCGGCCGATGTACAGCGCCGAACAACTGTCGGGCTTCGGCTTCGCGATGGCGCTGTATCCGCTGTCGCTGATCCAGGTGAGCGTGGCCGCTCAGACGCGGCTCCTGAGCGCGCTCCACGATACGGGCACGACCGAACGGATGATCCCCGAGATGACCGCGTTCTCGCAGGTCGGCGAGATCGTGGGCAACGGCGAGGCGGCTCGCATCGAGCAGCGTTTCGCGAGCCGCCGCTAGAGCATGCTGCGGGACGGTGGAAACCGGTTTCCCGAAAACAGCATGCGTTCGGAAAAAAGCGAGAACAGGGAGGACGTACGATGCTTTCAACGTCTGAGCCGATCCGGGTGTTCTGGGCGCCGGGCTGCAGCTCGTGCCTGCGGACCAAGGAATTCCTGAACCGGCGGGGCGTGCCGTTCGAATCCGTGAACGTGAAGGACGACACGGTCGCGATGGAGCGGCTGCTCTCGCTCGGGGCCCGCAGCGTCCCGATCGTCTCGCGCGGGGACAGGTTCGTCTACGCCCAGTCGCTCGAGGACATCGTCCGGTTCCTGGGCCTCGACCAGGAGGCCGAGACGCGGCTCTCCCCGCCCGTCCTGGTCGAGCGCCTCGACGGCGTCCTGGCGGCGGCCGAGCGCTACCTGCACCAGGTCCCGGCCGAAGCCATGGATGTGGTGTTCCGCAGCTTCTTCTCGCCCCGGGCGCTCGGCCAGCACGTCTTCCGGGTGACGGAGGCCTTCGTCGAGGCGGCGAGCCTGCCCTGCGAATACACCTACGAGCTGATGATGCGCGGCACGCATGCCGTGATGCCGGGCGACGACATCCCGGCCTACGGGCGCGACGTCGCCCGGCGGTTCCAGTCCTGGTGGGACGAGAACCCGGACAGGTCCTGCGGCGGCCGGATGGCCGCCTACTGGGGCGAGCAGAGCGTCCACGAGATCCTCGAACGGACGGCCTGGCACTCCGCCCAGCACACGCGACAGCTCCTGACGGTCCTGGACGCATTCGGCGTCGAGCCCGACGGTCGCCTGACCGACGCCGATCTCCAGGGTCTGCCGCTTCCGGAGTCCGTGTGGGGCGAGAGCGAGACCCGCGCGAAAGAGGCCGCCTGACCGATGGGCCAGACCCTCAGCCAGAAGATCTTCGCCCGCACGAGCGGCCGGGAGGCCGTCGCGCCCGGCGAGGTGGTCTGGTGCTCGGCCGATCTCGTGACCGCCCCCGAGGTCGCCTTCCCGGCCTATGTGCGCCGGCTGCGCGGCCTCGGCATAGACAGGCTCGCCCATCCGGAGCGGGTCGTGGTCGCGATCGATCACGAGGTCCCGGCCCATTCGCAGGCGGGCGCGGAGCGCAACCGCCTGACGCGCGAGATGGCGGCTGAGCTCGGGGTCGGCCAGGTCTTTGACGGCGAGGGCATCACGCACCCGCTGATCGTCGAGCGGGGGCTCGTCCGGCCGGGCATGTTCGTCGCGGCGGCGGACAGCCACACGGCCGTGATCGGGGGCGCCGGGGCGCTCGGGATCCCGTTCGGCTTCGAGACGGCGCTCCTGATGGCGACTGGGGAGATCTGGGTCCGGGTGCCGGACACGATCCGGGTCACGCTGACCGGCGCGCCGCCGCCCGGCACCTCCGCGCGCGACGTCGCGCTCGCGACCATGCGGCAGCTCGACGAGGATTCGGCGAGCTACCGGGTCCTCGAATTCCATGGCGAGGGATTGCGGCACATCCCGTTCTGGGACCGCATGACCTTGTGCGGGCTCTGCATCGACATCGGCGCGAAGTCCGCCATCGTGCCGGCCGACGACATCACCCTCGCGGCCCTGCGCCAGCTCGGGATGCAGGACCCGGAGGCGGTGACGAGCGATCCCGACGCCGTCTTCGTGCGCGAGGTGACGCTCGATCTCTCGAGCCTGATCCCCCAGGTCTCGATACCTCCGTCGCCGACCCATGTGCGCTCGGTGCTCGAGCTCGGCGACGTCCGGATCCAGCACGCCTATCTCGGGTCCTGCGCGTCCGGGACGATCGAGGACCTGCGGGCGTCCGCCGCCATGCTGGACGGCCGTCGCGTCCATCCGGACGTCAGGATGCTGGTCATCCCGTCGACGAAGCGCGTCTTCCAGCAGGCCATGAGCGAGGGCCTGCTGAACCGCTTCATCGATGCCGGCGCGGCTGTCGCGGCGCCGACCTGCGGGCCCTGCTTCGGCGGCACGGCCCAGCTCTGCCCCGGAGAGCGCCGCATCTCGACCAGCACCCGCAACGATCCCGGCCGGATGGGCAGCAGCGAGGCCGAGATCTTCCTGGCGAGCGCGCTGACGGTCACGGCCTCGGCGATCGAGGGCCGGATCGCCGACCCGCGCGCCTACGTGAGCCCGTGACGCCATGCTGACACCCTATCGCGGCCGGTGCTGGACGCTGCCGGACGGCGTCTCCAGCGATCAGCTCATCGCGCCGCCGCACGTGTTCGACTTCGAGCCCGACTACCTGCGCCGGCATCTCCTGGCGGAGGTGCGCCCCGCCTTCGCCCGCGAGGCGAAGCCCGGCGACATCATCGTGGCAGGCGCGAATTTCGCCCATGGCAGCATCCACAGCCACCCCTTCATCGCCATGAAGGCGATAGGCGTCGGCCTCGTCTGCCGATCGCTGTCCCGCGGACCCTATCGCCTGACCGTGTTCATGGGGGTGCCGGTGCTCACCGTCGACGACGCGACCTACGGCGCCCTGCGGGACGGCGACGCGATCGAGGTCGATTTCGCGACGGGCCGCATCGTCGACCGGACCACGGGCGCGTCCTTCGCGGCCGAGCCGCTGCCCCCCTTCCTGATGGAGATCATCGAGGCCGGAGGCGGCTTCGAGCACGCGAGACTGCGCCAGGCGAGACCCTCTGCCGATGCCCGCCGCCATTAAGCTCATGCCCGTGCCGGTCGCAGCCGCGAGGCCGCCGATCATCGACCTCCAGGCGATCGAGAAGATCTACGCCGCGCGGGACGGCAAGCCCGTCCAGGCGCTGGCGCCGGTCTCGCTCCAGGTCGGAACCGGCGAGTTCATGACGATCGTCGGTCCGTCGGGTTGCGGGAAGTCCACGATGCTCCGGCTGATCGCCGGTCTGATCCCGCGCACGCGGGGCGAATTGCTGCTGCGCGGCCAGCGGATCTCGGGACCGCAGCGCGACATGGGCATCGTGTTCCAGACGCCGGTCCTGTTCCCGTGGCGCACGGTCCTCGACAACGTGCTCCTTCCCGCCGAGGTGTTGAAGCTCCCGGTCGCGAGGAGCCGGGCGCGGGCACGCGAGCTTCTCGAGATCGTCGGCCTCAGCGATTTCGCGGCCAAGTACCCCTTCGAGCTCTCGGGCGGCATGCAGCAGCGCGTGGCCATCGCGCGCTCGCTCGTTCACGAACCGTCCGTCGTCCTCATGGACGAGCCCTTCGGGGCGCTCGACGCCATGACGCGGGACACGATGAATCTCGAGATCATGCGGATCTGGCGCCAGGCCGGGACCACCATCCTGTTCGTCACGCACTCGATCCCCGAGGCCGTCTTCCTGGGCGAGCGCGTCGTGGTCATGACGCCGCGGCCGGGCCGCATCGCGGAGGTCATCACGGTCGACCTTCCGCCGGACCGGAACATCGATGTCGTGAACACCGACCGCTTCGGGGTCTACGTCCGGCAGGTCCGGGCTCATTTCAACGCGAAGGGCCTCGATTGATGGACGTCCAGGACTACGCGAGCGGTCCCCCGCCTGGCCTTCTGCGCCGACGACCGGAGATCGTCCTGATCCCGCTCCTGTTCGTTCTGATCGTCGGCACCTGGGAAGGCACCGTGCGCGGGCTCGATATCCCGGACTACGTCGCCCCGGCGCCGAGCCAGGTGGCGGCTGCGTTCTGGGCCGGGATCAGGAGCGGATCCTACATCGTCCACACGGCCTACACGCTCCAGGAGGCGCTGCTCGGCTTCGTCATCGCGGCCGCGCTCGGTCTCCTGTTCGGGACGCTGATCGCGCAGTCGCGGCTCGTCGAGAAGACGCTCTACCCCTATCTCATCGTCATCCAGACGACCCCGAAGGTCGCCATCGCGCCGCTCCTGATCATCTGGTTCGGCTTCGGCATCACCTCGAAGGTCATCATCGCGGCGACCGTCGCGTTCTTCCCGATCCTCGTGAACGTGATAGCGGGCCTGCGCTCGATCGATGCCGAGAAGATCGAGCTCATGCGGTCGCTGAACGCGTCGAAGTGGCAGACCTTCCGGATGGCGCGCCTGCCGAACGCGCTGCCGATCATCTTCGCGGGCCTGAACGTCGCGATCGTGTTCAGCATCCTGGGCGCGATCGTGGGCGAGTTCGTCGGCTCCAAGGTCGGGCTCGGCAACCTCATCCTGCAGGCGAACGTCAATCTCGACACGGCCGGCATCTTCGGTGCCCTCGCGTGCCTCGCGATCATGGGCATCACGCTGCACGGCCTGATGGAATGGCTCCAGCACCGGCTCGTCTTCTGGACTCCGGACGCGCGATCGGGGGACCGGTAGCCTTCGTCCAAGACGTTCGAGGCGCGGGGTCGCGGCGGCGCGGTCTCGTGTCAGGTCTTTCCCAGCCACGGGATGGCGCGGCGCTCGATCTCGAGAAAGGCTCGATTGATCCCGTAGCCGACGATCGCGAGCCAGAGGACGGCCGCATACATGTATTCCGGCTTCATCGCGTATTGCATCTGGACGATGTAGTGGCCGATGCCGCTCGATCCGGCGATCATCTCGGCGATGACCGCCACCACGAGGGCGAGGCTGGTCGCCGTCCTGAGCCCGGCCGCGATCGAGGGCAGCGTGGCCGGCAGGATCACGCGAACGACCGTTCGCCACCAGCCGGTCTGGAACGTGCGTGCCGTCTGGATCAGGACGTCGTCCACGCCCCGCACGCCCGCCAGCGTGTTGACGAAGACGGGAAAGAAGCTCGCGAGCGCGACGATGAAGATCTTCAGCGCGTCGTCGACCCCGAGGACGAGGATCAAGGGCGGGATGATCGCGGGCGCCGGGATCGGCCGCACCACCTCGATCAGCGGCTGCACGACGTAGCGCAGCCAGCGGCTGGCGCCGAGCAGAAGCCCGAGCGCGATCCCGGTCGAGCAGCCGAGCCCGTAACCGGTGGCCATCCGGCGGAGCGTCGAGACCAGAACGGTCGGGACCTCCCCGCCGGCGCCGCCGAGCGCGGCCGCCAGCACGGACGAGACCGGAGGCCAGTTCGCGCTTCCCACCCAGCCGAAGCGGGCCGAGCATTCCCACAGGACGAGCAGCAGGAGGACGAGCGCGGCGCCGCTCGATCGCGAGCCGGAGCGGAGCCAGCGTCGCCCGACACGACGCCGGGCCGGGTTGGCGAAGACGACGAGCGCCTCGACTCCGTCGGTCACAACGCGACGGGCGCCACGATCCTGGAGATGTCGACCGGTGCGCGGAGCAGCCGGTTCTCGATCATCAGGCTCATGGTCTTCTCCATCTGGGCCGGATCGGTCCGCAGGGGAGCGGGCGGCAGCCTGAGAATCTTGAGCAGCGAGACGTCGATCCTCGTGAAGCCGGAAATGATGTCGAGGAGCTCCGGGTTCTCGCGGTTGGCGTTGTACCAGACGATGCCGCGCCGAAGCCCGCGGACGAATTTCGTCACCGTCTCGGCCTTGTAGGAGGCGAACTTGCCCATGGCGAGGTACTGGCCGACATCGACGCCGAGCTGGACCTCGCTGTAGGGCTTGCCGATCGACTGGAACTCCGGCTTCGCGAGGGCGATCGCGGAGTAGGGGGTGACCATGTATCCGGCATCCACCTGCTTCTGGCGCAAGGCGTCCTCCATCTGGGGGTGGGGCACCTCGCGATAGGTGACCCGGTCCGGGTTGCCGCCGGTCGCCTTGATCCAGGCCCGCGCGTAGAGCCAGATGACGTTGTTCCGCGTGTTGACCCCGACGGCCTTGCCCTCGAGAT
>CAXTKM010000144.1:9045-10803 GCA_964244795.1 uncultured Enterovirga sp.
GACCTGATGCCGCCATCGGCGCGCACGACCATCTCGGCGACGTCCGCGTCCGGGGCCGCGATCTTCGTGCCGGGCGCGATCACCTTCAGGTCGATTCCCTGCTGGGCCGCCAGCAGCGTCGAGACGACGTTGCCGTAGACGATGTCGAAGCTGCCGGCGACCATGCCGGGGATGCCGGTCGCGCCCCCGGCCGACGGAGTCGTGTCGACCTCGAGGCCCTCTTCGCGGAAGTAGCCGTTGCGGATCGCCGAGAAGAGCGGCGTGACGTCGTTGATCGGGATGATGCTCACCCTGACCTTCTCGAGCTCCGCCGCGCGGGCCGGGAGGGCGACCGAGGCGAGCGCGCCCGCGATGAGGGTCCGGCGGTCCGGGTCGAAGAGGGTCATGGTCATCTCCTGTGCGACTTAGCTGCGTCCAAGCCAGGGGACCGCCCATCTCTCGACCGCGTCGAACGCGACCGTGAGAGCGCCGCCGATCGCGGCCAGCACGGCGATCCAGGCGAACATCTCCCGGATCTGGAAGGAGCGTTGAAGATCGAGGATCAGGAAGCCAATGCCGGTCTCTCCGGCCAGCATCTCCGCGAGGATCGCGAGGGCGAGCCCGAGCCCGAGCCCGACCCGCATGCCCGAGAGGATCATCGGCAGCGCGCCCGGCAGGCAGACGCACAGGATCGTTCGCAGCCGCGAGATCTGGAACGTGCGCGCCGTGTCGACGAGAACGGGATCGAGGCTGCGGACGCCCTGGAGCGTGTTGATCAGGACCGGGAACACGACCGCGAGGACGACGACCGTCAGCATCGTGGCCTTGCCGATGCCGAGGAACAGGAACAGGGCCGGCACGAGCGCCGGCTTCGGGATCGGCCGCACGAGCTCGACCAGCGGTTCGAGAAGGCCATACAGCACCGGGCTCGTGCCCATCGCGAGGCCGAGCGCGATCCCGAGCGCGATCCCGAGCCCGCAGGCGAGCGCGTAGCCGGCCGCGAACAGCGCGACGGTGTGGAGGAGCGGCGCGAGGACGTCGCCGCTCCGCACGAGCTCGAGCAGCGCGTCGCCGATCAGCGAGGGCGCCGGCGCGAGGACGGGGTTCAGCCACCCGGAGCGGCCGGCGGCCTCCCAGGCGAGGAGCGTCGCGAGAAGCGAGATCGCGCCCACTATCCGGGGCGTCCAGCGCTCACGCATGGATCTGCTCCGGTGCGGTCCGGCCGAGGAGCGTGGACATCAGCCGATGCCGCAGCTCGAGGAAGCGCCGGGTCTCCCGCGTCTCGATCTGGTCGCGGGGACGCGGAAGCCCGACCTCGACCACCTCCGTCAGGGTGGTCGGACGCGCGCTGAGGACCGCGACGCGGTCGGCGAGGAAGACGGCTTCCTCGACGTCGTGCGTCACGAGCACCGCCGTGAACCGGTTGCGGGTCCAGAGGTCGAGGATCAGTGCCTGCAGCTCCATCCTGGTCAGCGCGTCGACCGCGCTGAAGGGCTCGTCGAGGAGCAGCACCTGCGGCTCGGCCGCGAGCGCGCGGGCGATCGCGACGCGCTGCTGCATGCCGCCCGAGAGCTGCCACGGATACCTGCTCTCGAACCCGGCGAGCCCGACCTGGCGGATGAAGTCCTGGCAGCGCCGACGGTTCTCGGCGCGGCTGCCGCGCGGCGCGCCCTCCAGCGGGAACATGACGTTGTCGAACACCGTGCGCCACGCGAACAGCGACTTCGCGTATTGCTGGAAGAGATACAGCACGCCCGGCGGCGGCCCCTGGATCGCGCG
>CAXTKM010000145.1:0-10782 GCA_964244795.1 uncultured Enterovirga sp.
GTTCGTGACCGTGTTGCCGAGCGCCGCCACGATTCCCATCGCGAGCACGAAGAGCGGGAAGGCCATGATCGTGTCCGCGATGCGGCCGACGATGCGGTCGGTCCAGCCGCCGAAGAACCCGGCCGCGATCCCGGCGAGCCCGCCGACCGCGAAGACGAGCGCGACCGAGAAGATCGCGATGGCCATGTCGAGCCGCGTCGCGACCACGACCCGGGACAGGATGTCCCGGCCGAGCTGGTCGGTCCCGAACCAGTGCCGAAACGACGGTCCCTGGAGGGCGGCTGCCGTGTCGCTGGCCAGCGGGTCGTAGGGCACGATCGCGGGCCCGATCAGGGCCAGCACGAGAAGGAAGGCGAAGAGCGCGAAGGAGAACCCCGTGACCGGGTTGTCGCTCGCGATGTAGCGCGCGTGCGACAGGGTCGCGGCGAGGCCGGACGCCGGGCGCGCGGGCGGTGCGAGGACGGGCGTGTCGGCCGTGGTCATGCGTGGGCCTCGTCATTGCGAGCGAAGCGAAGCAACCCAGCCGCAGCGCTCCGGCTCCTAGGTTTCTTCGTCGCTGAGGCTCCCCGCAATGACGAGAGCCGTCGCATGCCGCTCTCGCCCCTCACCCGCCCATCCTCACGCGCGGGTCGATCAGCCCGTAGGTCATGTCGATCAGGAGGTTCAGGACGATGTAGAGGATCGCCATCGCGAGCACGAAGCCCTGCACGGGCGCGAAGTCTGACGCGATCAGCGCCTCGACCGCATAGGACCCGATGCCAGGCCAAGCGAAGACCTTCTCGACCAAGACGTTCGCGCCGAGCAGGAAGGAGAACACCATGCCGAGCGTCGTCACGACCGGCAGCATGGCGTTCCGGAAGGCGTAGGTCATGATCACGGTCCGGCCGTTCAGGCCGGACGCGCGGGCGGTGCGGACGAACTCGGACGACAGCACGGCCAGCATGGACGCGCGCGTGATCCGGGCGATCGGGGCCAGCGCGAAGATCGCCAGCGTCGCGCCGGGCAGGAGGAGTTGCGCGAGCGCCGCCCGGAACGTCTCCCCGTCGCGGGCGATGAGGCTGTCGACGAGATAGAACCCGGTCACGTGCGGCGGGGCCGAGTTGAAAACGTCGAGCCGGCCGAGCGGCGCCGGCGACCAGCCGAGCACGAAGTAGAACAGGTAGACGAGGAGCAGCCCCGTGAAGAAGACCGGCAGCGACACGCCGGCCGTCGCGACGATCCGGCACGCATGGTCGATCATCGAGCCCTGCTTCACGGCGGCCGTGATCCCGAGCGGGACCGCGATCAGGAGCGCCACGACGAGGCCGAAGAGCGTCAGCTCGGCCGAGGCCGGGAGGCGCGCGGTGATGTCGGACAGCACCGCCTGGCCTGTCGTCAGCGACTGGCCGAGGTTCCCCTTCGAGAGGTCGAGCACGTAGGTCCCGAACTGCTCCGGCAGCGGCCGGTCGAGCCCGAGCTGCTTCCTGATCTGATCGATCGCCTGCGGGGTCGCGGCCGGCCCGGCGAAATAGGCCGCCGTGTCGCCCGGCAGCACGCGGGTCAGGAGGAAGGACACGACGACGACGCCGACGAGGGCGGGCAGCGTCGTGAGGAGGCGGTCGACGAAGGTCTTCAGCATGGGGGTGCCCTATCGCCCGGCTTCCCACCGTCATTGCGAGCGCAGCGAAGCAACCCAGGCCGCGGCGCGTCGGCACTGGGTTGCTTCGTCGGCTGCGCCTCCTCGCAATGACGGATCGAGCTGACCTGCCTCACGCCCGCTCACCCCTTCGTCAGATAGCGGAAGTCGGGCTCCCGGCAGGGCTGGAACTGGTAGCCGCCGATCGCCTTCTGCATCGCGACGTCGTGCGTCGGCTGCGCGATCGGGATCATCGGCACCTCTCGCTCGACCAGCGTCACGAAATCCACCACGCTGCGATCGTAGACGCCCTGATCCGAGGAGAAGCGCGCCTGGTCGACCAGCTTGTCGAGCGCGGGGTTCTGGTACGAAGCGATGTTGAAGATCGAGTTGTTTCCGTGCAACGTCCAGAATAAGTAGTATTCGGGATAATCGAGCCAGCCTGCGAAGCGGTTCAGGACCATCGGGTTCGTCTTCTTCGAGATCTCCCCACGAAAGTTCGAGCCCGGCACCTTCGAGATCTCGACCGTGATGCCGATCGCGGCGAGCGACTCCTTGATCAGGACGGACATGGGCTCGGAGACGGTCGCGGTCCCGGCGTCGAACAGGAGCGTGGTCGAGAGGCCGCCCGGCGCGGCCGCCGCGACGAGCTCCTTCGCCTTCGCGAGGTCGGTCCGGTACGGATAGGGTTGCGGCCAGGCGGTGGTCGGGGTTGGAGCTCCGCCGGACAGGCCGACGCCGCGTCCGAAGAGCGAGGCCTGGAGCATCTTGTCGTACGGCATGGCCCAGGCGACCGCCTGGCGGAGCCGCACGTCCGCGAAGGGCCCCACCTGCGTGTTGAGGTAGAGCGACCAGATCCCGTTCGGGATGGGCACGCCCACCACCTGCACCTTGCCGGCATCGATCAGGTCCTTGAAGTCCTTCGGCGGCAGCCCGTAGGAGATGTCGGCGTCGCCACGCTCGATGAGCGCGCGCCGGGTCGACGGGGACGGAATGTCCCGGGCGATCACGCGACGGAGGGCCGGCTTCCGGCCGGATGCCCAGGCATCGTTGCGGACGTAGATCGTCTCGACGCCGGGCTTCCAGCTCTCGACCCGGTAGGCGCCGGAACCCGCCACGTTGTTCTTCAGCCAGTCCTTGGCCCAGGGGTCGCCGCCGCTGTTCTTCACGGCGAGCTCGGAGTCGAAGACGAAGGGGATCGTGACAGCGAGATTCGGGAGCGTCATCTTGTCCTTGCGGACGAAGTCCACCCGGAACGTCTTGTCGTCGAGGGCCACGAACTGCTCGGGCTTCTCCATCGAGCCCGCGTTCATCTGGGTGGTCGCGAAGCCGCCGATCGAGACGGCGCGGTCGAGCGACCATTTCACGTCCCTGGCCGAGACCGGCCGGCCGGAATGGAAAGCCGCCTCGCGCAGCTTGAAGGTGCAGCTCATCCCGTCGGACGCGACCTGCCAGCTCTCCGCGAGCTCGCCCTCGAGCTCGGTCATCCTGACCTGATGGCCGCCACCGCCCGGGATCGGCACCGGCTTGAACCGCAGCAGCCGGTCGTAGCAGTTCAGGGCGACTCCGTTCACCGGCTGGGAGGCCCCGATCCCCTGCATGTCGAGCGAGTTCGGGCCATATTCCTGCACGAGCAGGAGGGTCTCGTTGCGGGTCGGCGCCTGCGCGGCGGCCTTCGCGACGTAGGGAGCGGCCAGGGCGGCCCCGATGGCGGTGCGACGGGTGATCGTCATCGTCAGCTAGCCTCTCCTGGTGCGGTCTTCGAGACGCATCGCTCTCGCGACGGTTTCCGGAACGATGGAGGTCGGTGGACGCGTCCCGCATCGTACCGAGGTTCGGCCGAGGGCTGCGCCTCGAAGCCCGCGAGGGCGAGCAACGCACAACCCGTGCCGCCCCTCGTCATGGCTGACGTCGGGCCGCCGGCCGAGCGCTTGACGCCGTCAAGCCCGTTCATTGTCACCCTCGTCTTTGCATTCTAAGATGACATTCTGCATGCAATACCCTTACTTTGCGTGCCTGAATGTTCGTCTCGTCTGCCTAAAGAACTCGCCACGATCGGCGCGTTTCGTGGCAGAGCAGGAGGCGCGATCGCGTTATCCGTCGGCGGCACGGCACCTCATCGCATCAAGGCATCATGGGAGCATCGAAGGTGACCACGCAGGCGGACCGGCTGGCCGGAGACATCGCCGACGCGATCCTTCGCGGGGAACTCGAGCCCGGCATGCGGCTCGACGAGCAGAGCCTGGCGCGGCGCTACAGCGTCTCCCGCACGCCGGTCCGCGAGGCGCTCCGGCTGCTCGGCGGCTCGGGCCTCATCGAGACGCGTCCGCGGCGCGGCGCGACGGTCGCGCTCGCGACCTCGCAGCAGCTCGAGGCGATGTTCGTCGCCATGGGCGAGATCGAGGCGAGCTGCGCCCGGCTCGCGGCGCTCGGGATGACGCCGCTCGACCGGCGCCGTCTCGCGACCCTGCACGACGGCATGGCGGCCCTCGTCGAGCGATCCGACCCGGAGGGCTACGCCGAGGCGAACGTCGATTTCCATTCGGCGATCTATGCCGGGGCCCGGAACGCCGTGATCGCGGAGATCGCGGTCGGCCTTCGGCGCCGGGTCCTGCCGTTCCGGCGGGCGCAGTTCCGCGCGCCCGGGCGGCTCGCGCTCTCCCATGCCGAGCACGGCGAGATCGTCCGGGCGATCCTGGCCGGCGCCGCCGCGACCGCCCACGCCGCGATGGTGCAGCACGTCAACATGGTCGAGATCGCGGTCGACAGGCTGGCGGCCGAGATGAAGGCCCGGCCTGCCTCGGACAGCGGCAGGGTCGCGTTGCCGGCCACGACCGGCGCCGAATAGGCGGGACTGCTCCCGCCGATCTCGGGAAAGGCGGGAGGAGGAACGGACGTCCTCCCGTGCCGGGCGGGCAGAGGGGATCGCGTCGCGCCTCCGGTGAAAGAGAGACGTCGTTTCCGTTGCGCCCTGGGTGCAATGCAGCAAGAATAGCCGTTCTTCAGACGAGGTCCGGTCCATGTTCATCAACCGTCGCGACGCCCTCCTCGGCGCCGGAATCCTGGCGCTCGGGACCTCGGCCTGGACCGGGACGGCGCTCGCCCAGCAGGCCGGCCGGCGTGGCGGCGTCCTCACCGTGCAGTTGAACGGCGAGCAGCGCGTGCTGAATCCCGCGATCCGGGCCTCGACCGGCGTCTACATCATCACCTCGAAGATCATGGAGCCGCTGGTCGACCTCGACGCGTCCGGCAAGCCCGCGCCGGTGCTCGCGACCTCCTGGAGTGGGACGCCGGACGGCAAGACCGTCACGTTCAAGCTGCGCGAGGGCGTGCGCTGGCACGACGGCAAGCCCTTCACCTCGGCGGACGTGCAGTTCACCGCGATGGAGATGTGGAAGAAGTACCTGAACTACGGCACCCAGCTCCAGCAGTACCTGGAAGCGGTCGACACGCCGGACGCCGCGACCGCGGTCTTCCGGTATAGCCGCCCGATGCCGCTGGACCTGCTGCTCCGGGCGCTCTGCGACCTCGGCTACATCGCGCCGCGCCACGTCTTCGAGGGCACGAACATCCTCGAGAACCCGGCGAACACCGCCCCGATCGGGACCGGGCCGTTCAAGTTCGTCCAGTACGAGCGCGGGCAATACGTCATCGCCGAGCGCAACACGGATTATTGGCGCAAGGACTTTCCCTTCCTCGACCGGATCGTGTGGCGCTTCATCATCGACAAGTCGGCCGCGACGGCCGCGCTCGAGACTGGCCAGGTGCAGCTCTCGACCTACAACGCGCTCTCGCTCGCCGACCTCGACCGGCTGAAGACGGACAAGCGGTTCACGGTGTCGAGCAAGGGCCTGGAGGCGAACGCCTTCAACAACACGCTCGAGTTCAACACGCGCCGGAAGGAGCTCGCGGACGTCCGGGTGCGGCGCGCGATCGCGCACGCGATCGACGTGCCCTTCTTCATCGAGAACTTCATCTACGGTCAGGGCAAGCCCGCGACCGGCCCGATCCCGTCCTCCTCGACCGCCTTCTACCCGGACAATCCCGCTCCCTACGGGTTCGACGCGAAGCGCTCGAACGCGCTGCTCGACGAGGCCGGCTACAAGCGCGCGGCCGGGGGGCTCCGGTTCACGCTGAAGCTGGTCCCGATCCAGAACGGCGAGGACGTGCCGCTCCTCGCGACCTTCATCCAGCAATCGCTCGCCGCGATCGGGATCCGGGTCGAGATCGTGAACCTCGATTCGGCCGGCGCGCTCGCGACCGTCTACCGCGACTGGAACTTCGACCTCGCGACGGGCTGGCACCAGTACCGGGGCGACCCGGCGGTCTCGACCACGGTCTGGTACAGGTCCGGATCGCCGCGCGGCGCGCCCTGGACGAACCAGTACGGCTGGCAGTCGGACGCCGTCGACGCGCTCGTCGACGAGGCCGCGAGCGAGCTCGACCCGGCGAAGCGGAAGGCGCTCTACGGGCGATGGGTCAAGGCCGTGAACGACGAGATCCCGGTCTGGATGATGATCGAGCGCACCTTCCTGTCCGCCACCTCGAAGCGTCTCCACAACGACCACAACATGCCACGCTGGGGCTCCGGCGACTGGCACGACACGTGGCTCGAGGCGTGAGGAGCGGCGCACCCTCTTCTCCCCATGCAACGGGGAGAAGTCGAGTTGCCCGTCAGGGCAACCGGATGAGGGGCTCTGGAAACCCGACATCGACGGAGAGTATCCAACGCCCCTCACCCGGTCGCGCTGACGCGCGACTCGACCTCTCCCCGCTTTGCGCGGAGAGGAGGCCTACCGCTTGACCATCCTCCTCCTCGCGCTCCGTCGCCTCACGGCGAGCCTCCCGACCCTGTTCCTCATCCTCGTCGGGCTCTTCCTCCTGCTCCAGCTCGCGCCCGGCGACACGGTGGACGCGCTGATGGCCCAGATGGGCGGAGGGGACCCCGCGATCGCGGACGAGCTGCGCCGGTTCTACGGGCTCGACCTCTCGGTCGCGGCGCAGCTCGGCCGCTACCTTCTCCGGCTCGTGCAGCTCGATCTCGGGATCTCCGCGATCTACGGAAAGCCCGTCGCGACCGTGATCGCCGAGCGGCTGCCCGTGACGCTGCTCCTCATGGGGACCTCGCTGTCGCTCGCCTTCGCGGGCGGGACGGCGCTCGGGATCGTGGCGGCCCGGCGGCTCGACCGCTGGCCGGACACGCTCATCTCGACGCTGGGCCTCGTGTTCTACGCGACGCCGTCCTTCTGGTTCGGCCTGATGGGGATCGTGCTCTTCGCGATCACGCTCGGCTGGCTGCCCGCCGGAGGGTTCGAGGAGGTCGGCGCGGGTCTCTCCGGCCCGGCCCGCATCCTCGACATCGCGCGCCATCTCGTCCTGCCGACGGTCACGCTCGCGCTGATCTTCCTCGCGACCTATCTCCGCATCATGCGGGCCTCGATGCTGGAGGTGATGAACCTCGACTTCGTCCGCACGGCGCGCGCGAAAGGCCTCGGCGAGACCGCGATCGTGATCCGGCACGCGCTCCGCAACGCCCTCCTGCCGATGGTGACGCTGGTCGGGCTTCAGGCCGGGACGATGCTCGGCGGCTCGGTCGTGGTGGAAAGCGTCTTCGCGCTCCCCGGCCTGGGCCGCCTCGCCTACGAATCCGTCGTCCAGCGGGACCTGAACACGCTGCTCGGCATCGTGTTCGTGTCGGCGCTCCTCGTGATCACGGTGAACTTCCTGGTCGATCTCGTCTACGGCCAGCTCGATCCCCGCATCGCGCAGGGGCGGTGAGGCAGGTGCTGTCCCACTCTCCGCGTCATGCTGAGGAGCCACCGGAGATGGCGTCTCGAAGCACGCACGACGGTTCGGTGCGTGCTTCGAGACGCCGCTGCGCGGCTCCTCAGCATGACGCCTGCAGTGCAATGTCGCATCCGGCCCAGGGGATCATCCGATGATCCGCACGCTTCGCCGCTACGCGCAGAACCCCGCGGCCCTGGTCGGCGCGGTCCTGCTCGGCGTCGTGATCGCGGTCGCGCTCGCGGCGCCCTTCGTGTTTCCCAAGGACCCGCTCGGGCTCGCCGGGCGGCCGCTGCAATGGCCGATGGCGAATGCCCGCTTCGTGCTCGGCACGGATCCGAGCGGCCGCGACATCGCGGCCCAGATCTTCCACGGCGCCCGCGTCTCGCTCCTGATCGGCCTCGTCGCGACCCTGATCTCGATCGCGATCGGGATCGCGATCGGGGCGCTCGCGGGCTTCTACGGCGGCCTGGTCGACGACGCGCTGATGCGCGTCACGGAGGCGTTCCAGACGCTGCCGAACTTCCTGCTCCTCCTGGTCCTCGTCGCCGTCTTCGGGTCCGACATCACGACCGTCACGGTCGCGATCGGGATCGTGTCCTGGCCGGCGCCGGCCCGGCTCACCCGGGCCGAGTTCCTGAGCCTCCGGAACCGGGAGTTCGTCCAGGCCTGCCGGGTGCTCGGCATGGGCGACCTCCGGATCATCTTCCGCGAGATCCTGCCGAACGCGCTGCCGCCGGTGATCGTCTACGCGAGCGTCGTGATGGCGGTCGCGATCCTGCTGGAAAGCGCCCTCGCGTTCCTGTCGCTCTCGGACCCGAACGTCGCGTCCTGGGGCAACCTGATCGGGGCGGGCCGCGGCGTGCTCCGGACGCAATGGTACGTGTCCGCGATCCCGGGCCTCGCGATCCTGCTCACGGTGCTCGCGGTCTCCCTCGTCGGCCAGGGACTGAACGACGCCCTGAACCCGCGCCTGCGCCGGACGCCGGCATGAGCGCGGCGCCGCCGATCCTGGCGATCGAGGGCCTCTCGGTCCGGCTGCCGCCCGGCGCCGACCGGCCGCACGCGCTCGTCGGCGTCACGCTCGCGCTCGCCGAGAACGAGATCCTCTGCGTCGTGGGCGAGAGCGGGTCCGGCAAGTCGATGCTCGCGAACGCCGTCATGCGGCTCCTGCCGCAGGGCGTCGCGCCGGATGCCGGCCGCATCCTGTTCGACGGCCGCGACCTCCTCGGCGCGAGCGAGGCGGAGATGCGCCGCGTCCGGGGCGCCTCGATCGGGATGATCTTCCAGGAGCCGATGACGGCCCTGAACCCGCTCCGGCGGGCGGGCGACCAGGTCGCCGAGATGTTCCGCATCCACACAGGCCTCGACGCGGCCGCGATCCGGGCGAAGACCCTCGCGCTCTTCGAGGAGGTGCGGCTGCCCGATCCGGAGGCCGCGCTGCTGGCCTATCCGCACGAGCTCTCCGGCGGGCAGCGCCAGCGGGTCATGATCGCGATGGCGCTCGCGCTCGAGCCCCGGCTCCTCATCGCGGACGAGCCCACGACCGCGCTCGACGTGACCACCCAGGCCCGCATCCTCGATCTCGTCCGCGACATCCAGCGCCGGCGCGGGATGGCGGTCCTGTTCATCACCCACGATTTCGGCGTCGTGGCCGAGATCGCGGACCGGGTCGTCGTCATGCAGGCCGGGCGCGTGGTCGAGGAGGGGCCGGCCCGCCGGGTCCTCGATCGGCCCGAGGCGGCCTATACCCGGGCGCTGATCTCGGCCGTGCCGCCGCTCCGGCCGGGGAACCGCCGGACGCAGGACGGCCCCTCCATCCTGTCGCTCGCGGGCGTCACGAAGACCTACCGGAGCGGCAGCCTGTTCTCGGGCCGGCGCCGGGTGGTCGACGCGGTCCGGGACGTCAGCCTCGAGCTTCCGAAAGGCACGACGCTCGGCATCGTGGGCGAGAGCGGATCCGGCAAGTCGACGCTCGCGCGCTGCATCGTGCGGCTTCTCGATCCAGACGCGGGATCGATCCGGCTCGGCGGGACCGACCTCGCGACCCTGTCGCGCCGCGAGATGCGACGCGAGCGGCACCGGATCCAGATGGTGTTCCAGGACCCCTACGGGTCGCTGAACCCGCGCCGCCGGGCGGGCGAGCTCGTGGCCCAGGGCCCGATGCTGCACGGAATGAAGAGGGCGGCGGCGCTCGCCCGGGCGAGGGAGCTGTTCGTGCTGGTCGGGCTCGACCCGGCCTCCGCCGACCGCTATCCGCACGAGTTCTCGGGCGGCCAGCGCCAGCGGATCGGGCTCGCCCGGGCGCTCGCGCTCGAGCCCGAGGTGCTGGTCGCGGACGAGCCCGTCTCGGCGCTCGACGTCTCCGTGCAGGCGCAGGTGCTGGCGCTCCTCGACGAC
The DNA here is from genome assembly GCA_964244795.1 of uncultured Enterovirga sp. Lineage (GTDB taxonomy): Bacteria > Pseudomonadota > Alphaproteobacteria > Rhizobiales > Beijerinckiaceae > Enterovirga. The sequence continues at coordinate 9,800 of CAXTKM010000145.1, forward strand.
CTTCGGGACCGGCTCGGGCTGTCGATGGTCTTCATCACGCACGACCTTCGCGTCGCGGCCCAGATCTGCGACAGGATCGCGGTCATGAAGGACGGGGCCGTCGTCGAGGCGGGCCCGACCGCGTCGGTCTTCGGCGATCCGCAGCACGCCTACACGCGCGCTCTCCTCGACGCCGTGCCGGGCCGCGGCTGGCTGCCGGGCGGCTCTCCGACGCCGGATGGCCCTCAGCCGCCCGATGGACGTCCGCCCGTCGACGCACCCGAACCGAAACGCGCGGCCGTCGCGGCCGCCTGACCCAGCAAGCGGCCGCTCCGGCCGGTCGATCCCACGAAGAGGCACAGCCATGTCGCTCACGCTCGATCACATCGTCATCGCGGTCGCCGATCTCGACCGGGCCTTCTCGGACTTCACGAGCCTCGGCTTCACGACCATCCGGGGCGGCGAGCACGCGAACGGGATCACCCACAACGTGCTCGTGGTCTTCGCCGACGGCGCCTATCTCGAGCTGATCGCCTGGAAGCGGCCCGATCCCGGGATGCGCTGGTCCGACGTCTACCATCGCGCCGGCGAGGGCCTCGTCGATTACGCCCTCCTGCCGGGGGACATCGCCCGGGTCGTCGCGGACGCGCAGGCGCGCGGCCTCGACATCGAGAACCCGATCCAGGGCGGCCGGAACCGGCCGGACGGCGAGCGGCTCGAATGGCAGACGGCGCGCTCGCCGCGGCCGGACGTGCCGTTCCTCTGCGGGGACGTGACCCCGCGGGCGCTCCGGGTCCAGGAAGGCGACGTCCGTCATCATCCGAACGGCGTCACCGGGGTGTCGGCCCTCACCGTGGTCGTGCAGGACCTCGACGCGTCGCTGGCCCGGAACGCGGCCCTCCTCGGCGTCGCGGCCTCGGGCGAGATCGGGACGGCGGTCCTGGCCGGAACGCCGGCCCGGACCGCCTCGCTGAAGCTCGGCGATCTGACCACGGTGACGCTGG
>CAXTKM010000146.1:0-10671 GCA_964244795.1 uncultured Enterovirga sp.
GCCGCGCGACGCCGATCCCGCGGCAGCGGAGCGCGTCGGCGGGAGCCGGGGGTCCCGCCCCGGCCTGGGGGGCCGGCTCGCCCGGCGCCTCGCGGTCGTGGGCGCGGTTCTCGCCGGGGTCTTCGTCGGGCTGCCGGCGCTGAAGCTCGTACGCTCGACGATGGAGGGACCCGCACCGGCCACGACGCCCGGGGCGACGCCGCCCGCCGAGCCCTCCGGTCCGCCCCGCAACGAGGCCGCGACCCCGCCCCGGGCGCAACGGCCGGAGAGCCGGCCCGCGACGCCGCCGCGGCAGGCTTCGCGCGAGGCGCCGAGGCCGGAGGCGCCCCGGGCCGAGCCGCCGCGTTCGGACCCGCCGAAGGCCGAGCCGACGCGACCCGAGAGCACGCGCGACCTGCCGGCCGACCCGGCGGCCGCCTACGCATCCCTTGCCCGCGAGGGCGTGCTGCCCGACGCCCGGTCGCTGCCCGAGCTCTACCATAATGCCCGCGCGCTCGAGACGAAGGGCGACCGCGCCGGAGCGCTCGCGGCCTATGCGGCCGCGGCCCCGCTGGCCGGCGAGGCGGTGGACGTCCATCTCCGGCACGCGTCGCTGCTCCGTTCCGTGAAGGGCGGGGGCGCGGTGCGGCAGCTCTACGGGGCGCTGGCCCGGACGGCGCCGACGGTCGCCGCGAGCCTCGTGCTCGCGCTCTCGGCCGAGGGCGACGAGCGGCGGGCGAAGGTGGAAGCGCTCGCGGCCGCGAATCCGGGCGCGGCCGCGATCGACTACGTCCTGTCGGAAGCGCTCGTGGACGGCCGCGAGGGCGGCCCGACCCTGACCGACCGGCGCCTCGCCTTCGATGCGGCCGATCGCTTCCTCGACGCCGCGGCCTCGGGCGATCTCGACGGGCGCTTCATCGACCGGGCCTTCCTGGAGAGCTGGCTCGACACCGCCCGAAAGCGGCGTGGCGATATCGAGACCGCCTTCGCGTCGGCCGCGACCCGGCCCGTCGCCACCTTCATCCGGACGAATGCCGGCTGGATCGCCCGCCTGTCCCTGCCGGAACCCGCCGCCGCGATCGCGGTCCGGATCGGCGAGCAGGGCGCCTTCGTGCCGACGGGCTTCTCGCGCACGGCGGATTCCCGGACCGGCAAGCCGACCCCGAACCCGGAGTTCGAGCTGCCGTCGAGCACCGGCCGGCTCACGGTCTACGTCACCTATCGCGACAGGTCGGGGCGCGAGGCCGGGCCGTTCCCGCTGCCCTTCGATCCCGCGTCGGCGACAGCCGAGGCGGGCCGGACGACGCTCGAGCGCTACCCGGACAGTTGGGTCGCGTTCCGGTCCGACATCCCGGACCTGCTGTCCTATGCGGGACTCGCGAGCAACCGGTGCGCGATCTCGCGGGCGACGATCGGATACGGCGACGAGCCGCCCCGGGAGGCGCTGTCGCTGCCGGCCTGCGACGCGACCGGGCCGACCGCGATGCCGGCCGGCACGGCGCTGGTCCGGCTCCCGACGGGCACGGATTCCGTCCAGGTCCAGATCACCTACGCGGACGGGTCGGAGAGCCAGGTCCGGACGTTTCGGCGGCCGTGATCAGCGTCGGGTCAAGTGGCCCCGGCCGCTTCCCCCAGCGCTGTCTCGAGCTCGGCCTGGGAGAACGGCTTCTGCAGGACGGGCCGGTCGCGCCAGGCTCCGTCGATCCCGGCCGAGCCGTAGCCGGTCGAGAAGACGAACCGGATGCCGCGTCCCGCCAGGATCTCGACGACAGGATAGATCGCCTCCCCGGCGACGTTCACGTCCACGAGCGCGATGTCGAAGGTCTCGGTCTCGGCCAGGGCCTTCGCCTGGGCGAGACGCCCGACGGGCCCGATCACGGTGGCGCCGAGATCGAGCAGCATGTCCTCGATCAGCATCGCGATCGCCACCTCGTCCTCGACCACGAGGATGCGAAGTCCCGCGAAGCCCGGCGAAGCCGGCCCGGCCAAGTCGGTCGTTTTGTCTGGCACCGTGCGCTTACCTCCGGGACAGACTGTACTCAGGCGCACACGCCAAGCAAACTGCCGGCCGCACACGATGCGCGGTCGCACACCCACGCGTCGCCCGCGTCAAGCCCATGCGGGTCTTTTCGGCGTGTCGCCCGAGCCGTCTCGGGATCGTCGCGCGGCGTGGGCACGCCGGTTGCTAATCGTTATGGCCGTTGCCGGCCGGCGGCGGTTACGCAACATTAACCGTATCCTCTCGAAAGTCGAAGCCTCGCCGCATGTCGCTCGTCCAGAGATTGTTGGATTTCGTGAAGGACGCGGCCGGGCCGGAGATCGATCCGGCCCAGTCGCTCGACGTCACGGACGAGAGGCTGGCCGCGGCGGCCCTGCTCGTCCACGTCGCCCGGGTCGACGGGCAGTTCGCGGACGGGGAACGGCGCGCGCTCCTCGGCCTCCTCGAGGCCGGCTACGGCCTCTCGGCCGCGGGAGCGGACGCCCTGATGGCGCGGGCGGACCGGTTCGACCGCGAGGTCGACGACGTCGCCGCGCTGGTCGAGATGCTGGGACACGAGGATCATGGCGGCGACAGGAAACGGCTTCTCGGCATGGCCTATGGGGTCGCGACGGCCGATGGTGCCCTGGTCGAGTTCGAGGACGACCTTCTCTGGCGGATGGGCGGGCTCCTCGGCTTCGACGATGCCGAGATCGGTGCCATCCGGGCCGGGTCCGTGCGGCGGGATGCCGGAGCATGACGTCGTGAGACCGTCCGAAAGCTTCGCCGGTCCGACGGACCGGCGCCCGGTCCTGATGATCCTGCATCAGGAGACCTCGACGCCGGGCCGGATCGGCCGGCTCCTCCTCGAGCGCGGATACCGGCTCGACCTGCGCCGGCCCCGCTACGGCGACCCGCTCCCGCCGACGCTCGCCGACCACGCCGGCGCGGTGATCTTCGGCGGCCCGATGAGCGCGAACGACGACGACGACTTCGTGAAGCGCGAGATCGAGTGGGTCGGGGTCGCGCTCCGCGAGGAGAGGCCGCTGCTCGGCCTCTGCCTCGGCGCCCAGATGATCGCCCGCCACCTCGGAGCGCGCGTCTATCCGCACCAGGACGGCAGGGCCGAGATCGGATATTACCCGGTCGTCCCGACGGAGCACGGGCTCGCGCTCTCGGCCGAGCTCGGGGCCTCCTGGCCCGGGCACGTCTATCACTGGCACCGCGAGGGCTTCGACTGCCCCCCCTGCTCCCGGACGCTCGCCACCGGCGACGATTTCCCGACGCAGGCGATGCAGGTCGGGCCGGCCGCCTACGGGCTCCAGTTCCACCCGGAGGTCACGCACGCGATGATGTGCCGCTGGACGGTCAGGGGCCACGCCCGGCTGTCGGCGCCGGGCGCGCAGGACCGCTCGCGCCAGATCGAGGGCCGCTTCATGCATGATCCCGCGGTCCGATTCTGGCTCCACGCCTTCCTGGACCACTGGCTCGCGGGGGGCGGGTCCGAGACAGCGCGGGCCGCCGCTTGACCCGGGCCGAACCGGCAGGCGCGCGATGAGGCTCCTGCGCCACGGCGAGCGGGGCCTCGAGCGGCCGGGCCTCCTCGATCGCGAGGGCCGGATCCGCGACCTGTCCGCCATCGTGCCGGACCTCGCCGGCGCGGTGCTCTCGCCGGATGGGCTCGCGGCGCTGTCCCGGCTCGACCCGGATACCCTTCCCGTCGTCGACGGCGCCACCCGGCTCGGGCCGCCGGTCGGCGGGATCGGCAAGATCGTCGGCGTCGGGCTGAACTACCGCGACCATGCCGTCGAGGTCGGCCTTCCGCTGCCGACCGAGCCGACGCTGTTCCTGAAGGCCGGGACGTCGCTCTGCGGCCCGGACGACGACGTCGCGATGCCGGTCGGCGGACGCGACCTCGACTGGGAGGTCGAGCTCGCGGCGGTGATCGGCCTGCCCGGCGCCTACATCGGCGAGCGGGATGCGATCGGCCAAGTCGCCGGCTATTGCCTGGCGATCGACTTCTCCGAGCGCCACTTCCAGTTCCACCGCGGCGGCCAGGGCTTCAAGGGCAAGAGCGCCGACGGTTTCGGGCCGCTCGGACCCTGGCTCGTCCCGTGCGCGGCGATGCCCGATCCGGACGCGCTGGCGCTCGGCCTGTCCGTGAACGGGATCTCGCGCCAGCGCGGCAGCACCCGGGACATGATCTTCGGGATCGCCGCGCTCGTCTCCTACGTCAGCCGCTTCATGAGCCTCGCTCCCGGCGACGTGATCCTGACCGGGACTCCGGCGGGCGTCGGGATGGGCATGAAGCCCCCGACCTATCTCCGGCCGGGCGATCGGGTCGAGGCCGGCATCGACGGGCTCGGCGCGCAGCGCCACCTGATCCGCCCGCCCGTCATCTGACCGCCGCGCCTCATGGCGCTCGGGCCGGCAAGGCCCAGGCCGGAGGCGAGCGCGCCCAGCCCTTCAGGAAGTCGACGAAGGTCCGGACGCGGGTCGGAAGGTTCTGGCGCGAGGAGAAGATCGCGTAGATGTCGAGCCCAAGGGGCGGGTAGCCGGGCATCACGACGCTCAGCGCGCGGGTCGCGATCTCGTCCGCGACCATGTAATGCGGATGCATCGCGATGCCCTGCCCGCGCAAGGCCGCGTGTTTCAGCGCCTCGCCGAAATTCGCGCTGATCGTCCCGCCGACCCGGATCGCGGCCGGTCCGGACGGCCCGGAGAACCGCCAGATGCCCGTCGGCGCCTTGAGGGCGTGGACGAGACAGTCGTGATCTTCGAGGTCGGCCGGCTTCAGCGGCGGGGAACGACGCGCGAGATAGGCCGGAGACGCGACCAGGACCTGGGGCGCCTTCGCCAGGAGCACTCCGATGCTGGAGCTGCTCTCCAGCGCCGGCGCGATCCGGAGCGACAGGTCGAGGCCCTGCGAGATCAGGTCCGCGCGTCCGTCGTCCAGCATGAGGGCGAGGTGGATGTCGGGGTGGCGCGCCGTGAACGCCGCGACCAGCGGGACGAGGTGATGGGTCCCGAAGGACGGTGGCGTCCCGACCCGCACGACGCCGCGCGGCTCCTGGGTGGCGTCCCGGGCCGCGGCCTCGATCGTCGCGAACCGCTCGGTCAAGGCCCGCGCGTCCGCGAGCATCGCCTGCCCGGCCTGCGTCAGGCCGACCTGCTTCGTGGTCCGGTGGAGAAGCCGAGCGCGCTCTCGAGCGCGGCCACGTGCTTCGTCACGCTGCCCTTCGACATCGCGAGCCGGCGCGCGGCGCCGCTGAAGCTCCCGTCCCGGGCCACGTCCAGGAACACCTCGATGCTCCGCAACCGGTCCACAGTCGTTTCCCTTCTCGAAACAGTGATTTCCCGATCGGTAGCCTGTTCGGGCCGAAACGCACGATCTAACTTCCATCTACGGGCGGCGAAGCGGGACGGACCCGCGTCCGGATCCGGCCCGTCGTTTCCAAGGACGGCGCATCACGGCCGACGCGAAAATGCCGGGCGCCAGGCGAGAGGGAGGACACCAGCATGATCGACGTCACGAGCAGCGGCCGAAGCCTGGGCGCGACCGTCGCGGGGATCGACCTGTCCGGCGATCTGACGGGCGCCGAGGTCGAGACGATCGTGGACGCGCTCGGCCGCTACGGCGTCTTGCGCTTCCCCGACCAGGACCTCTCGGGCCCGGACCTGAAGGCCTTCGCGGCGAGGCTCGGCGAGCTTGAGGTCAACGTCGCCAATGCCTACCAGGAGCCCGGCCATCCGGAGGTGATGATCCTGTCCAACATGAAGGAGGACGGGAAGCCGATCGGGCTGCAGGACGCCGGCCAGAGCTGGCACACGGACATGTCGTACAGCCGGACCATCGCCTTCGCGAACGTGCTCTACGGCATCAAGATCCCGCGCCGGAACGGCGAGCCGCTCGGCTCGACCGAGTTCTGCAGCATGCAGGCCGCCTACGACGACCTGCCGGCGGCGCTCAAGACGCGGCTCGACGGGATGACGGCGCTGCACGACTTCAACAAGTTCTGGGAGATGATGCGCCGCGAGAAGGGCTCGACCCGTCCGCCGTTGACGGAGGCGCAACTGAAGGCGAAGCCGCCCGTGTCGCATCCGGTGTTCCTCAAGCACCCGATCACCGGCCGGACGGTGCTCTACGCGAACCCAGGCTACACCGTCCGGATCAACGAGATGCCCGAGGCGGAGAGCCAGGAGGTCCTGGCGTTCCTGTTCGAGCATCAGCTCCAGGACAAGTACCGCTATACGTTCCGATGGACGGAGCGCGATGTCCTGATCTGGGAGAACTTCGGGACGATCCACAACGCGGTCGCGGATTACGGCCCGGACGAGCATCGGCTCATCAAGCGCTGCCAGGTGATGGCGACGCGGTTCGATCTGGCCGAGGGCCGGATCGCGGCCTGACGAACGTCGCCGCGGCCCCAAGGCCCGCGCCCCGAAGGCCCGCGGAACGAAAACCCGCGGAACGAGAACAGGGAGGACATCGTGACTCGAGGACGCGCTCTGCTCGTCGGCCTCGCCGTGATCTGCTGCCTCGCGGGCTCGTCCGGCCGGGCCCAGGATCCGTCCGCCAAGGACTATCCCAACAAGCCCATCCGGCTCGTCGTCGGTTTCGCGGCCGGCGGCCCGACGGACGTCATCGCGCGGGTCATCGCGCAGGACATGACGATCGCGCTCGGGCAGACGATCGTGGTGGAGAACCGGCTCGGCGCGAACGCCCTCATCGCGACCGAGAGCGTCGCCCGCGCCGACCCGGACGGCTACACGCTCCTCTTCGCCTCGCTCTCGCACAACGTGAACGCGCTCCTGGTCAAGGCCGCGAAGTACGATCCGCTGCGCGACTTCGCGCCGATCAGCAACGCGGCCGTGCTGCCGATGCTGATCGTCACGAGCCCGTCCACGCCCGTGAGCTCCGTCGCCGAGCTCGTCGCGATGGCGAAGGCGAGGCCCGGGGACGTGACCTTCGGCTCGGCCGGCAACGGAGGCTCGGCCCATCTCGCGGCCGCGATGCTGCAAGCGGCAACCGGGACGCAGATGACGCACGTCCCGTTCCGGGGCAACGGTCCGGCCCTGAACGAGGTCATCGCGGGCCGGGTGACCTTCATGTTCTACCCGATGATCGGCGTCGCCGATCAGGTCGCGGGCAAGAACCTCAAGGTGCTGGCTGTCGGGACCGAGGTCCGGAACCCCGATTTCCCCGGCGTGCCGACGACGGCCGAGGCCGGCCTGAAGGGTTTCGAGGAAACCGCGCCCTGGGTCGGGATGCTGGCCCCGGCCGGGACGCCCGCCCCGATCGTCGCGGCCCTGCACCGGGCGATGCGGCGATCGCTCGATCGGCCGCAGACGCGCGAGCGCATGGCGCAGCTCGGCGCCATCGCGGTCGGCGACACCCCGGCCGAGTTCTCGGCGTTCCTCGCGAAGGACATCGGCCGGTGGCAGCGGGTGATCGCGACGTCGGGCCTGAAGCCAGAGTGAGCGGCATCCTGCGACGTCGCAGGGTCTCCTCGCCTGCGCCTATCGGCTGACGAGCCGCGTCTCGACACCGCGCGCCCACGGGCTACAACGCGCGGGAGAAAAGACCGTCGGGGAGAGACGTCGATGAAGGTGCTGTTGACCGCCTGCGCGCTCGGTGCGCTCACCCTCGCCACGGGCGCGTCCGCCCAGAGCGTGAAGATCGGCGTGACCGTGTCGAGCACGGGACCCGCGGCCTCGCTCGGCATCCCGGAGGCGAACACGGCCAAGCTCTTCGGCCGCGAGATCGGCGGCATCCCGGTCGAGATCGTCGTGCTCGACGATGCGACCGACACGACCCGGGGCGTCGCGAACACCCGCAAGCTGCTGACGGACGACAAGGTCGACGTGGTGATCGGCTCGTCGGTCACGCCCGTATCGCTCGCCATGATCGAGGTCGCGAGCGAGCTCAAGACCCCGATGATCTCGCTCGCGGCCTCGGCCTCGATCGTGTCGCCGATGGACGAGAAGCGCCGCTGGGTCTTCAAGACGCCGCAAAACGACCGGCTCATGGCGGAGGCGCTGGCCGACCACATGGCGGCCGCGAAGGTCGCCTCGGTCGGGTTCATCGGGTTCAACGACGCCTACGGCGACGGCTGGCTCGGCGTCCTCGCGCCGGCCCTGAAGAGCCGGAACATCGCGCTGGTCGCGACCGAGCGCTACGCCCGCTCCGACACGAGCGTCACCGGCCCGATCCTGAAGATCATGGCCGCGAAGCCGGACGTGGTCCTGGTCGCGGGCTCGGGCACCCCGGCCGTCCTGCCCCAGAAGACGCTTCGCGAGCGCGGCTACACGGGCCGGATCTATCAGACGCACGGCGCCGCGAACGGCGACTTCCTGCGCGTCGGCGGCCGGGAGGTCGAGGGCACTGTCCTGCCGGCCGGCCCGGTCCTGGTCGCGGCGCAGCTTCCGGATTCGAGCCCGGTCAAGGCCGCCGGCCTCGCCTACGTGGCGCGGTACGAGGCGCAGTTCGGGGCCGGCTCGACCTCGACCTTCGGGGCGCATTCCAACGACGCCTTCGCGCTGCTGGCCGCCGCGATGCCGGTCGCCGCGAAGACCGCGAAGCCCGGCACGCCAGCCTACCGGGCGGCGCTCCGGGACGCGCTCGAAGGCCTGAAGGACGTGGTCTACAGCCAGGGCGTCGTCACCATGAGCGGGGACGATCACGTCGGCCAGGACAAGCGCTCGCGCGTGATGGTGACGATCGAGAACGGGGCCTGGAAGCTGCTGCCCGAGACACCGGCCCCGTAGCATCGCCCGGGACACGCGCGCGGCGAAATCCGCCGCACGGGACGGCGGTGACAGCGCCGGACGCGTTCCCCATATTCGGGGTTCACGCCATGCGGAGCCACCGATGTTCTTTTCCCGCAAGAAATCCGAGCTGCCGAGCCCCGCCGACGCCCTCCCGGGTCGCCCGAACGCGATCCCGACCGCCGCGAAGCATTTCGTGAACGGCCACGGGCTGAAGGCCCCCTATCCGGACGGGATGGAGACCGCCGTGTTCGGGATGGGCTGCTTCTGGGGCGTCGAGCGCATCTTCTGGAAGCTGCCCGGCGTCTACGTGACGGCGGTCGGCTATGCCGGCGGCACGACCCCGAACCCGACCTACGAGGAGGTCTGCTCCGGCCGCACCGGCCAGAACGAGGTCGTGCTGGTCGCGTTCGACCCGAAGGTGATCTCCTTCGACCGTCTCCTGAAGGCGTTCTGGGAGGGTCACGACCCGACGCAGGGGATGCGTCAGGGCAACGATTCCGGCACCCAGTACCGCTCCGGCATCTACACGACCTCGGCGGGCCAGCAGGAGGTCGCTCTCGCGTCGAAGGAGGCCTTCGGGGCCGCCCTCAAGGCCCGCGGATTCGGCCCGATCACGACCGAGGTCGTGCCGGCAGGCCCGTTCTACTTCGCCGAGGATTACCACCAGCAGTACCTCGCCAAGAACCCGGGCGGCTATTGCGGCCTCGGCGGCACGGGCGTGAGCTGCCCCGTCGGCCTCGCGGCGGCGTGAGCGGCGAGGCCGAGGCCCCAGAATCCGCTCTCGCGAGAGGCTCGGCGCGCGGAAAGCGCCGTCCTTTCGTCGAGCGCTGGATCGAGCGGGTCATCTTCTCGAGCCGGTGGCTGCTCGCGCCCTTCTATCTCGGGCTCGTGGTGGCGCTCCTGGTGCTGCTGACGAAGTCGCTCCAGGAGCTCTTCCACTTCGTCACGCACGCGCTCTCGGCGACCGAGGCGCAGACCATCCTTGGCGTCCTCACGCTCGTCGACCTCGCCTTCACGGGCTCGCTCATCATCATCGTGATCTTCTCGGGCTACGAGAACTTCGTCTCGAAGATCGACACCGAGGGCACGGAGGAGTGGCCGGAATGGATGTCGAAGATCGACTTCACCGGCCTCAAGCTGAAGCTGATGTCGTCGATCGTCGCGATCTCGGCGATCCAGCTCCTGAAGATCTTCATGGACCTGAAGAACACGAGCGACCGCGACATCGGCTGGGCGGTCAGCCTGCATTTCGCCTTCGTGGTCTCGGGCCTCGTCTTCGCGCTGACCGACCGGATCGGCGGCGAGGGCGGCCACGGCAAGGCGAAGCCCGAACCGCATTTGTGATGTGGAGCCGCCGGATGAAAGCATCGAAGTCTTTTCAACCGGGCGCCTGATCCCTCCCCTGCAGGGGAGGGCCGAGTCGTGCCGAAGGCGCGAACCGGGGTGGGGACCGCCCGGCCGGGTATCCCCACCCCGGTCGGCTGGCGCCGACTCGCCCTCCCCTCCAGGGGAGGGATCAGGCGCTGAGTGTTGGACCGCGGTGATCTACGGCGAGACCAGCACCTTCCGGCACTCGGCCGGGAGGTTCGCCATCTTCAGCGGCTCGCCGGGAATCCCGGGTCGGGGGAACAGCATCTCCGGCGTGAACCACTTGTCGAGCTCGGCCCCGCAGCCGTCGCCGGCCCCGACGGCGGGCTGGTCCTGGCACCCGGTCTCTCCGGCCGGGCAGTCGAGCCGGATGTGGAAATGGTAGTTGTGGCCCCAGATCGGCCTGACCTTCGACAGCCAGTCCCGGTCGCGGCCGGCGTCGCGGCAGAAGGCCCGCTTGATCGCCGGGTTCACGAACACGCGCGCGACCTCGGGCTCGCGCGCCACGGCCCGGATCAGCTTGAGATGGGCGCTCGTGTAGGCCTCGGGGTCGATGTCGGTCCGGTCGGCCCGGA
>CAXTKM010000147.1:0-10540 GCA_964244795.1 uncultured Enterovirga sp.
GCCTCTGCCTCGCCGTCGCCATCACGCATTGGCTTCAATGAGTCCACACCCTAATCGATCCTGACGCCCGCGTCGGCCACCACCTTGCCCCAGCGTTTCACCTCGGCCGACACGAACTCGCCGAAAGCCTTGCCGGTGACGTCCGGCATGTCCGAGCCGTTGCGCTCCCAGGTCTCGCGGATCGCCGGCGCCTTCAAGGCGGTCTGGACCTCGCGGATCATGCGGTCGACGATCGGCTGCGGAGTCCCCTTCGGGGCCCAGAGCGCGTACCAGGTCGAGACCTCGTAGCCCGGAACGCCGGCCTCGGCGGCCGTCGGCAGGTCCGGGAAAGCACCGACGCGTTTCGGGGCCGCGACCGCGAGCGCCCTGATGGTGCCGCCTGCGATCTGCCCGGAGGAGCTGCCGAGCCCGTCGAACATCATGTCGATCTGCCCGGCCATGAGATCGGTCATCGCCGGGCCGGCGCCCCGGTAGGGCACCTGCCGGATGGCCGTGCCGGTCGCGAGCTTGAAGACCTCCCCCGCGAGGTGATGCGTCGTCCCGAGGCCGGCATGGCCGTAGGTCATGCTGTCCGGCTTCGCCTTCGCGAGGGCCACGAGCTCGGCGAGGGTCTTCGCCGGCACCTTCAGGGTCACGCTGATGACGTGCGGCGGCCGCGAGATGATCGCGATCGGGATGAAGTCCTTCTCGATATCGTAGCTGAGGCGGGGGTAGATCGCGGGCGCGATCGCGTGATGCGCGGCGCCGACGAAGAAGGTGTAGCCGTCGGGTTCCGCCTTCGCGGCGGCGGCAGCGCCCGCCGTGCCGCCCGCGCCCGCCCGGTTCTCGACGAGGACGCGCTGGCCGAGCTGCCCGTCGAGCTGCTGCGCCAGAGGCCGGGCGAAGGCGTCCGTGCCGCCGCCCGCCGCGAAGGGGACGATCAGCGTGATCGCCCGCGTCGGCCAAGCCTGCGCCCGAGCCTCACCCGCGGCGAGCGCGAGCCCCGCCAGACCCGCGAGCGCGAGCGCCCGCACAGCTTTCGATCCCACCCCGTATCCTCCCGATCGATCCGCTGTCACCCGCGGTCGTTGCAGCCGACGCTAGTCGAAGCCGGAACAGGGGCCAAGGCGACCTTCGTCGGGCAACCTCGACGACCTTCGTCGGGCGGTCCCGAACCCTCTGGAGCCCGGCCGCGCGCCGTGCCATGCTCACTGGAAGCGGCCGCGGGAGCGCGGCTCACATCCTGTCCGGGGGAAACCGATGTACGCCTTCGAATACATGAAGCCGACCGGCCTCTCGGAGGCGGTCGCGATGCTGGCCGAGCACCCGGACGGCAAAGCCGTATCGGGTGGGCACACCCTCCTGCCCGCGATGAAGCTCCGGCTGACCGGCCCGACGGCGCTGGTCGACCTGAACGGCATCGAGGAGATGCGGGGCATCCGGCGCGACGGCGACGCGCTAGTCATCGGCGCCCTCTCGCGCCACCGCGAGGTCGCGTCCTCCGACGTGGTGAAGGCCGCGATCCCCGTCCTCGCCGAGATCGTCGGCACCATCGGCGACCCCGCCGTCCGGCATCGCGGCACGATCGGAGGCTCGATCGCGAACAACGACCCGTCTGCGGATTACGCCGCCGCCGCGCTCGCGCTGGGCGCCACGGTCGTGACCGACCGGCGCCGGATCGCGGCGGACGACTACTTCCAGGGCCTGTTCACGACCGCGCTCGAGGAGGGCGAGATCGTGACCGCGGTCTCGTTCCCGATCCCGAAGCGGATGGGCTATTCCAAGTTCCGCAACCCCGCCTCGCGCTACGCGCTCTGCGCGGTCTGCGTCGCCGAGATCGCGTCCGGCGAGGTCCGGGTGACGGTCGTCGGTGCGGGCGCGAACGGAGTGTTCCGGGTGTCGGATTTCGAATCGGCCCTGCAGGCCGACTTCTCCGCGGCGGCGCTCGAGGGGAAGACCGTCCCGCCGGACGACATGGCGTCCGACATCCATGCCGACCAGGAATACCGGGCGCACCTCGTCGGGGTCATGGCGCGCCGAGCCGTCGCGGCGGCAAAGTAGGGCGGATCGGTCGATCGCATCCTGTTTGTCATTCCGGGGCGGCGAAGCCGAGCCCGGAACCATAAGCATCGAGTCCTTCGATGAGACGCCGACGGCGTCATGGCCGGAACCGTCAGCGCTTATGGGTTCCGGGTTCGGCTTCGCCGCCCCGGAATGACGGCTACGACGCCCAGCGGGAACCTTCGACACGGGGACGTGGGTGCGGACGGCCATGACAAGGTGCGTATGATCCCCCTCCCGGCCTCGATCGACGAGACGCAAGCCCTGCTCGACGGCTCCGGCTACGTGGCGGACCGCGCGCTCGCGACGGTGCTGTTCCTGGCGCTCAGGCTCGGGCGTCCGCTCTTCCTCGAAGGCGAGGCCGGCGTCGGCAAGACCGAGATCGCGAAGGTGTTGTCGCGGATGCTCGGCCGGAAGCTCATCCGGCTGCAATGCTACGAGGGGCTCGACGTCGCGTCCGCGGTCTACGAGTGGAACTATGCCGGGCAGATGATGGCGATCCGGCTCGCCGAGGTGGGCGGCGGGGTCGACCGCTCCCGGCTCGAGGCCGACCTCTTCTCCGAGCGCTACCTCGTGCGCCGCCCGCTTCTCGACGCGCTGGCCCCGCAGGAGGGCGGGCCGCCGATCCTCCTGATCGACGAGCTCGACCGCACGGACGAGGCCTTCGAAGCCTATCTCCTCGAGATCCTGTCCGACTTCCAGGTCACGGTGCCGGAGCTCGGCACGATTCGGGCCGAGGCGCCCCCGATCGTGATCGTCACCTCGAACCGCACCCGCGAGATCCACGACGCCCTGAAGCGCCGCTGCCTGTACCATTGGGTCGGCTACCCGAACGCGGAGCGCGAGCTCGCGATCCTGCACCGGCGCGTGCCGGGCGCCGGACCGCGCCTCTCCCGCGAGGTCGTGGCCTTCGTGCAGGCGATCCGGGCCAAGGATCTGTTCAAGGCGCCGGGCGTCGCCGAGACGCTCGACTGGGCCCAGGCCCTGGTCGAGCTCGACGCGGTCGCGCTCGACCCCTCGCTCGTCGCGGACACGCTCGGCGTGCTGCTGAAGTACCAGGACGACATCGGCCGGATGCAGCAATCGGAGGTCCGCCGCGTGCTGGACGACGTCCGGACCGAGATGAGTGCGGCGTGAGCGGGGGCTGGAGGCTGGGCTCAGGCACGGGCCTTCTGGTCCCGGAGACCCTTGTACGAACACCACGGGTGTCATTCCGGGGCTCGCGAAGCGAGAGCCCGGAACCCATAGACGCCGACGATCGCCGCCTCGACGCCGAGGGCGTCATGGTCTCCGGCGTCGGCGTCGATGGGTTCCGGGCTCGGCTGCGCCGCCCCGGAATGACAGCCCGGGTGCGTGCGAAGGTTTGAGGGTCAAGCTGCCGGTGATCATGTTTTCGGCCGGGCATCGGAAGCCGAGGCGTGTTTCGACCGCAGGATGAGCAATCGTAGAGGATCAGCCCATGAACGATGAAACCGCGATCGAAGCGCTGATGCAGCTCTATTTCGATGGCCTCTACGAGGGCGACGTCGAGAAGCTGTCGGGGGCGTTCCACCCGACGGCTGCGCTCGCCTACGAGCGGGATGGCGAATTGGTGGTGCTGCCGCAGGCCGAGTGGTTCGCGGTGGTCAGGAGCCGGCCCTCGCCGAGGGCGCAGGGGCTCGCCCGCGACGACGGCATCCTGTCGATCGACCGGGCGTCGCCCACGACCGCGATGGTGAAGGTGAAGTGCCAGATTCCGCCGCGCTACTTCACGGACTACCTGAGCCTCCTGAAGGTCGAGGGGCGCTGGCAGGTCGCCCAGAAGGTCTTCGCGACCCGGACCGAACCGACGGCCGCGTGACCGGGCGGCTCGCCGACAACGTCGCGCTGTTCGGGCGCGCGCTGCGGGCGGCGGGCCTCCCGGTCGGCCCGGGCAGCGTGATCGACGCGGTCGGGGCCGTCGAGGCGGCCGGAATCGCCCGGCGCGAGGACCTGTACTGGACGCTCCACAGCGTGTTCGTCACACGCCACGAGCAGAGCGAGGTCTTCGCCGCGGCGTTCCGGCTGTTCTGGCGCCGGCGCGGGTTCCTGGAGAAGCTGATCGCCGAGATGTCGCCGATCGCGCCCGGCGAGACCGCGAAGGAGAAGCCGCGCCCGGGCGAATCGCGCGTGCTCGACGCGCTCCGCCCGGAACGCGCGAAGCCGAAGGAGGAGGTGGTCGAGCAGGAGATCACAGCCCGGCTCACGACGTCCGAGAGCGACGTCCTCAAGGCTCGCGACTTCGCGCAGATGAACGCCGACGAGATCGCCCGCGCGAAGCGCCTGATCGGCGAGCTGGTGCTGCCGGACGACGCGCGCCCGATCCGGCGCCTCGCGGCCGACCCGCGCGGCCGGGCGGTCGATCTCCGCCGGAGCCTGCGCGGCTCGCTCAGGAGCGGCGGCGCCTCGATCGAGCTCGCGTTCCGGTCGCGCCGCGAGCGGCCGCCGCCGCTGGTCGCGCTGGTCGACATCTCGGGGTCGATGGCCGAGTACTCGCGGCTCTTCCTGCACTTCCTGCACGCGCTGGCCGAGCGGCGCCGGCGCGTGCACAGCTTCGTGTTCGCGACCCGGCTCACGAACGTCACCCGCGAGCTCACCCACCGCGATCCGGACGACGCGCTCGCGCGAGCGGCCGCCCGGGTGAAGGATTGGGAGGGCGGCACGCGCATCGCCTCCGCCCTGCACGATTTCAACCGGGACTGGTCGCGGCGCGTGCTCGGCCAGGGCGCGGTCGTGCTCCTGTTCACGGACGGGCTCGAGCGCGAGGTCGGGCCCGACCTCGCCTTCGAGGCGGACCGGCTGCACCGCTCCTGCCGGCGCCTCGTCTGGCTGAACCCGCTGCTCCGCTTCACGGCCTTCGAGGCGCGGGCCGGCGGCATCCGGGCGCTCCTGCCCCATGTCGACGAATTCAGGCCGATCCATTCCCTCGCCTCGATGGGGGATCTCGTCCGCGCGCTCGGCCCCTCCCCGGAGGCGACCGCCGCCCCGGCACGCTGGCTTCGAGCCGCCTCGTCGTGACGGCGGCGGTGATGACGACGGCGATCCTGGCGACGGCGGCGCTCGCCGAGATCGCCGGATGCTTCGCGGTCTGGGCCGTGCTGCGCCTCGGCGCACCCGGCTGGTGGCTCGTTCCCGGCTTCGCGAGCCTCACCGCCTTCGCCTACCTCTTGACCCACGTCGATTCCCCGGTCGCGGGACGCGTCTTCGCGGCCTATGGCGGCGTCTACATCGCGGCCTCGCTCGCCTGGCTGTGGCAGGTCGAGGAGTTCCAGCCCGACCGCTACGATCTCCTGGGCGGCGCCCTGGCGATCCTGGGCACCGCGATCATCCTGTTCGCGCCGCGAACCATCTGATCTCGCGCCGATGAGACTCGACGCTCTGCCGGTATCGTCCGCGTCTGCCAGCGCGTAGGATCGAAGGGCTTGCCCGAGGACAGCCCGATGAAGCGCTTAGCGTCTCTTGTGTCGGCCGCGCTCGCGGCAGTGTGCCTCGGCGCTCCGGTATCCGCGCAGGACGCAGGTCTCGCCAAGCCCAGCCTCGTCCTGAAGCAGCGCCTCGACGGCATGCCGAAGGGCGACGTGCAGGAGGTGAGCGTGCTGACCGCGAGCTTCGCACCGGGGGACAGGACGGTCTTCCACACCCATCGCTTTCCGGTCACCGTCTACGTCCTCGAGGGCGCCTTCACCCTCGAGCTCGAGGGCCGGCCCGCGGTCGTCGTGAAGGTCGGCGAGGCCTATGTGGAGCCCCCGAACGTCAGGATGACCGGCTACAACCGAAGCGCGGTCGAGCCCTTGCGGCTCCTGATCGTCTATGTCTCGGATCCGGGCGGCCCCTTCCTCGACGCCCAGCATCATTAGGCCGTGCCGCCGGCCCTCGCGTCAGCCGCGAGGGCAACCTATCTGGGCTTCGACGAACAACGGGTCCTGCCATGCTCTCGAACGACAGCGACATCCTGAAGGCGGCGGAAAGCTGGAAGCGCGAGGGGCGCGACGTCGCGCTCGCGACCGTGGTCGAAACCTGGGGCTCCGCGCCGAGGCCCGTCGGGAGCCATCTCGTCGTCGACGGCGAAGGCCGCTTCCTCGGCTCCGTCTCGGGCGGATGCGTCGAGGGCGACGTCCTGACGGAGGCGATGGACGTGATCGCGGACGGCAAGCCCCGCATGCTCGAGTTCGGGGTCGCCGACGAGACGGCGTGGCGGTCGGGGCTCTCCTGCGGCGGGCGGATCAAGGTCTTCGTCGAGAAGGTCGCTTGAGGCTCGGTCGATGATCGTCTGGTCGGGTTGGGGCGTTCTCGTCGCGCTGTTCGCGGTCGCTGCCGTCATGGTGGGGGCACTGGTCGAGCGAGCGGTGCCCGGCCTCAAGGGCTACGGGATGGTGGCGGCGCCGTTCCTTGCAGCTCTCCTGACGTTCGGGCTCGCGAAGGGGCTCTCGCGCAAGGGCGACCGCGTGCTGCTCGACCCGCAGACCGGGCAGCAGGTCGTCCTGCGGCGGGGCGACAGCCTCTTCTTCATTCCCGTCCGGGCCTGGACCTACATCTTCCTCGCCATGGGCTCGGTGATGCTCCTCACACAGGTCTTGAAGTAATGGATGCCTCGCTCCTTCGCGCGCTGAACGTCGAGCGCGCTGCGCGAAGCGCGGCGATCGTCGTCACGGATGTCGGGACGGGCCGGCAACGGCTCGTCCGCGAGATCGAGGCCTCGCGGGATCCGCTCGGCCAGGATCTCCTCGAGCGCCTGCGGACGGGCAAGAGCGGCCTCCTGGAAAGCGACGGGCGCTCGCTCTTCCTGAACGTCCAGATGCCGCCGGTGAAGCTCGTCGTGATCGGGGCGGTCCACGTCAGCCAGTCCCTCGCGCCCATGGCGCAGGGGCTCGGGCTCGACGTCACGATCATCGACCCGCGGACCGCCTTCGCGACGGCGGAGCGGTTCGAGGGCGTGCCGGTCGTCGCCGAGTGGCCGGACGAGGCGCTGCCAGGGATCGGCGGGCTCGACCGCTACACGGCGCTCGCCTGCCTGACCCACGACCCGAAGATCGACGATCCGGCGCTGATCGCCGGATTGCGGGCCGAGTGCTTCTACATCGGCGCGCTCGGCTCGCGACGCACGCACGCGAAGCGGGTCGAGCGCCTCGGCGAGGCGGGGTTCGGCGAACAGGACATCGCCCGCATCCACGCCCCGATCGGCCTCGACATCGGGGCGATCAGCCCGGCCGAGATCGCGGTCTCGATCCTGGCCGAGATCGTGGCCGAGCAGCGCCGCGACCGGAGACGGCCGGCGTGAGGTTCGGCCCGGTGCCGGTCTCGGACGCCGCCGGCACCATCACCGCGCACAGCGTCAAGGCCGGGCCGGTCGTCCTCAGGAAGGGCGACACCGTCTCGGAAGAGACCGCCCACGCGCTCGCACGGGAGGGGATCGCCTCGCTGGTCGTGGCACGGCTCGAGCCCGGCGACGTCGGCGAGGACGCGGCCGCGCTGGCGCTCGCCGAGGCAGCGGCGGGTCCCGGCCTCCGGGTCGAGCGTCCCTTCACGGGCCGGGCGAACCTTTTCGCCCGGAGCGCCGGGCTTCTCCTCGTGGACCGGACCCTCGTCGACGCGGTGAACGCGGTCGACGAGGCCGTCACCCTCGCGACGCTGCCGGCCTTCCGGCCCGTCGTCGAGGGCGAGATGGTCGCGACCGTGAAGATCATCCCCTACGCGGTGCCGCGGCGCGTTCTCGAGACGGCGCTCGCCTCGGCACGGGGAGGCGCGGCCATCGCGCTCGCGCCCTACCGGCTCGCGCGGGTCGGGGTCGTGTCGACGCTGACCGCCGCGCTGAAGCCGTCCGTCGTAGCGAAGACCGTCGCAGCGCTCGCCGGGCGCCTCGCGCCGGCCGGAGCCGCGATCGTGGCCGAGGAGACCTGCCCGCACGAGATGCCGGCGCTCGCGGCCGCCCTCGCCCGGCAGGCGGCCTCCGAGGCCGAGATGATCGTCGTGTTCGGGGCCTCCGCGATCGCGGACCGGCGCGACGTCATCCCGGCCGCGATCGGGCGGGCCGGCGGCGAGGTCGTCCATTTCGGGATGCCGGTCGATCCCGGCAACCTGCTTCTGGTCGGGCGGATCGGCGGCAAGCCCGTGATCGGCGCGCCGGGTTGCGCGCGCTCGCCGCGCGAGAACGGCTTCGACTGGATCCTCGGCCGCCTCCTCGCCGGGATCGAGGTGACCCGGGCCGATATCCAGGGTCTCGGGGTCGGCGGGCTCCTGATGGAGATCGTCTCGCGCGGTCAGCCCCGCGACGGCGGCGACCCCGCGGAGGAGGACGGATGAGCATTGCCGGGATCGTGCTCGCGGCCGGGCGCGGGACGCGATTCGGCCAGGAGCCGAAGATGCTCGCGCGGCTCGCCGGCAAGGCGCTGGTCCGGCACATCGTGGACACCGCCGTCGCGGCCGACCTCTCGCCCGTTCTGGTCGTGGTCGGGCATCGCGAGGACGAGGTCGGCGCGGCCCTGGCCGGTCTGCCGATCACGATCGTCCGGAATCCCGCCTTCGCGGACGGACTCTCGACCTCGCTTCGGGCGGGATTCGCCGCGCTCCCGGCGACGAGCGAGGCGGCCATGATCCTCCTCGGAGATATGCCGCTCGTTCACGCGGGCCTCGTCCGTCGGCTCGCCGAGGCATGGGCGGAGGCGTCGAAGCCCGCCGCACTGGTGCCGACCTTCGACGGCCGGAGGGGCAACCCCGTCGTCCTGTCGCGCAGGCTCGGCCCGCTCATCGAGGACCTGGCCGGGGACGTCGGGGCTGGCCCCCTGCTGAGAGGCCACGACGATGTCGTCGAGATCCCTGTCGACGACGATTCGGTTCTCGTCGACGTGGACACCCGCCAGACGCTGGAGCGGCTCGGGCAGGTGTAGGCGCGAGCGGGACGACCGATGCGCCGTCGGCCCGAACGCCTATCGCGGCATCGCCGACCGGTGAAAATGCACAATCTTCCAATCGGCTCCGCGCGGCGCGACGACAAAGGTCACACGGCCATCGGCGCTCACGGGCTGTCCGTCCCGGACCGAGGTCACGGTGTCGAGGCCCGTGACCACGACGGCGGCATCGGACAGCACCGTCGCGTCGGCAGAGCGAAGGGTCGCGCCCCTCGGACGATTGCTCGATAGAGCATCCTCGAAATACCGCCTGATGTCGCTTGTCCGGGTGACCACGGTCTTGCTCCCCGTGCCGAGGAACGTGGCGTCGGCTGAGTACAGGCTGACGATGCCATCGACATCCGACGCGGAGAACGCCTTGGCCCAGCGCTCGATGACCCGCATCGCATCCTCCTTGGGATCGGCGAGGACGGGTTGCGCTGCGACGATGCAGGCGACCGCCAGCAACCCTCTCATCATCGACCTTTCCTCCGCTCGGATCGACTTAGGCTAGCACGACCTCGTTCAGGATCGCGACGTAGAACACGGCGCTCGCGAGGAGGACGCAGCCGTGCCACGCGGCGTTCTGGAACCGGAGCGATTCCCAGAGATGGAAGGCCACCCCGCCGGCATAGATCAGGCCGCCCGCGACGATGAGCGCGATCGTGGTGCCGGACAGAGAAGTCGAGACCACCTCCCATGCGAGGCCACCGCTCGCGCCGAGGATCAGGCAGAGCGCGATCGAGAGACGGTCGAATCGCCCGGGCAGCAGGAGCTTCAGGGCCGCGCCGAACAGCGCGACGCTCCAGACCCCGACGAAGAGCGCGATCGCCGGCCCGCCATACGGGAAGCGGGTCATGAACGGCGTGTAGGTCGCGGCGATCAGGAGAAAGATGAAGGCGTGGTCGAACCGGCGCAGCACCCATTTCGTGCGCGAGATCGGCCAGAGATTGTAGGCGGCCGACACCGTGATGAGCCCGATCAGCGCCGCCGCGTAGACGGACACCGCGGCGGCCTCGGCCGGAGACGCGCGCAAAGCCGCGAAGCGCAGCAGCGCGATCGAGCCGACGAGCGCGAAGGCGAACCCGACCGCGTGGACGACCCCGTCCGCGATCATCTCCGCCCGGGAGTATCTCCAGGTCACGTGAAGCGGCCGGCCGTCCAGGTCGAACATCGAAAGGCATCCTGCCGGATGAGGATAGAAAGGATGCACGCCCGATCAAGACGGGAGTTTGACGCGGTCCGGATGACGTCGTGCGAAGGAAGCGGCGACGCGATCACCTCTCCCGGTGGTGAGAGGTCGAGTCGGACGCGGCAGCGGCCGACCGGGTGAGGGCGAGCCGCCGGGTGCGGAGCCCGCACCGTCCTGCGGGCTCCGCCGAGCAGGTCGCTCCCTCACCCCGGCCCTCTCCCTCCCGCCGGCCGAGGGCCGGACGGGAGAGGGAGGCCCGCCTCTGACCGATATCGCCCTGCCCCTACTCCGCGGCCATGGGCAACCGGTGCGCCTGGGCCGCCCGCCAGACCGCCTCGGGCGTCGCCGGCATAGCGATGTTCTCGTGGCCGAGCGCGTCCGTGATCGCGTTGATGACGGCCGGGGG
>CAXTKM010000148.1:0-5082 GCA_964244795.1 uncultured Enterovirga sp.
CCTCCTCATCGAGGGCAAGCGCCGGGGCGCGAAGTGGGGCGTCGTGACCATGTGCGTCGGCGGCGGCATGGGTGCGGCGGGACTGTTCGAGATCTACTGACGCCCTGGAGCGCCGCCGGCCTCATAACCGATCGGTCACGTTTTCGGAGCTAGATGGCGGACGGTGTCGTGTCGCTCGCTCCTCGCGACCCCGTCGAGCCCTGCCATGCGACTGTCCTCGGCACTGATGGATCTCCGCGCATGGCTGACGCTGCGCGACGAGCGCTCGCAGTTCGCGGTCTCGCAGCTCTCCCACCTGCGGCCGCAACTGCCGCTTCTGTATGCGCTGCTGATCATCAACATGACCGCGGTGTCCTACACGCATCACGGCCTCGCGCCGTCGATGCTGACGGTGGTCCTGCCCTGCGTCCTCAGCGCGATCTGCGCGGGCCGGGCCATCTACTGGGCGAGGTGCGCGACGCACGGTCTCTCGATGGGCGAGGCGAGGGCGCATCTCCTCCGGATCATGGTCCTGGCCGCGGTCCTCAGCGCGTCCTTCGTCGCCTGGGCCCTGGCCCTCGATCAGTTCGGCGGCCCCTTCGAGAAGGGCCACGTCGCGTTCTTCATCGCGATCACGGTGATCGGCTGCATCTTCTGCCTGATGCACCTGCCGCAGGCCGCGCTCCTCGCGACCGGCTTCGTTCTCGTGCCCTACATGGTCTACTACGCGAGCGTCGGTCATCCGGTCTTCGCCGCCGTCGCCTGCAACCTGTCGCTCGTCGCGCTCGTGATGGTCCGGGTGCTGCTCGGCAATTACGGCGCGTTCATCGAGCTCGAGCGCTCGAAGGCGGCGCTCGCCTCCGAGCAGGCGCAGAGCCGCATTCTCGGCAGCCAGAACGCGCTCCTCGCGAACACCGACAGCCTGACCGGCCTGCCCAACAGGAGAGCCTTCTTCGGCAGGCTGGACGCGATGATCGTTGAGGGGAGCGGGTCGGGTCCCGCTTTCGTCCTCGGGATCCTGGACCTCGACGGCTTCAAGCCGATCAACGACAGCCTCGGCCATACCGTCGGCGACCGCGTCCTCGTCGAGATCAGCCGCCGCCTCGAAGCCGCCGTCGGACCCGGCGGGATCGCGGCACGGCTCGGGGGCGACGAGTTCGGCATCCTCCTGGTCGACGGGACGACCCCGGAGGCCGCCGAGGCCGCGGGACGTGCCATCTGCGATGCGCTCGGCGCACCCCTGACGGTCGAGGGCATGCCGATCGGCTGCGGCGCCTCCTGCGGGATGGTCATCCACGGACCCGGTCGTAGCCGGAGCGCCGCGGCGCTCTACGATCAGGCGGACTACGCGCTCTACGACGCGAAGGCCGACCGGCGCGGCGGGGCGGTGCTCTTCGCGGAGCCGCACGAGACCCGGCTGCGGGCGGAGCGCGCGATCGAGGCCGCGCTGATCGCGGCCGATCTCGTGGCCGAGATGGACGTCCACTTCCAGCCGATCGTCGACCTCGCGACCGGGCGCGACGCAGGGGCGGAGGCGCTGGCGCGGTGGAACAGCCCGGTTCTCGGCCGGGTTCCGCCCGATCGGTTCATCGAGGTCGCGGAGCGGACGGGGCTGATCCGGACGCTGACCCCGATCCTGCTCCGCAAGGCGCTCGCGAGCGCGGCGGCGTGGCCGGCCTCCCTCGATCTCTCCTTCAACCTCTCGGCGCATGACGTCATGTCGGCCGAGACGGTCCTCGCCCTCGTGGCGGCCGTGCGCGAGAGCGGGGTGGACGCGGGGCGGATCACCTTCGAGATCACGGAGACCGCGGTCATGCGGGATTTCGATCTCGCCAGCCGGCATATCCACCTGCTCCGCGCGAGCGGCCTCAAGATCGCTCTCGACGATTTCGGCGCCGGCTATTCGAGCCTGAGCTGCGTGCACAGGCTCCCGCTCGACAAGATCAAGATCGACCGCAGCTTCGTGCAGGACATCACGCATCAGGCAGGAGCCAGGAAGGTGGTCCAGACGATCCTCGACCTGTGCGGCACGCTCGGGCTCGACTGCATCGTCGAGGGTGTCGAGACGGCGGATCAGGCGGCGCTCATCGGCCAGCTCGGGGCGAGGTTCGCCCAGGGATACCATTTCGCGCGTCCCCTGCCCGAGGCGCAGTTCATGCGGCGCATCCGCGAGCCGGCAGGCCGCCTCGCGGCCTGACCGTCAGCAGGCCCGATGCCCGAGACCCTTTCCGCGACCCTGGCGAGGCTTTAGAGCGCTCCTCCACACGCCTCTGCGATCGTCAGGGCGGCTCGGGAGGACAGCATGGCTGAACGCGGATCGGTGACGTCGCTCGCCGTCGAGGACGGGATCGCGGTGGTGAGCGTCGACTCGCCTCCGGTGAACGCGCTCTCGGCGGCCGTGCGGGACGGGATCGCGGCGGACGTGGCGCGCGCCTCGGCCGATCCGGCCGTCGCGGCGATCGTGCTGATCTGCGCCGGCCGCACCTTCATCGCGGGCGCCGACATCTCCGAGTTCGGCAAGCCCCCGAAGGGCACGCCGCTCCAGGACATGATCGCCGCGATCGAGGGCGCGACGAAGCCGGTCGTCGCCGCGATCCACGGCACCGCGCTCGGCGGCGGCCTCGAGACGGCGCTCGGCGCGCATTACCGCGTCGCCGTGCCGTCAGCCAAGGTCGGGCTGCCCGAGGTCAAGCTCGGCATCATCCCGGGCGCGGGCGGAACGCAGCGCCTGCCCCGGATCGTCGGGGTGGAGAGGGCGCTGCAGATGATCACGTCCGGCGAGTTCGTGGGCGCGACGGCGGCGCACGAGGCCGGGCTGATCGACGCGATCGTGCCCGAGGGCACGCTGCGCGCGGGCGCGATCGCGTTCGCCAGGAAGGTCGTGGCCGAGGGGCGGCCGCTCCGGAAGGTGCGCGACCTCTCGGACAGGATCGCGGAAGCGCGGGGCAAGCCGGAGCTCTTCGCCGACTTCCGCAAGACGAATGCCCGCAAGTTCCGGGGCTATGAGGCGCCCGAGGCCTGCATCCGGGCGATCGAGGCCGCCGTGGCCCTGCCGTTCGACGAGGGGCTGGCGAAGGAGCGCGAGATCTTCCTCGGCCTCGTCACCGGGACCCAGTCGAAGGCGCAGCGCTACGTGTTCTTCGCCGAGCGCGAGGTCCGCAAGATCCCCGACCTGCCGGACGACACGCCGACCCTGCCGGTCGCCTCGGTCGGCATCATTGGGGCCGGCACGATGGGCGGCGGAATCGCGATGAACTTCCTGAACGCCGGGATCCCGGTCACGATCGTCGAGGCGAAGGGAGACGCGCTGGAGCGCGGCATCGCGACGATCCGCAAGAACTACGAGGCGACCGCCGCGAAGGGCCGGATCGCGCCCGGCGATGTCGAGACCCGGATGGGCCTCCTCACGGGATCCCTGGATCTCGGGAGCCTCGGATCCCAGGATCTCGTGATCGAGGCGATCTGGGAGAACATGGACGCGAAGAAGGAGACCTTCGCGAAGCTCGATCGGGTCGCGAAGCCGGGCGCGATCCTGGCCTCGAACACCTCCTACCTCGACGTCGACGAGATCGCGTCGGTCACGTCGCGGCCGGAGAGCGTGATCGGGATGCATTTCTTCTCGCCCGCGAACGTCATGCGCCTGCTCGAGGTGGTCCGGGCCGAGAAGGCTTCGAAGGAGGTGGTCGCGACCGCGATGAAGCTCGCGCCGAAGATCGGCAAGCTCGGCGTCCTGGTCGGCGTCTGCCACGGCTTCGTCGGCAACCGCATGCTGGCCGAGCGTCAGCGCGAGGCGAACCGGCTCGTCCTGGAGGGCGCCATGCCCTGGGACGTCGACCGCGTCCTCTACGATTTCGGCCTGCCGATGGGTCCCTTCGCGATGAGCGACCTCGCCGGCCTCGACATCGGCTGGTCGAAGGAGACCTCCACAGGCGAGACGCTGCGCGAAAAACTCTGCGAGATGGATCGGCGCGGCCAGAAGACCGGCGCCGGCTTCTACGACTACGACGCGGCCCGCAAGGCGAGCCCGTCGGAGGTCGTCGAGCGGATGGTGCTCGCGCATTCCGAGGCGAAGGGCATCGCGCGCCGGGCGATCGGGGACGAGGAGATCCTGCAGCGGCTCGTGTTCCCGATGATCAACGAGGGCGCGAAGATCCTCGAGGAGGGCAAGGCGCTCCGTGCCTCCGACATCGATATGGTCTGGATCACGGGCTACGGCTGGCCCGTCTACCGCGGCGGCCCGATGTTCTACGCCGACACGGTCGGGCTGAAGACCGTGCTGGACAGGATGGAGGAGTGGGAGAGTTCGATGGGGCCGGAGTTCCGTCCCTCGGCGCTCCTGCGCCGAAAGGTCGAGGCGGGCGAGACGTTCACGGGAGCCGCGTGAGGGTTTCCGCACATCCCTCTCCCACTCGAGAGGGAGAGGGCGCTACGTCGGGTCGTCTCCGCCCTCGTCCAGCGCCTGGACCGCGATCCGGTACGGGAAGCCCGCCCGGCACAGCGCCGCGAGATCCCGGTCGCGGCGGTCGGGGTCGGGCCGGAGACGGTAGGGGCCGAGGCGCTTGCGTTCGGCGTGGCGGCGGGCGAGCGCCAGGTCGTCGAGGGCCTCGGCGGCGAGGGCTTGGTCCGTGACGTCGTCGGCGACGCCCTTGCTCCGCAACCGCATCCGGATGGCGCGGGCCGACGTGCCGCGCCGGACCAGCGAGCCCACCTTGGCTGTCGCGAAGCTCGCGTCGTCCACGAGGCCTGACGCGACGATGCGGTCCACCACCGCGGCGATCTCCCCCTCGAGCCCGGGCTCCGGCTCCTGTCCCGCCCCAAGGCGCCGGCGCGCCTTCCTGCCGAGGACACGACGCAGGTTCTCGGCGCTGGACGTGTAGCGCTCGAGATAATGCAGCGCGGCGCGCTCCAGGTAGGCCGGCGTCACCGGGCGCGGCGGCGGGGCGCGGCTCACCCGAGTTGAGGCCCGGGCCGGATCGGCCTACTGCCGGGCGGGCGGCCGGTCGGCGCCGTCGGGACAGGTGGATGAGCGAGAGCGACGATCAGGACGCCGAGGTCGTCATCGTCGGGGGCGCGCCCGTCGGGCTCGGCCTCGCCGTGGAGCTG
>CAXTKM010000148.1:5092-10503 GCA_964244795.1 uncultured Enterovirga sp.
CGACACCGAATCTGCGCGGCAAAACACAGATCAAGGAATTCGCTTCGTTCCCGATCGGCATCCGTCGAGCCTGGCGTTTTGGCGCGGTCCAAGGTCTGTCATTGACATTCCGGACGCAGTTATTTCAAGTTTAAAGTAATTTGCGGAGGCTGTCGGGCATGCGGGTCGTCATCGTCGGGGGCGGGCCCGTCGGGCTCGGCCTCGCCGTGGAGCTGGGCCAGCGCGGGGTCCGTTGCATCCTGGTCGAGCGCCACATCGCGCCGCAGCCGATCCCGAGGGGCCAGAACCTCACGCAGCGCACGATGGAGCATTTCGTCTCCTGGAACGCCGAGCGGGAGCTCCGGGCGGCCCGCACGATCCCGCCCGAATACGGCATCGGCGGGCTCACCGCCTATCGGACGCTGCTCGGCGACTACAGCTACGACTGGCTCCAGCGCGAGCTCGTGCGTCCCTTCTATCTCACCGACAACGAGCGGCTGCCGCAATACGAGACGGAGGCCGTGCTGCGCCGGCGCGTGGCCGGGTTGCCGAGCGTCACGACGCTGTTCGGCTGGAGCGTCCAGGAGATCCGGCAGGACGACGACGGCGTCCGGGTCGCGATCCGGGAGCGCTCCGGCGGAGCCGGCCGGACGCTCCGGGCGGCCTACGCTGTCGGCTGCGACGGCAGCCGCTCCGTGCTCCGGGAGGAGGCCGGGATCACGCAGACGCGTTCGGACCATGACCGGCTGATGGTGCTGCTGGTGTTCCGGTCCGAGGAGCTGCATCGGCTCCTCGCCCGCTTCCCCGGGAAGTCGTTCTACAACGTGCTGCATCCCGATCTCGAAGGGTATTGGAAGTTCTTCGGCCGCGTCGATCTCGGCACGACGTGGTTCTTCCACGCGCCGGTCCCGGCGGGAACGACCCGGGACGATTTCGACTTCGAAGGCCTGCTGACGGAGGCGGTCGGGGCGCCGTTCGACATCGAGATCGAGCATGTCGGGTTCTGGGACCTCCGCTTCGCGATCGCGGATCAGTATCGAAACGGTCGCCTCTTCGTCGCGGGCGATGCCGCCCACTCCCATCCGCCCTACGGCGGCTACGGGATCAACACCGGCTTCGAGGACGCCCGGAATCTCGGCTGGAAGCTCGCCGCCACCCTCGCCGGCTGGGGCGGGGAGGCGCTGCTGGACAGCTACGACGGGGAGCGCAGGCCCGTCTTTGCGTCCACCGCGCGGGATTTCATCGAGGCCTCGATCCGGACCGACCGGGAGTTCCTGGCGCGCTTCGATCCGGCGCAGGACCGCGACGCCTTCGAGGCGGCCTGGTCCGCACGCTCTTCCGGGGCCCGCCAGGAGGTCGGGGCCTTCGCGCCGCACTACGAAGGATCCCCGATCGTCTGGGGGCCCGCAGGATCGCGATGCGGCGCGGTCGGCCGGCATGCCGACGCGGCCGAGGCCGGACATCACCTCACGCCCCGGCAGCTCTCGTCCGGGGAAAACGTGTTCGCGGCCCTGGGTGCCGGCTTCACGCTGCTCGGCTTCGGCATCGACGTGGCCGTGCTGAATCGGTTCGAAGCGGCCGCCCGCGACCTCGGCCTGCCGCTGACGATCGTGGCCGACGATCGCGCCGGCGGGCGCGAGCGCTACGGCGCCGGTCTGGTCTTGGTCCGGCCGGACGCGTTCGTGGCCTGGGCTTCGGACGACGCGTCGGCCGAGCCGGCCCAGGTTTTGGCACGGGCGATCGGCCGAAAGATCGCTTGAGCCGATATGAGGCGCACTGACGCGCTCCTCCTCCCCGTGGCCTGCCCGACTTGCCCATCGTTCAGCGGATCTCGGCAACAGCCGAGGTCCGCAGGGGAGAGGTTGGGAGTGGGGGCGGGCCACCGGCTCAAG
The DNA here is from genome assembly GCA_964244795.1 of uncultured Enterovirga sp. GTDB lineage: Bacteria > Pseudomonadota > Alphaproteobacteria > Rhizobiales > Beijerinckiaceae > Enterovirga. Next base: position 6,964 of record CAXTKM010000148.1, read on the forward strand.
GGGTCGTAGACGACCCGACCCCCATCCGGCCCTCCGCGGAGTTTATCCTCGGGATCGCCGAAGGCCAGGCCCGGGGGCTCGGGACCACCGTCCCCGCAAGGGGGGAAGGCAGTCGCAGAGGTCACGGGGATTTTCGAGCATGTGATCGCGGTATGGATTTGACAGCCCTCCCCGGCCCTGCCGATGGTCGCGACCGGCGGCCGCGAGCGTCGCGCTTAGGGAGAGATGGATGACCGCAGGCTGGACACGTCTCGGTGCCGCCCTCGTGGTCGCGGCGCTTCTCGCCGCAGGTGCCCCGGCCATGGCGCAGGGTCTCTCGGACCGCACGATCGTGCTGAACGTGCCCTTCACGCCCGGAACCGGGCCGGATTCGCTCGCCCGCATCCTCGGCGAGGAACTGCGGCAGCGCTGGGGCCAGCCGGTCGTGGTCGAGAACAAGGCGGGCGCGAGCGGCAACATCGGCACGGCCGCGACCGCACGGGCGGCCCCGGACGGGCACACGCTGCTCGTCACCGTGAATACCTTCGTGATGAACCCGAGCCTGTTCAAGAGCGTGCCCTACGATCCGCAGACGAGCTTCGTGCCGATCGCGGAGATCGCGACGGGCGCGCTCGCGCTCGCCGTGCATCCCTCGCTCAAGGTCTCGAGCGTCGAGGAGCTGATCGCGGCCGCGAAGGCCCGCCCCGGCGCGATCGACTATGCCTCGCCCGGGCGCGGCACGCCCCAGCATCTCGCAATGGAGGTGTTCAAGCTCACCGCCAAGGTGGACTTGAAGCACGTGCCCTACACGGGCTCGGCCGGAGCCGTGAAGGACCTCCTCGGCGGGCACGTCTCGGCCATGTTCCTGCCCGTGCACACGGCGCTGCCTCTGGCCGAAGGCGGCCAGATCCGGATCCTCGCCGTCGGGAGCGAGCGGCGCGTCGAGCAGGCGCCGAGCGTGCCGACCCTTGCCGAGCGGGGCGTCGCCGGGTTCGACGTCGACCTCTGGTACGGCGTGCTCGCGCCCGCCGGCACGCCCCAGGCGATCGTCGAGCGCTACAACGCCGCGTTCAACAACATCCTGGCCCGGCCGAACGTCCGGAGCGCGCTCGAGAAGCAGGGGCTCGTCGCCCGCGGCGGGCCGCCCGGGCGGCTCGCGGACCTGATCGCGAAGGACCGACCGCGCTGGGCGAAGGTCGTCCGGGAGGCCGAGATCACGTCCGAGTAGGAAGCAGCCCCGGATCAGCCATGTCCGACGCGGCGTCCGGCGGCCGCGACAGGACGACCCGGTCCGTCAAAGGCAGCGTGATCGTGCAGTGGAGGCCGGTCGGCCCGTAGTCGAGCACCGTCTCGGCATCGAGCTCGAAGCGGAGCGTGCGCTCCAGGAGCTCCGTCCCGAAGCCCCGCCGACGCGGAGCGTCCGTCAGGGGTTGGGCGCCGGTCTCGACCCAGTCGAACCGCAACAGCCGGGGGTCACCGTCCGAGGTGACCTTCCAGGTCACCTGGACGCCGCCGCCCGACCGCACGAGCGCGCCGTGCTTGACCGCGTTCGTGGACAGCTCGTGCAGCGCGAGGCCGATCGTCTCGGCGGCCTTCGGCTTCAGCCGGATCGGCGGACCCGAGATGCTGACCTGGTCGCCCTCCCTCGCCTGATGAGCGCCGAGCTCCTCGGCCACCAGCCCCTCGAGGTCGACGCCGGCCGCGGGGTCGCGGGTGACCACCGCCTGCACCCTCGCGAAGGCGTTGATGCGCCCGTCGAGGTGCATGGCGTAATCCTCGGCCGTCTCGCTGTTCTCGGCGGTGCGCCGCGCGATCGATCGGATCACCGACAGCGTGTTCCGGACCCGATGCTGCAATTCCGCCGTCAGCAGCGACTTCCGCTCCGCCAGCTCGCGAAGGTCCTGGACGTCGGTGGAGGTGCCGAGCCATTCCAGGATCGACCCGCCCTCGTCCTCCACCGGGACGGCGCGCGTATTGAACCAGCGATAGGTCCCGTTCTCCGCCCATCGCAGGCGGTGCTCGCCGGACACGTCGCGGCGCTTCTGCGCGTTCTCCCAGATTCCGATGGCGTCGGCGCGATCGTCGGGATGCACGGCCTCGAGCCAGCCCAAGCCCTGGCTCGCCTCCTCGCCGAGGCCCGTATAGGCCGTCCATTGCGGGCTGGCCCAGGTTCGTTCTCCGCCGTCGCGGGCGCGCCAGACGAGGTGTGGGATGCCCTCGGTCACGGCTCGAAGCCGGCGCTCGCTTTCGCGAAGGGCGGTCTCGGCCCGGGTCAAGGGCGTCACCTCCATGAAGGTGATCACGACTCCCGCGATGACGTTCTCCAAGCTGCGATACGGCAGCACCCTGACGAGATAACGCAGGCCCGTCGCCTCGTTCTCGACCTCGCGCTCGGCCCGGCCGAGGGTTCGCATGACGCGCCTGACGTCCTCCTGCAGCTCCTCGAAGGGCATCCTGGCCTTCACGTGCTCGATCGAGCGGCCGATATCCGTATCCACGAGGTGAAAGAGGTCGGTCACGGCCGGCGTGTAGTTCCGGACCCGAAGATCGTTGTCGAGGAAGATCGTCGCGATCTGGGTGCTTTCGAGCAGGTTCTTCATGTCGCTGTTCGCGCGCCCGAGCTCCTGCACGCGCTGCGCGAGCTCGCCGTTGACCGTCGTCAGCTCCTCGTTGATCGACTGCATCTCCTCCTTGCTGGTCTCGAGCTCCTCGTTCGCCGATTGCAGCTCCTCGTTCAACGATTGATATTCTTCGTTCGAGGATTTCAGCTCTTCGTTCGTGCTCTCGAGCTCTTCGACCGTCGAATGGAGGTGCTCGCGCGACGACAGGAGTTCGTTCTCGAGCCGCCGGATATGCTCCTCGTCGCCGGACGGCACGCCCTCGCGCGTCTGCGGGTCGGCCAGCGTCGCGCCCTGGTTGAACAGCACGACGAAGCGCCGCGTGCCGTCCGGGCCGGGACGCACAGGCTCGACCGCCATGTCGACGACGAGCCGGGTCCCGTTCTGGCCGATCGTGAGCCCGTCGTTCCTGATCGCGGCGCCCGTGTCGAGGGCACGCCGCAACGAGGTCCGGAGGTGGAGGCGAAGGTCCGGGTGGACGAGGCCGAGGACGTTCAGGTTCGCGGCGCCGCTCGCCGGGTCGATGAAGCGGCCGGTACGGCCGGAGAAATGCAGGAGGTCATGGTGCTCGTCGACGATGACGTAGGCGGGAGCGTACCGGGCCGCGATCGCCTCGGCCTCGTTGGAGAGCTGCGCCTGGTACACCTGAGCGTTGACCGGCGGAGCCACCGCGGGACCCTGGACGCGGGTGCCCATCGCGATCGGGAAGTCGAGCATTGTCCGCAGGCCCGTATCGAGGCGGCGGAAGATCCGACGGCCACGGTCGATCGCCGCGAACAGCTTCGGATGGCGCGTCACGTTCTCGGAATTGCCGAGGAACAGGTAGCCGGTCGGCCGAAGAGCGAAGTGAAAGAGCGGGATCACCCTGGCTTGCAGCTCGAAGTCGAAGTAGATCAGCAGGTTTCGGCACGAGATGAGGTCGAGCTTCGAGAACGGCGGGTCT
>CAXTKM010000149.1:0-1680 GCA_964244795.1 uncultured Enterovirga sp.
GGCTATCGGCGGTGCGGGACAGCATGTCGGTCCGAGCGGTGCGGCGTGTCTGCTAACATACCATCATCGACCGCGTGCTCACGCGTCGTCCAGCACCCATGTATCTTTCGTGCCCCCGCCCTGGCTGGAATTGACCACGAGGGACCCCTCCTTGAGAGCGACCCGGGTGAGGCCGCCCGGCACGATCCGGATCGCGTCCGACCCCGACAGCACGAAGGGCCGCAGATCCACGTGCCGCGGCGCGACCCCGGACGCGACGAAGGTCGGGCAGGTCGAGAGCGACAGGGTCGGCTGCGCGATGAACCCTTCCGGCGAATGCTTCACCTTGCGGCTGAACTCGTCGATCTCGCGCTTCGTCGCGTGGGGCCCGACCAGCATCCCGTAGCCGCCGGAGCCGGCCACCTCCTTCACGACGAGCGTGCCGAGGTTCGCCAGCACATGGGCGAGCGCGTCCGGCTCGCGGCAGCGCCAGGTCGGCACGTTCTGCAGGAGCGGTTCCTCGCCCGTGAAGAACCGCACGATCTCCGGCATGTAGGTGTAGACGGCCTTGTCGTCGGAGACGCCCGTCCCGACCGCGTTCGCGAGCGTCACGTTGCCGGCCCGGTAGGCGCCCATGAGGCCCGGCACGCCGAGGCAGGAATCCGGCTTGAAGACGAGAGGATCGAGGTAGTCGTCGTCGATCCGACGGTAGAGCACGTCGACCCGGGTCGGCCCCTCGGTCGTCCGCATGTACACGACGTCGTTCTTCACGAAGAGGTCGGTCGCCTCGACGAGCTCGCACCCGAGCTTGTCGGCCAGGAACGAGTGCTCGTAATAGGCCGAGTTGAAGCGGCCCGGCGTGAGAAGCGCCACGACCGGCTCGCCCGACGTTCCGGACGGCGCGACCGATCGGAGCGTCGCCAGCAGCGCGTCCGGGTAGTTCTCGACCGGCGCCACGCGGTGGCTCGCGAAGAGCTCCGGGAACAGCCGCATCATCACCTCGCGGTTCTCCAGCATGTAGGAGACCCCCGACGGCGTGCGGGCATTGTCCTCGAGGACGTAGAAATCGTTCTCGCCGCACCGGACGACATCGATCCCGGCGATGTGCACGTAGATGTCGTGCGGGATCCGGACGTCCTTCATCTCGAGCCGGTATTGCGGGTTCCGGAAGATGAGGTCCGCCGGGACGATGCCGGCCTTGATGCACTCCTGCGGGCCGTAGATGTCGGCCAGGAACGCGTTCAGCGCCGTCACGCGCTGCTTCAGGCCGCGCTCCAGATAGGCCCATTCCGACTTCACGAGCACGCGCGGGATCACGTCGAACGGGATGAGCCGCTCCGACGCCTCGTTGTCTCCGTAGACCGCGAAGGTGATCCCGACGCGCCGGAAGAACAGCTCGGCCTGGCTGCGCCGGGTGTCGAAGGTCTCGTTCGGCGTCTCGTCGAGCCATTTTCGGAGCGCCAGATAGGCCGCCCGAACGGCCCCGGGCTCGCCGGCCGCTCCGTTCATCTCGTCGAAGGCTTGGATCCGCATAGTTTCCCCGTCGGCCGATGCGAGACTAGAGGCAAGTCGCGTTCCATGGAAAGCGGCGCGTCGATCCGACCGGGCCACGGACCGAACCGCGAACGCAGGCGGTACGGCGAACGTCCGGGTGGCAGGCGCGACCCGCCTCGACACCAAGAAGGCGAGCCGGGTTGAAAT
>CAXTKM010000149.1:1690-10464 GCA_964244795.1 uncultured Enterovirga sp.
CCAACCTCCGGGGACCGAACACCTGAGCCGCCGCCTCCTCCCGCGTTGTCGCCGGAACAGGTTTCCAAGGCCCGAACGTACCTTGAAAAGTTCTGCCTTATAAGGCGCGCGACGTTGGTGCCTTATGCGGTTCGAGGCCCCGTCGCGATGGCGAGCCTGAGCGAGAGGGTGATGTCGCTCGGGACGGCAGGCAGCCGCGGTTCGAGCGACGCTCCTGGTCGGTCCACCGTCAGATGAGCTTCAGCCCCTTCAGGCTCGCATGCCCGTCGCGCCCGACGATGATGTGGTCGTGCACCGAGACGCCGAGAGGCTTCGCGATCGCGACGATCTCCCGGGTCATCTGGATGTCGGCCGAGGACGGCGTCGGGTCGCCCGAGGGATGGTTGTGCACCAGGATCACGGCCGTCGCCGCGAGCTCGAGCGCCCGGCGCACGACCTCGCGCGGATAGACGGGCGTGTGGTCGACCGTGCCGGTGCCCTGCACCTCGTCCGCGATCAAGGCGTTCCGCTTGTCGAGGAAGAGAAGACGGAACTGCTCCGTGTCCGCGAAGGCCATCGCGGTCCGGCAGTACTCGATGACGGCGGTCCAGGAGGAGAGGACCGGGCGCTTCGCGACCGCGCCGCGGGCGAGCCGGCGGGCCGCGGCCTCGACGATCTTCAGGTCGACGATCGCGCTCTCGCCGAGGCCGTCGACCTGACGGAGGCGGGCAGGGGAGGCGGCCAGCACCTCCGCGAAGGAGCCGAGGCGCCGGACGAGGTCCTTCGCGAGGGGCTTCACGTCTCGGCGCGGGATCGACCGGAACAGCACGAGCTCGAGCAGCTCGTAGTCGGGCAGCGCCTCGCCGCCGGCCTCGTTGAACCGGGCCCGGAGGCGGTCGCGATGGCCATGGTAATGCGGCGGCGGGTCGGCCTCGGACGCGCCCGCGGGCGGGGTGCCGTCCTGCCGGCCGGCCATCGGGCTCAGCCGGCCATGCGGTAGGGCGGCCGGTCGTGCCCCATCGGCGAGAGCGTGAAGACCTCGACGCCGGTCTCGGTCACCCCGACCGTGTGCTCGAACTGGGCCGAGAGGGAGCGGTCCCGCGTCACCGCCGTCCAGCCGTCGGACAGGACCTTCACCTGCGGCCGGCCGAGGTTGATCATCGGCTCGATCGTGAAGAGCATCCCGGGCCTGAGCGCCACGTCGTAGTTCGGCTCGACGTAGTGCAGGATCGTCGGTGCGTCGTGGAAGACGCGCCCGAGGCCGTGGCCGCAGAAGTCGCGCACCACGGAGCATCGCTCCGCCTCGGCGAAGGTCTGAATCGCGGCCCCGATCGCGTTCGTGGTCCGGCCCGGCTGCACGGCGGCGACGCCCCTCATCAGGCATTCGTGCGTGATGTCGCAGAGCCGCGCCGCGCGCCTCGGGACGTCGCCGACGAAGTACATCCGGCTCGAATCGCCGTGCCAGCCGTCGAGGATCAGCGTGACATCGATGTTCAGGATGTCGCCCTCGCGGAGCGGCTTGTCGACCGGCATGCCGTGGCACACGACGTGGTTGATCGACGTGCAGATCGAGTGCGGGTAGCCGCGATAGAGGAGCGTCGCGGAATAGGCGCCGCGGTCGCGGGCGAAATCCGACACGAGCCGATCGAGAGCGGCCGTCGTCACGCCGGGCCGGACGTGCTCGACCAGGAGGTCGAGCGCCTCGGCCGTGAGGCGGCCCGCGCGCCGCATGCCCTCGAAGGCGTCCGGGCCGTGGATCGGCGCCTCGGCCGGGCGCCCGTGCGATTGCTTCGGTTCGGTCTGGCTCATCGCGTCGCGATCTGAAGGGCGGCTTCGTCCGCCCGGGGCCCCGAGGGTTGCGACACCGATCGGGTGGTGCCAAGAGCACGCGGTGAGCGATGTGGCAGGACTGGACGCCCGGCACAAGACATGGATGAGGCGAAGCCGTTCGGCACTTACGCGCCCGCGGGCATCGTCCGCTGGCTGGTGGAGACCACGCGATCGTTTCCGGACACCTGGCTCGCCCGCCGGGGCGTGATCGCGCTGAGGCGCTTCGCCCTGTCGAGGCTCCGGGGCGCACCGGTCGACATCGAGGCGCTCGGCGCCCGCATGCGGGTCTGGCCCTACAGCAACATCTGCGAGAAGCGGATGCTGTTCGCGCCGCAGACCTTCGACCCCGAGGAGCTCGCGATCCTCTCGGCCCGGATCGGGGACGGGTTCACCTTCATCGATGTCGGGGCGAACGTCGGCGCCTACGCGCTCTTCGTCGCGGCCCGGGCGGGACCCTCGGCCCGCATCCTCGCGATCGAGCCGCAGCCCGCGATCTTCGACCGGCTGGTGCACAACATCCGCCTCAACGCCTTCGCGACCGTCAAGGCGATCGACTGCGCGGTCGCGGACCGGACGGGCGACGTGACGCTGTTCATCGATGCCCGGAACAGCGGCGAATCGAGCGTGAAGATCGTGGCGGCGGGCGGCGCCGAGCCGATCCGGGTCCCGGCGAAGAGGCTCCTCGACATCATCCGGGACGAGGGCTTCGACCGCCTCGATGCCGTGAAGCTCGACGTGGAAGGCGCCGAGGACATCATCCTCGGCCCGTTCTTCGCCGACGCGCCGGCAGCGCTTCACCCCTCGCTCCTCATCGTCGAGAACGGGGTCGGGCGCTGGCAGCTCGACCTCCCGGCGCTGCTCGCCGCGCACGGCTACCGTCAGGTGGCGCTGACGCGGCTGAACATCGTCTTCGAGCGCGATCCGGCGCGCGCCTGACGGCCTGGAGGACAAGATGAGCCCGCCCGACGCGAACGTCACCGCCGCGATCCTCGTGATCGGCGACGAGATCCTGTCCGGCCGGACGAAGGACAAGAACATCGGCTACATCGCCGAATACCTGACGAAGGCCGGGATCGACCTCCGCGAGGTCCGGGTGGTGCCGGACCTCGAGGCCGAGATCGTGGCCGCCGTGAACGCGCTCCGGACGCGCTACGACCACGTCTTCACCACGGGCGGGATCGGCCCGACGCATGACGACATCACGGCGGACAGCGTCGCCAAGGCCTTCGGGGTCGCGATCGACATCGATCCGCGCGCGGTCGAGATGCTGCTCCAGCGCTTGAAACGCGAGGACCTGAACGAGGCCCGGCTCCGGATGGCCCGCATTCCGGAGGGGGCGGACCTGATCGAGAACCCGATCTCGCGGGCGCCCGGCTTCCGGCTCGGCAACGTCGTCGTCATGGCGGGCGTGCCCGCGATCATGCAGGCGATGCTTGACAACATCGTGCCGAGCCTCGTCCGCGGCACGCCGGTGACCGCGGAGACGATCGACGCCGGAGGGCTGCCGGAAGGCCTCTACGCAGCCGGGCTCGGGGCGATCGCGGCCGCTCATCCCGACCTGTCGATCGGCTCCTACCCCTCCTACTCGCCGGCCGGCTTCACGAACCAGATCATCGTGCGGGGACGCGACCTGCCGGAGATCGCGACGGCTGTGGCCGAGATCGGGATCATGCTGCAGGACCTGAGGCGCTGACGCGGGTCGCCTCTCCCGGTGGAGACGTCGAGTCGGCGAAGCCGACCGGGTGAGGGCGAACCGTCGACGGCGGAGCCCGGACGACGTGGTGCGAGCTCCGCCGTCGACGTCGGTCCCTGGCTCCCGCCCTCTCCCTCTCGCCGGCCAAAGGCCGGACGGGAGAAGGAGCCGCGCCGGTGTTCCGTCCGGCGGTCGATGTTGACACCGGCAGGCCGGCCCGTCAGAGCACCGCCCGATGCCCGCATGGTGGAACTGGTAGACGCGGTCGACTCAAAATCGACAGCCGAAAGGCGTGGGGGTTCGAGTCCCTCTGCGGGCACCACGATCCGGCGATCGACCCCTCCGGCGCTCAGGCCGGCGCTGGCAAGCCGCGCTCGCCCATGCTCAAAGGCGCCCCGGGCGGCATCGCCTCACCCGGAACCTCGTCGGCCATGCTGAGACGTCTGTACGCCTGGATGCTGGACCTCGCCGGGCGCCCCTCCGCGCCCTGGCTGCTGGGCGCCGTCTCCTTCGCCGAGAGCTCGTTCTTCCCGGTTCCACCGGACGTGATGCTCGTGCCCATGGCGCTGGCCCGCCCGGACAGGGCCTGGTTCTACGCCGGGCTTTGCACCGTGACTTCGGTGCTCGGCGGCCTCGCCGGGTATGCGATCGGTGCGCTCCTCTACGACTCGGTCGGGCAATGGCTGTTCCGGCTCTACGGGCTGGACCAGGGTGCGACGGCCTTCCGGGCGGCCTATGCCGAATACGGGCACTGGATCATCCTCCTGAAAGGGCTGACCCCGATCCCCTACAAGCTCGTCACGATCACGTCGGGCTTCGCGGGCTACGACCTCCTGTGGTTCACGCTTCTCTCGATCCTGACCCGGGGCGCCCGGTTCGCGCTGATCGCGGCCCTGATCGGGCGCTACGGCCCGGCGATCCGGACGATCCTCGACCGGCATCTCGGCCGGGTCGCCGCGATCCTCCTCGCCGTCGTGGTGGTCGGCTTCGCGAGCCTGAAGCTCATCCGATGAGCGCGTCCGCGGGCTTGCGTCCGGCCGGTCCGGCGCACCGGGCGGTGGTGCTCGCGATCCTCCTGGTCGCGGGCGCGACGATCGCCGGCGCTCTCGCCTCGGAGCACGTCTTCGGGCTCCTGCCCTGCAAGCTGTGCCTGTGGCAGCGATGGCCCTACTATATCGGCATCCCGCTGGCCGTCGCGACGATCCTCGCGCCGAACGCGGGGCTGCGCCGGGCCGGGCTCGGTCTCCTCGCGATGGTCTTCCTGGTCAGCGCCGGGCTCGGCGCCTACCACGCCGGGGTCGAGTGGGGCCTCTGGCTCGGGCCGGCCGATTGCGGCGGTGGCGGGGGAGTGCCCGCCGGGTCGGTCGACGATCTGCTGCGGAGGCTCGAGACCGTCCGGGTCGTGAGCTGCACGGATGCAGCCTGGCGCGGCCTCGGGCTGTCGCTCGCCGGCTGGAACGCGCTGATCTCGCTCGGCCTCGCCGGCGCGGCGGCCTGGAGCGCCGGACGGACGGCCTGAGCTACGGCTCGAGCTCGGTGTCCCAATACAGATAGTCGAGCCAGCTCTCGTGGAGGAAGTTCGGCGGGAAGGCGCGGCCGTTGCGGTGCAGGTCGTGCAGGCTCGGCGCGTAGGGCATCTGGCGCGGCCACATCTCGGCCATGCGGGGCATCTGATCGCCCTTGCGGAGGTTGCACGGCGAGCACGCCGCGACGACGTTCTCCCAGGTGGTGAGACCGCCCTTCGAGCGCGGAATCAGGTGATCGAAGGTCAGATCCTCGCGCGCGCCGCAATATTGGCACGTGAAGCGATCCCGCAGGAACACGTTGAAGCGCGTGAAGGCGGGGTTTCGGGACGGCTGGATGAAAGTCTTCAGCGACACGACGGACGGCAGCCGCATCTCGAAGGAGGGCGAGCGGACCAGCGTCTCGTATTCGGACACGATGTTCACGCGGTCGAGAAAGACCGCCTTGATGGCGTCCTGCCAGCACCAGATCGACAGCGGATAATAGCTGAGAGGCCGAAAATCCGCATTGAGAACCAGCGCCGGACACGACTCGGCGCGGGGTGGGGGAACATGAACCGTCAAGTCGCCTCCTCCAATCGGTGGAAGGTCGAGGGGTTCGCACGAACCCAGATACTAGCGATTCCAAGACGGTCTTGTGAAGCGCCCTCGCTGCGGCGATGGTGCCGCATTCACAGGAGGTCCCGATGCCAGCGACCCTGAAGGGCTCCTGTCGGTGCGGAGCGGTCTCGTTCGAGGTCCTGAGCCACACGCCGCAGCCGTATCAGCTCTGCTACTGCTCCATCTGCCGCAAGACGGCCGGCGGCGGCGGATACGCGATCAACCTCGCGGCAGATGCCGACACGCTCGCGATCGAGGGAAGGCCCGCGATCCGGGTGTTCCGGGCCGAGATCGCCGACGACGAGGGTGCGTGTCGCAGGAGCACCGGCGAGCGCAGCTTCTGCCGGCACTGCGCGACGGCGCTCTGGCTGTTCGACCCGACCTGGCCGGACCTGACCCACCCTTTCGCGTCGGCGATCGACAGCGACCTGTCGGTACCGCCGAGCCACGTCCACCTGATGCTTCGCTTCAAGCCGGCCTGGATCGTGCCCCGGATCGAGGCCGGCGACGCGACGTTCGACGGCTATCCCGACGAGTCGATCGAGGACTGGCACCGCGCGCGGGGCCTCTGGGTGGCCTGAGGGCCGCCCCTCTTCCTACGCAAGCCGGTCCACCATCGTCCCCTGGCCCGGCGGCGGCGCTGATGCCGAGGGAGCGGCCGCGGCCGCCAGCATGTCGACGAGGCTCCGGTTCTGCTTCGCCTCCTGCTTGACGAAGATGGCGGAGAGCTCGGTCGAGCGGGCCTGGGTGGTCATGGCGACCAGCGCGGCTGCGGGATCGGATGCGGACACGGTTGACATGGCGCCATCATCGCATCCGTTGGTCAGCGCCCGATGAACGACGATCCGGCGCTATCGCGTCGGAACCGGGCTCTCTCCGCGGTAGTCGTAGAATCCGCGCTTCGCCTTGCGGCCGAGCCAGCCGGCCTCGACGTATTTCACGAGGAGAGGGCAGGGGCGATATTTCGTGTCGGCGAGGCCGTCATGCAGGACCTGCATGACGGAGAGGCAGGTGTCGAGGCCGATGAAATCGGCGAGTTGGAGCGGGCCCATCGGGTGGTTCGCCCCGAGCCGCATCGCGGTGTCGATCGAGTCGACCGAACCCACGCCCTCGTAGAGGACGTAGATCGCCTCGTTGATCATGGGCAGGAGGATGCGGTTCACGATGAAGGCCGGAAAGTCCTCGGCCGTCGTGGTCGTCTTGCCGAGCTTGCCGATGAAGGCGCGCGCCGCCTCGAAGGTCGGGTCCTCGGTCGCGATGCCCCGGATCAGCTCGACGAGCTGCATCACCGGCACCGGGTTCATGAAATGGATGCCGATGAAGCGCTCGGGCCTGTCGGTCGCTGCCGCGAGGCGGGTGATCGAGATCGACGACGTGTTCGTGGCCAGGATCGTGTCCGGCCGGAGCACGGGACAGAGATCGACCAGGATCTTGCGCTTCACGGCCTCGTTCTCGGTCGCGGCCTCGATCACGAGGTCGCATTCGCCGAGTCCCTCGATGTCCCGCACGGCCTGGATCCGGTCGAGTGCCGCGCGGCGCTCGTCGTCGCCGATCGAGCCCTTCGCGACCTGCCGGGCGAGGTTGCCGTTGATCGTGGCGAGCCCGAGCCGGAGCCGATCCTCGGAGAGGTCGTTCAGCCTGACCTGAAGCCCGGCCAGCGCGCAGACATGGGCGATGCCGTTGCCCATCTGTCCGGCGCCCACGACGCCAACGGTCCGGATGTCCATCGTCATGGCGGTTCAGGTGTCCGAGCGCAGGGACGGGACCCGTATCACGGTTTCGCCTTCGCGAGTTCCCCGTCGAGCTCCGGTAGCAGCTTGAACAGGTCGCCCACGAGGCCGTAATCCGCGACCTGGAAGATCGGGGCCTCCTCGTCCTTGTTGATCGCGACGATCACCTTCGAGTCCTTCATCCCGGCGAGGTGCTGGATCGCGCCCGAGATGCCGACCGCGATGTAGAGGTCGGGTGCGACCACCTTGCCGGTCTGGCCGACCTGCCAATCGTTCGGAGCGTAGCCGGCATCGACCGCGGCGCGCGAGGCGCCCATCGCGGCCCCGAGCTTGTCGGCGATCGGCTCGATGTAAGTCTTGAAGTTGTCGGTCGACCCCATCGAGCGCCCGCCCGAGATGATGATCTTCGCGGCCGTCAGCTCCGGTCGGTCGAGCTTCACGATCTCCTCGCCCTTGAAGGTCGAAAGCGCGGGATCGTCGGTCGCGGCCACATCCTCGACGGCGGCCGATCCGCCCTCGCCGGCGGCCTGGAAGGCGGAGGTCCTGATCGTCAGGACCTTCTTGCCGTCGCTCGCCTGCACGGTCTGGATCGCGTTGCCTGCATAGATCGGGCGCTCGAACGTGTCCGGCGAGACGATCTTCGTCACGTCCGAGACCTGCATCACGTCGAGGAGCGCCGCGACGCGAGGCAGCACGTTCTTGCCCATCGTGGTCGCAGCCGTTGCGATCGCCTCGTAGGGACCCGCGAGCGACACGATGAGCGCGGCCAGCGGCTCGGCCATGCCGTGGTCGTAGCGCGCGTCGTCGGCCACCAGCACCTTCTCGACGCCGTCGAGCCTTGCTCCGGCCTCGGCCGCCGGACGGCTGCCCGGGCCGGCGACCAGGAGGTGAATCGGGCCGCCGAGCCCCTTCGCGGCCGTCAGCGCCTTTCGGGTGCCGTCGGAGATCGAGGTCGAATCGTGGTCGGCGAGAAGGAGGGTCGTCATGATCTGCCTCGTTGTCCCGCCGTCAGAGGACGGCCGCCTCGTTCTTCAGCTTGTCGACCAGCTCGGCGACGGAGCCGAGCTTCACGCCGGCCTTGCGGCCGCCGGGCTCCACCGTCTTCAGCACCTTCAGCCGCGGCGCGGTGTCGACGCCGAGATCGGCTGCGGTCTTCTCCGCGATCGGCTTCTTCTTCGCCTTCATGATGTTCGGAAGCGACGCATAGCGGGGTTCGTTCAGGCGCAGGTCGGTCGTGACGACCGCCGGCATCTTGAGGCTGATCGTCTGCAGCCCGCCATCCACCTCGCGGGTCACGTCGACCGACCCCTCGCCGACCTCGATCTTGGACGCGAAGGTCCCCTGCGACCAGCCGAGCAGCGCGGCCAGCATCTGGCCGGTCTGGTTGCAATCGTCGTCGATCGCCTGCTTGCCGAGGAT
>CAXTKM010000150.1:0-10295 GCA_964244795.1 uncultured Enterovirga sp.
TGATCCAGAACGGCGCGTAGATGTTCGTCTTCATCGTCCAGTCGAACTGCTCGCTCGAGATGTCGAGGATCGACGCGTGGGTCTGCTGCCGGGCGGCGTTGCTGACCACGATGTCGAGCCCGCCGAGGCCCCGCACCGCCTCGTCGACGAGCCGGACGCAGAACGCCTCGTCGCGCAGGTCGCCCGGGATCGCGAGGCCTTTCCGGCCGGCGGCCTCGATCAGCGCGATCACCTCGCGGGCATCCTGTTCCTCGGCCGGCAGGTAGTTGATCGCGACGTCCGCCCCCTCCCGCGCGTAGGCGATGGCGGCGGCCCGGCCCATGCCGGAATCGCCGCCCGTGATCAGGGCCTTCCGGCCCGCGAGCCGGCCCGAGCCGCGGTAGCTCGTCTCGCCGTGGTCCGGTTTCGGCTCCATCCTGTTCGCGAGACCCGGCCAGGGCTGCTCCTGCCGCTTGAAGGGCGGTTTCGGATACTTGGTCGTCGGGTCGCGCGGTGCCGCGGCCGACGCGCTCTGGCTCCGGGCGAGGCCCGGGGCCGCGATCGCGGCCGCGGCCAGCCCGCCGCTGGCCACGCCGACGATCTGGCGGCGGGACGGCGAGGTGTCCGGGGTGTCCGAGATGTCGTCGTGCGAATCCATGCGTGTCTCCTGGAAGGGCACGGAAAACGGATCGCGCTGCGGATCGTTGCGTCGCGTCCCGGATCGGACGAGGCGGCTCGACCCCGCATCGCGCCGGCCGGACGCCCGCGTCAGCCCCCGATCCGGATCACCGTCCGGGGACCGATCCTGGCGATCAGCCGGGCCAGAAACCTGCGGTCGACCGCGACGCAGCCCTCGGTCGGCGCGAAGCCGGGTCGGGCGGCGTGCAGGAAGATCGCGCTGCCGCGGCCGGGCCGGGCGGGGCGCCGGTTCCAGTCGAGGTCGACCACGAGGTCGTACAGCGCGTCGTCGCGCCAGAGCCGCTCGTGCCGGAGCGGGCTCGGCAAGGCGATGGGGCGGTTGTACGCGCGCGAGCCGGGGTCGTCGCACCAGCCGTCGAGGCGCCGGATCGGGGCCACCGGCACGGCCGCGAGCGGGCGGGGTCCGCGGTCGGGCCGATACCATACGCCGAGCACCCGAAGCCGGCCGCACGGCGTTCCGCCGTCGCCTTCGCGCTTGCGACGGACGAGCCCGGACGAGCCGAGCGCGCAGGGGAGATCAAGCGCCCCCGCCCTCACCCGTCCCCGCCGCCCCGAACCCGGCGCGCGAAAGACCAGGATAACATCGAGGCTGCGTCGCTTCACGCCGGGCGTGGGACTTCAATGTCGCGGGCCTGTCAAGCTATAGAGGATCGCATGCCGCATATCGCTCCGGGGCCGACGCCCATTTTCCGCCGCAGCCGCTGATGGCCAACGTCAGCCGGCTCCTCGTCGTCGAGGACGACCTCGACCTGCGGGAAACCCTGGTCGAGCAGCTCGCGCCGTCGAGCGAGTTCGAGGTCGTGGCCTGCGGCACCGCCCGGGAGGCTCGCGCGATCCTGAAGGCCGGCCGCCAGGACCTCGTCATCATGGACGTGGGCCTGCCGGACGGCGACGGGCGCGAGCTCGCGACCCTCGTCCGGCAGGACGGCTTTCGCGGGCCGATCATCATGCTGACCGCGCAGTCGAGCGACGCGGACGTCGTGATCGGCCTCGAGGCCGGCGCGAGCGACTACGTCGGCAAGCCCTTCAAGTTCGCGGTCCTCCTCGCCCGGATCAGGGCGCAGCTCAGGGCCCACGAGGCGTCCGAGGACGCGGTGTTCACCATCGGGCCCTACACCTTCCGGCCGGGCGCCAAGATGCTGGTGAACGCCAAGGGCTCCAAGCTGAAGCTGACCGAGAAGGAGACCGCGATCCTGCGCTTCCTCTACCGGGCCGGGCAGGCCGCGGTGAGCCGGGACGTGCTCCTGCAGGAGGTCTGGGGCTACAACGCCGCGGTGACGACGCACACGCTCGAGACGCATGTCTACCGCCTCCGCCAGAAGATCGAATCGGATCCCTCGGCGGCCCGGATCCTCGTCACCGAGGCCGGCGGCTACAAGCTCCTGCCCTGAGGCCGCGGTCTCCCCGATGGCCCTCGACGACACGATCACCCTCCTGTCCCGGGCGCCCCTGATCGGTCTCCTGGAGCGCGACGCGCTGCGGCTGATCGCCTTCTCGGCCGAGACCCGGCGCCTCAGGCCGAACGAGATCCTGTTCCGGGAGGGCGAGCGATCGGACGGCGGCTACGTCGTCCTGTCGGGCGAGCTCGCGGCGACCCGGGACGGGTCCGAGGCGGTGACGCTCGCCGGGCCCGGCTCGCTGGTCGGCCGGCTCGCGCTGTTCCTCCGCCTGAAACGCCCCTCCTCCGCGGTCGCGCGGGAACGGTCGAACGTGATCCGGATCTCGCCGACCCTGATGCGGCGCGTGCTCGAGGAGTTCCCGGCCGCGGCGGTCTCGGTCCGGGACGCGGTCGCGGACGATCTCGACGAGCTGAGCGAGGGACTGGACCGCGTGCGCCGGCTGCTCGACCCGAGCTGATCCCCTGACCCATCCGGGTCCGTCCCGCTTCGCTCATGCCGGCGGAAGCCGGCGCCCAGCCCCGACTTTCGTCGGGATGAGCGGATCCCTCACTCGGCCGCCATGCTGGCCCGGAACGGATGGGCCGGGAAGGTGCCGAGGACCCGGAACTCGCGGGAGAAGAAGCCGAGCTCGTCCAGCGCCCGGGCGAGCCCGGGGTCCTGCGGGTGGCCGTCGACCTCGGCGTAGAACTGCGTCGCCGTGAACTGGCCCTCGACCATGTAGGATTCGAGCTTCGTCATGTTGACGCCGTTCGTCGCGAAGCCGCCGAGCGCCTTGTAGAGCGCGGCCGGGATGTTGCGGACCCGGAAGATGAAGCTCGTCACGACCGCGCCGGTCGTGGGGGCCGGGGCCGGCTCCTTGGACAGGATCACGAAGCGGGTGGTGTTGTGCGCCTCGTCCTCGACGTCCTCCGCGAGCGTCGCGAGCCCGTAGACCTCGGCCGCGAGGCGGGGCGCGAGAGAGGCACGCGTCCTGTCGCCGGCCTCAAGCACCTCGCGGGCCGAGCCGGCCGTGTCGCCTGCCACGATCGCCTTCGCGCCGAGCCGGCGGATGATCTTCCGGCACTGCCCGAGCGCATGGATGTGGCTGTGGACCGTCCGGATCTCCTCGATCCGAACCCCCGGGATCGCGAGGAGCTGGAAGTGGATCGGCAGGAAATGCTCGCCCACGATATGCAGGCCCGAGGTCGGCAGGAGGTGGTGGATGTCCGCGACCCGGCCCGCGATCGAGTTCTCGATCGGGATCATGGCGAGCGCGGCCGCGCCCTCCTCGACGGCCGCGAAGGCGTCCTCGAAGGTCGGGCAGGGCAGCGGCCGGTGGTCCGGGCAGGCCTCCTGGCAGGCGATGTGCGAGTTCGCGCCGGGCTCGCCCTGGAAGGAGATCGCGGTCATGGGCGTCCGTCCAGGGAGGTGCCCACAGCAGAGGCCCCCCCGGCCAGGATGGCCCGGGCGCGCTCGAGGTGGTGGGGATTGTCGACCCCGAAGGGCTGGTCCTCGATCAGCACGATGTCGACCCGCATCCCGGCCTCGAGCGCACGGAGCTGCTCGAGCCGCTCGCGGAGCTCCAGCCGCGAGGGCGGGAGCGCGACGAAGCGCTCGAGCGCCCGGCGCCGGTAGGCGTAGAGCCCGACATGGTGCAGCAGCTCGCCCTCGCCGGAGGGCGCGGTCGCGCGGGTGAAATAGAGGGCCCGGAGCCGCCCCGGCGCGACGACCGTCCCGATCGCCTTCACGACGTCGGGATGGCCGCGCTCCTCGTCCCGGGTGATCGCGAAGGCGAGCGTCGCGATGTCGACGGCGCCGTCCGCGAGCGGTCCGATCACGGCCGCGACGGAGGCCGGCGCGATCGTCGGGAAGTCGCCCTGCACGTTCACGATCACGGGGTGGCGTCCCTCCGGATCGAGCGCCGCCGCGGCCTCGGCGATCCGGTCGGAGCCCGACGGGTGGTCGGCGCGGGTCATGACCGCCAGTCCGCCGTGGCGCCGGACGGCGTCCGCGACCTCGGCGGAGTCGGTCGCGACCGCGACCGGCCCGATGCCGGCCTCGACCGCGCGGCGCCAGACCTGGACGATCATCGGCACGCCGCCGATGTCGGCGAGAGGCTTTCCGGGAAGCCGGGTGGCCTCCAGGCGGGCCGGGATCAGGACGAGCGGGTCGGACACGGGGCCAAGGCCTTGAGGTGGAGGCTGCGGGGTTGGAGACGGTGAGGGCGGAGAGGGCGCTCTAGCAGCGCCGCGCCGCCCTGTCATCGCGGGCCGGGCGGACCGGACCCGCATCCATCCGTGCGACGACAGGGACGGGCCGGGCGCCGTCTGCGGCGTTGCAAGCCAGTCTCGAATGCGGGTAAGCAGCCGCCAGGCGCGGGCCCCGGGATGTCGCCCGCAGCGGAGCCGTGGACGGGCGGCGAGGGGATCGTTTCGGATGGATATCGAGCTCAACAAGGTCATGGGCGCCGTGCTCGGGACGCTCACGTTCGCGATGGCGCTGAACATCGGCTCGACCATCCTGTACACCCCGAAGAAGCCCGCGATCCTTGGCTACGACCTCCCGGTTCCTGAGCCGCAGGCTCCGGCCGGCGGTGGCGACCAGCAGGCCCAGGCGGAGCCGTTGCCCGTCCGGCTCGCCAGCGCGGACGCGGCCCGCGGCCAGTCGGCCGCCAAGAAATGCCTCGCCTGCCACGTCTTCGAGAAGGGCGGCGCGAACAAGATCGGCCCGAACCTCTACGCCGTCGTCGCGCGCCCGAAGGGCTCGCATGCCGGCTTCGCGTATTCCTCCGCCATGAAGGCGAAGGGCGGCGAGTGGGGCTACGACGATCTCGACCAGTTCCTGGCGAGCCCGAAGGGCTACGTCCCGGGCACGATCATGGCCTTCGCGGGCGTCTCGAGCCCGAAGGAGCGCGCCGACATCCTGGGGTATCTCCGGTCGCTGGCCGATAGCCCAGTCGCGTTCCCCGAGGCGACCGTGCAGCCGGCTTCGGCGCCCGGCGCTCCGCCGGCGGGCGGCGCGCCTGCGGGCGGAGCGCCTGCGGGCGCGTCGCAATCTCAGCAGCAGCCCGCGCCCGCGCTGCCCGGGCAGCGCGTCGAGCCCGGACCGGCCCCGACGAACGCGCCGGTCTCCCCCGCCCCGGCCCGCTGAGGCGCGCCGCGCCGGGCGGACATCGTCCGAACACGGTTCTCACGACGATACCTGCCCGGGCCTCGCCCTGGCCGAAGAGGAGCCCCGGTGCCGATCCATCGCGACCCGACCCGACGTCTCCTGATCGCCGGCGCCGCGGCGGGCGTCGCCGGCTCGGCTCTGCGGCCCCGCCCCGTCCGGGCCGCCGAGCCGGAATGGCGGCACGGGCTCTCGCTCCTCGGCGAGCCGAAATACCCGGCCGGCTTCGCGCATTTCGACTATGTCCGGCCCGACGCCCCGAAGGCCGGCCTGGTCCGGCTCGGCGTCCAGGGGACGTTCGACAACTTCAACCTGTTCACGCAGGGCGTCCGGGGCGAGCTCGAGGCGGGCGTGGGCTCGCTCCTGCACGACACCCTCCTGTCGGCCGCCCGGGACGAGGTCTCGACCGAATACGGCCTCATCGCCGACGCGGTCCGCTATCCGGAGGACCGCTCCTCGGTCACGTACCGGCTGAACCCGGCCGCACGGTTCGGCGACGGCGCCCCGATCACCCCGGCCGACGTCGTGTTCTCGTTCGAGACCCTGAAGAGCACGAGCCCGTTCTACGGCTTCTACTACCAGAACGTCGTCCGGGCCGAGGCGACCGGCGAGCGAGCGGTCACCTTCACGTTCTCGGAGGCCGGCAACCGGGAGCTGCCCCAGATCGTGGGCCAGATCCCCGTCCTCGCGAAGCATTGGTGGACGGCGCAGGGCCAGAATGGCCAGCCGCGCGATCCGACCCGGACCACGCTCGAGCCGCCGGTCGGGTCGGGTCCCTATCGGCTGAAGGCCTTCGAGCCCGGCCGCTACAGCCTCTACGAGCTCCTGCCGGAGTTCTGGGCGCGCGACCTGCCGGCCATGCGCGGGCACAACAACTTTCGCGAGATCCGCTACGAGTATTTCCGCGACGGCACCGTGCTGCTCGAAGCCTTCAAGGGCGACCAGATCGACTACCGGACGGAAAACAGCGCCCGGCAATGGTCGACCGCCTACGATTTCCCTGCGGTCTCCGAGAAGCGCGTGCTGCGCGAGGAGTTCCCGATCCGGGATTCCGGCGTCATGCAGGCCTTCGTGTTCAACCTGCGCCGACCGCGCTTCTCCGACCCGAAGGTCCGGCGCGCGTTCAACCTCGCGTTCGATTTCGAGGACATCAACCGGACGCTGTTCTACGGCCTCTACCAGCGCATCGATTCCTACTTCTACGGCACCGAGCTCGCGGCCTCCGGATTGCCCGAAGGCCAGGAGCTCGCGCTCCTCGAGCCGCTGCGGGGCAAGGTTCCGGCCGCGGCGTTCACGACGCCCTATCGCAACCCCGTCAACGGCTCGAACGAGGCCGTCCGGACGAACCTGCGCGAGGCGATCCGGCTCCTCGGCGAGGCCGGCTACGAGCTCCGCGGCCGGCAGATGGTGGCGAAGAGCGGCGGCGAGCCGCTCCGGGCCGAGTTCATCGGCTACGACCAGAACGCCGAGCGCTACGTGCTGCCCTACCGGCAGGCGCTGGAACGGATCGGGATCTCGCTCGAGCTCAGGATCGTGGACGCGGCCCAGTACCAGAACCGGATCCGCAGCTTCGATTTCGACATGACCGCGACCGTGTGGCCGCAATCGCTCTCGCCCGGCAACGAGCAGCGCGACTTCTTCGGCTCGGCCGGCGCCGACCGGCCGGGCTCCCGGAACGTCGCCGGGATCAAGGACCCGGCGGTCGACGCGCTGATCGACAAGATCATCTTCGCGACCGACCGCGAGGGGCTCGTCGCGGCGTCGCGCGCGCTCGACCGCGTCCTCCTCGCGAACGACTACGTCGTGCCGCAATGGGGCTCGCGCGTGACCCGCACCGCCCGCTGGGACCGCTTCGGCCGCCCCGACACGCTGCCCTCGCTCGGGGGGTCCGGGTTCCCGACGACCTGGTGGTGGGACGAGGCCCGGGTCGCGAAGACCGGGGCGGCCAGGTGACGAGACGCGTGACCGTTGCCACCTCTGCCCGCGCTAGCGGGGAGAGGTCGAGTCCGCGGTCACGCGGACCGGGTGAGGGGCAAAGGAAACACGACGGCGACGTCGAGTCTCCGGGCCCCTCACCCGGTCGCACTGACGTGCGACTCGACCTCTCCCCGCAGGCGGGGAGAGGCGACGGGCGCGTCGACCGCCGCGCGCTGATGGCTGGCGGCACCGCTGTTCTCCTCGCGTCAGCCCTGCCGAAACAGGCTCTCGCCCAAACCCCCGAGAGCCACGGCCTCGCGATCTTCGGCGACCTGCGCTACCCGGCCGATTTCCCGCATTTCGGCTATGTCCGGCCCGACGCCCCGAAGGGCGGCGCCTTCTCGCTGCAGATCGCGGCGACCGCCGGCAACCAGACCTTCGACACCTTCAACACGCTGAACATCCACGTCCTGAAGGGCGACGGGGCGGCCGGGATGGGGCTCACCTTCGAGAGCCTGATGGTCAGGGCTCTCGACGAGCCGGACGCGATGTATGGGCTGGTCGCCCGGGCCGTGCGGCTGAGCCCGGACCGGCGGACCTGCCGGTTTCTCCTGCGACCCGAGGCGCGCTTCCATGACGGCTCGCGCCTGACCGCGCAGGACGTCGCGTTCTCGATCCGGATCCTGAAGGAGAAAGGTCATCCGGCGATCTCGCAGGCGCTGCGCCACGTGGCCGGAGCCGAGCAGGAGGGCGACGGCGTCCTTCGGGTCGATTTCGCGACCGAGGGATCGCGCGATCTGCCGCTCGTCGTGGCCGGCCTGCCGATCTTCAGCGCGGCCTCTTGGGCGGGCCGCGATTTCGAGGCCGCGACGCTCGAGGCGCCGCTCGGCTCCGGCCCCTACCGGGTGGGGCGCTTCGAGGTCGGCCGCTTCATCACCTTCGCGCGCGTCCGGGACCACTGGGCGCGCGCGCTGCCGGTCAATGTCGGCCAGCACAACGTCGACGAGATCCGCTACGAGTATTTCCGCGACCGGCAGGTCGCGTTCGAGGGCTTCAAGGCCGGGACCTTCACCTTCCGGGAGGAGTTCACGGCCCGGATCTGGGCGACCGGCTACGACTTCCCGGCCGTGACCGAGGGCCGGGTCCGGCGCGAGACCGTGCCGGACGGGACGCCGTCCGGGATGCAGGGCTGGTTCTTCAACCTGCGCCGGCCGCGATTCGCCGATCCGCGCATCCGCGAGGCGATCGGCCTCGCGTTCGATTTCGAGTGGGTCAACGCCACCATCATGCACGGGGCCTATGCCCGGACGGCCTCCTATTTCGAGAACGCGCCGCTCAAGGCCGAGGGCCTCCCGTCCCCGGCCGAGCTCGCGCTGCTGGAGCCGTTCCGGGGACGCGTCCCGGACGCCGTCTTCGGCGAGGCCTACCGACCGCCCCGGAGCGACGGCTCGGGCCAGGACCGGGCGCTGCTCCGCCGGGCGAGCCAGCTCCTCGGCGAGGCCGGCTGCCGGCGCGACGGGTCCGTGCTGCGGCTGCCCTCGGGCGAGCCGCTCGCGGCCGAGTTCCTGGACTTCCAGCCCGTGCTGCAACCGCACACCCAGCCCTTCATCAAGAACCTCGCTCTGCTCGGCATCCAGGCGACGTCCCGGATCGTCGACGCCGCGCAGTACCAGCGCCGGATGGAGGAGTTCGACTTCGATCTCACCGTGCGGCGCTACGCGAACGCCGCGACCCCCGGCGAGGCGATCCGGCAGATCTTCGGCTCCGCCGCGGCCGCGACCCGCGGCTCCCCGAACATCGCCGGCATCGCGAGCCCGGCGGTCGATGCCCTCGTCGAGACGATCCTTTCGGCCGAGAGCCGCGAGGCGCTGACGACCGCCTGCCGGGCGCTCGACCGCGTGCTGCGCGCCGGCCATCACTGGGTCCCGATGTGGTTCCGGGCGAGCCGCGCGATCGCGTATTGGGACGTCTTCGGCCACCCTCCCGTGCCTCCGGCCTACGATCTCGGCGCGCCCCAGCTCTGGTGGCACGACGCCGAGAAGGCGCGCCGGATCGGGCTCGGCTAGGTCCGCACCATGGCCGCCTACATCGCGCGACGCCTCATCCTGATGATCCCGACGCTGTTCGGAATCATGCTGGTCTCCTTCGTGATCGTTCAGTTCGCGCCGGGCGGCCCGGTGGAGCGGATCCTGGCCCAGCTCCAGGGGACCGATCCCGGCGCGATGTCCAGGATGTCGGGCGGCGGCGGCGACGTGGGCGGCGGCGCGCCCCGGACCCCGCTCGGGGCCGGGGGCGAGAGCGGGTCGCGCTACCGCGGCGCGCAGGGGCTCGATCCGGCCTTCATCAAGCGGCTCGAGCAGCAGTTCGGCTTCGACAGGCCGGCGCCCGAGCGCTTCCTCAAGATGCTGCGCGACTACGCGCTGTTCGATTTCGGCACGAGCTTCTTCCGGGACGTGTCGGTGCTGCAGCTCATCGGCGAGAAGCTGCCCGTCTCGATCACGATCGGGCTCTGGATGACGCTCCTGTCCTACGCGATCTCGATCCCGCTCGGCATCCGCAAGGCCGTCCGCGAGGGCAGCGCCTTCGACGTCTGGACCTCCGGGGTCGTGATCGTCGGCTACGCGATCCCGAGCTTCCTGTTCGCGATCCTGCTGATCGTGCTCTTCGCCGGCGGCTCCTTCTACCAGCTCTTCCCGCTGAAGGGCCTCCTGTCCGAGAGCCTGAACGGCTCGGCCTGCGCGCCGCTCGCCTGGGTCGGCTTCGGCCAGGTGTTCCCGTTCCGTCCGAACCCCGGCTTCGACCTCGGCTATTGCGTCCGCGTCGTCGCGCCCGACTACCTCTGGCACATCGCCCTGCCGATCACCGCGATGGCGCTCGGGGCCTTCGCGACCTCGACGCTGCTGACCAAGAACTCGTTCCTGGACGAGATCCGCAAGCAATACGTCCTCACCGCCCGCATGAAGGGCCTGTCGGAGCTGGGCGTCCTCTACGGCCACGTGTTCCGGAACGCGATGCTGATCGTCGTGGCCGGCTTCCCGGCCGCCTTCATCGGGGCGTTCTTCGCGGGCTCGCTCCTGATCGAGCAGATCTTCTCGCTGGACGGGCTCGGGCTCCTGTCCTTCGAGTCGATCGTCAACCGGGACTACCCGGTCG
>CAXTKM010000151.1:0-7930 GCA_964244795.1 uncultured Enterovirga sp.
ATGACCCGGTAGGTCTCGGGCCAGCGCCGGTCGTTGCAGATGCACATGCCGACGATCCCTCCCTCGAAGCGCCAGACCGGGAAGCCGAGGTCGCCCGGCTCGAAATAGCGCTTCTCGAGATGCTGGTGCGTCCGCTCCGGATCGTGCTCGACATGGCCCGGCAGGTGGACCTTGCGATAGGTGCCGGCGATCCGGCCCTCGCGATCGACCAGGATCGAGGTGTTGAAATGGTGCCCGTCCGGCGTCAGCTCGGCATACCCGAAGCTCATCGCCATCCGGAGGGCGCGGGCGCGCTCGAAGAGGGGCATCGTCTCCGGGCCGGGCATCTCGCGCTCGAACCAGCGGTCCGCCTCGGCCCGGTCCTCGTGATACCAGCGCGGGAAGAAGGTCGTCAGCGCGAGCTCCGGATAGACGATGAGCCCCGCGCCCTCGCCCGCTGCCCTCTCCATCAGGGCGAGCATCCGGGCGACCACCTGCTCGCGGGTCTCGTCGCGCTGGATCGCCCCGAGCTGCGCCGCCGCCGTCCTGATCACCCGCATCGCGTCGCCCCTGCCCGTGCCTCGATGCGGCGTGCATCGGACGGGGTCGCCGAGGGGTCAAGTCGAGAGGCTTCCCGGGCGACCCCGCAAACGCTCACTCCAAAGCCTCGGACCAATCCGGGCTGTCATTCCGGGGCGGCGAAGCCGAGCCCGGAACCCATAAACGCGAACGCCGTCGATCGTGACACCCACGGCGTCAGGGCTGGCATCGTCAGCGTCTATGGGTTCCGGGCTCTCGCTTCGCGAGCCCCGGAGTGACAAGCGCGGTGTCGGCTGAGCCAAAGTGGTGACCGCCCGACTCGCCGCCGCGATCCCGCTCGGCTACGACCGAGCGTCCCGCCGGGTCGACCGATGAGCCTTCGCGTCCTGCGCCTGTTCCTGTCCTCGCCGGGCGACGTCGCGGTCGAGCGCCGGCGGGTCGCGGCGGTCGTGAGCCGGCTGAACGGGGAGTTCGCGGGGCGCGCGCTGATCGAGACGGTCAGGTGGGAAACCGAGGCCTACCAGGCCCACACGACCTTCCAGGCGCAGATCCCGCACGCGGTCGGCTGCGACCTCGTGCTCGCGATCTTCAAGTGGCGGCTCGGCACGGAGCTTCCGCCCGATTTCCCGGACCGGCTCGAGACGGGCGAGCCCTATCCGAGCGGGACAGCCTACGAGCTGCTGACCTCGATCGAGCAGCGCCGGCGCGGCGGCCCGCTGCCGGACATCTTCGTCTACCGCTTCGCCGGCTCGTCCCCGCGGCTCGAGCTGGAAGACCCGAACCGGGACCGGATCGAGCGCGACTGGAGCGCGCTGAAGGGATTCTTCGAGCGCTGGTTCCTGACCCCGGAAGGCCATTTCCGAGCCGCGTTCCAAACCTACGGGTCCGAGGACGATTTCGAGGCGCAGGTGGAGCCGCTGCTCCGCAAGTGGCTCGCCGACAAGGTCGCATCGGGCCGGGCCGTGGCCTGGCCCGATGCCGTGAAGGGGTCGCCCTTTCCGGGCCTCGAGGCCTATGGCCACCGCCATGCGGCCGTGTTCTTCGGCCGCTCCCGCGACACGGCCCGGGGGGTCGAGCTCTGGCGGGAGAGCGAGAGCCGCGGCACGGCGTTCCTGGCCGTCGTGGGGTCGAGCGGGTCCGGCAAGTCGTCGCTCGCCCGGGCCGGGCTCGTGCCGCGCCTGACGACGCCGGGCGTGGTGGAGGCGGTCGACGGCTGGCGCGTCGCCACGCTCCGGCCGGGCGACGGCCAGGCCGGGCCGGTCGCGGCGCTGGCCGCCGCGCTCCTCGCCGAGGCCCGCGACCTGCCTGTGCCCGAGGAGGGCCGCGGCCCGGCCCTGCCCGAGATCGCGGCCGGCGACGCCCGCACGCCGGCGGAGCTCGCCGAGCTGATGGCCGGGAGCGACCGCGCGGCGGCCAGGACGGTTGTGAACGCGCTCGACCGGATCGGCGCGGCCCTCGGCCTGACCGAGCGGATCGACCGGGCGGTCCGGTGCGACCTCGTCCTCGTGGTCGACCAGCTCGACGAGATCTTCGCGCCCGCGGTGACCGACCAGGCGCGCGACGGCTTCGTGCGGATGCTGGCCGCGCTGCTCGCGACCGGCCGGGTCTGGGTCGTGGCGACGCTCCGGGCCGATCTCTACGCGGCGCTCCTCGACCATCCTGGCCTGCGCGCCCTGAAGGAGGCCGGACAGACCCTCGACCTCGCGCCGCCCGGGCCGGCCGAGCTCGCCGAGATCGTGCGCCGCCCGGCCGAGGCCGCGGGCCTCGCGTTCGAGCGCGACCCCGTCTCGGGCGAGAGCGTCGACGAGCGGCTCCTCGCCGAGGCCGACCGGCCCGACATGCTGCCGCTCGTCCAGCTCGCGCTCGCGCGGCTCTACGAGGGCCGGCGCCGAGAGAACCAGGGACAAGAGAACCAGGGACAAGCGAGAAAGGGGCGGAAGGGACAGGAGAACCGAGGGGAGGAGGGCGACCGGGTCGTCCTGCCGGCCGACGTCTATGCGGGCCTCGGCGGCCTCTCCGGCATCATCGACGAGGCGGGCGAGCGGGCGCTGGCCGGGCTCGACCCGGAGGCGGCGACCCGCCTGCCGCAGCTCACGCGGGGCCTGGCCGAGCTCGGCTCCGCGGGCGGCCCGCTCGCCGGGACGCTCAGCGTGCGGCCGGTGGCGCTCGCGGTCGCGGCTCCGGACGCCGCGCGCAGGAGGCTGGTCGACGCGCTGGTCGCGGCCCGGCTGCTCACGGTCAGCGGCGCGGGCGCGGGCGGGCAAGTCCGGCTCGCCCACCAGCGGGTCCTGACCGACTGGGCCCGGGTCCGCGAGATCGTGGCCGGGAGCCAGGACTTCTACCGCATCCACGCCGACGTCGAGCGGCAGCGGCTGCGCTGGGAGGCGAACCGGCGCTCTGACCTCCTTCTGCCGCGGGGCCTCCCGCTCGCGGAGGCCGAGAGCATCGTCGGACGCTACGGTGACGATCTCGGCCCGGAGACCCGCGACTTCATCCGGGCCTCGCGCAAGCGGGCCGGCCGCGGCCAGGTCCTGACCGCTGCGGCGGCGGTCGTCTTCGCGGCCGTGGCCGCGGGCGCGTTGCTGCTCGGCGGCGTGGCCCGCGAGCAGACGCGGCTCGCCGAGAGCAACTTCGCGGTCGCCAGGGAGGCGGTGCGCGGCGTCGTGTTCGACATCGTCCAGGGCCTCGGCGACGTCTCCGGCATGCGGGTCGATGCGCTCCGGACGATCCTGGCCACCGTCAGGACGGCGAGCGACACGCTGGCCGTCGCGGCCCCGGGCGATCCGGGGCTCCTCCGGACCCGCGGCGCGATGTTCGACAACTTCGCCCGTCTCTACGCCGCGCTCGGCGACATCCCGGCCGCCCGCGCCAGCGCCGAGCAGGCGGTCGCGATCATGCGGGGCCTCCTGGAGAGCCGCCCCGAGGACGTCCGGGTCGAGGGCGACCTCTCGATCCCGCTCGTCACGCAGGGCAACATCGCGTTCCAGTCCGGGGATCTCGCGCTCGCCCGACGGCTCTTCCGGGAGGCGCTCGCGCTCGCGCGCGTCGCGGGAAGCCGGGCTCCGGACGATCCCGAGCTGCGACGGCGGATCGCGCCGCCGCTGAGCCGGCTCGGCGACGTCCTGATCGCGAGCGGCGACTATTCCGGCGCGCTCGCGGCCTATCGCGAGCTGATCGCGCTCTCGCGCCGGGAGGTCGCGGCCGAGCCGCTCAGCGGCGACCGGCGGTACGGTCTCGTGCTCGTGCTGAACGACTACGCCTATGTCGGCATGGTGACCCGGGACTTCGACCTCGCGCGGGCAGGCTACGGGGAGGCGGGCGCCATCGCCCGGGCGCTCGCGACCGAGTTCCCGGCGAGCCCCGGGATGCAGCGCGCGCTGTCGCTGACGCTCAGCAACCTCGGCCGGCTGGACCTGGAGCTCGGACATCCCGCCGAGGCGGTCGGCCGCTTCGACGAGGCGGTCGCGATCGAGCGCGCGCTGCTGCGGGCCGATCCCGAGAACGGGGAGCGGCTCCGAACCCTCGCGGTCGCGCTCGAGAGCCGCGGCCAGGGGGCGACCGCGCTGGAGGATGGGCCGGCGGCCCTCCGGGCGCACACGGAGCAGCTCGCGATCATGCGCGGTCTCGCGGCCCGCGCGCCCTACGACCTCCGGAACCGGCGCTCGGTCGCGATCGCGCTCGGCTACCTCGGCCCTGTCCGGCGCGCGACCGGCGACGAACCGGCGGCCGCGACCGCGCTCGCCGAGCGGCTCGACATCTTCCGGGCGCTCGCGGCCGGGCAACAGGAGAGCGCCGAGGCGCGACGCGACCTCGCGATCGCGCTCCGGGACATGAGCGAGACGAGGCGGCTCGCGGGCGATCGTGCGGGCGCGATCGCGCTTCGCGGCGAGGCCGTCGGCCTCGCCCGCGTCCTCGCGACGATCGATCCGGAGGCCGTGGCCCCTCTGCTCGACCTCCACGAGCTGCTGAGGGGGTTCGCGCAGCTCCAGATCGGGGCGGCGGACAACCGGGCGGCCCTCGCGAGCCTCGAGGAGGAGGTCCCGGTCCTGCGTCGCCTCATCGCGCTCCAGCCGAAGGCGACCGATCATCGCCTGCAGCTCGGCCGCGCCCTGACCCTCGTGGGCTTCCTGAAGAACGGCCTCGACGACGAAGCCGGGACCCGGTCGGCCCTCGACGAGGCGAGGATCCTCTACCGGGGCCTGGTCGCGGAGGAGCCTTCGGCGCGGCGGCCCTTGGACGTCGTGCTCGACGCCCTGGCGAAGATCGACCTCAGCTTCGGACACGAGGCGCGGGCCCGGGACGTGCTGCTGGAGCTCGTCCGGCTGCGCCGCGACGCCGTGAGCCGCGACGCGACGGCGGCCGGCCGGATCGCGCTCGCCGACGCGCTCGTCCGGCTGGCGAGGCTCGACCCCGAGCCCGCGCCCCTGCTGCGCGAGGTCCTGGCCGTGCTGGACGCCGTCCCGGAGACCGAGCGAACGGCGGACGCGCGCGAGGCTCGCAGCGAAGCCGAGACCCGGGTCGGCGCGGGTCCCCGACCGTGATCGGTACCCGAGGTCGAGCCGTCAGCCGACCGGCAGCTCCGCGTCCTGCGCGAGCCGGGCCGGGGCAGGGCGCGGCGGGGCCAGCGGATAGGCCGCCTCGACCACGTAGGGACCGCCCCCGACGGAATCGCGGGACGAGTAGAGGACGAACCGCTCGGCCATGAAGGTCAGCCGGGGAAAATGCCCGGCGCGGGCGAGATACGCCGCGACGTCGCCGGCCCGAATGTGGCGCAGGCGCGCGAGGGTGCAATGGGGCGTGAACTTCCGGGTCTCCGGATCCAGCCCGGCCCGGCGCACGAGCTGCTCCTGCTCGGCCTGCATGCGGACGAGGTCCGGGTTCGGGGCTACGCGGGCGAAGAGCGAGCGGGGCTTGTCGCCCCCGAAGCTCGCGAGCGAATCCAGGGTGACGGCGAGCGCCGCGCGGTGACGGGCGTCGCCCAGGAGCCCCGCCACGTCGCGCGCCGTGCCGTGGTCGACGTCGCCGATGAACCGGAGCGTCACGTGGTAGTTCGCGGGGTCGATCCAGCGCCCGCCGGACAGGCCGCCGCGATACAGCGCGAGCTGCTCGCCGATGGCGGCGGGGATCTCGAGAGCCGTGAACAGGCGGGGCATGCCGACCTCCAGCGTCGATGGCGGCCGGAGTGTCCCGACACGCCTCCCCGGCCGCAAGGGTTCCGGCCAGGCTGTCAACAGGGCGCCGCTCCGACGGCCACGCCTCGCGCCGAGGCATTGTCGTCCGGAGTGACATAAACTCAACAGGCCCGGGCCCGCGTTCCCGACGGTCGTCCGGCCGCCGCAAGTCCCTCCTTTTCCGTCGCTTTTCGAAGGCTTTAGGCTTGTTCTAATTCGAGTTTCCGCCCCGCGTCCTCCGAGGCGTCGCCCAGGCGGCGCGAAGGGTCCGAATCAGCTTTGACACCCTCACGCCGCGACCCTACCGGCACCTCTTCATAGGGATCGGGGCGTGAGCGGGATGCGGGGATTGGGGGCCAGGACGGCGGGTGCGCGTGCCGGTCGATCGCTGCTGTCGGGCCTGCGGGCCTCGGCCTGCGCCGGCGTGTCGGCGCTCTGCCTCGCCGGTCCCCTGCCGGCCTTCGCGCAAGGGGCCGCGGCCCTGCCGCCCGTGACCGTCGACCCGCCGAGCGAGCGTCCGCGGGTGGCCCCGGCGCGGCCGAGCGCCACGCGACCGCAGGCGCGGGCGACCGCCCGGGCCGCGACGGCCCGCCGCCCGGCCGCCCGGCCGGTGCTCGCCTCGCCCGTGGCGCCCGCGCCTGCGACCGCGGGCCGGATTCCGGGCGTCGAGCGCGGCGACGGGCCGGTGAACGGGTTCGTGGCGACCCGGACGACGAGCGGCAGCAAGACCGACACGCCGCTCCTCGAGACCCCGCAGGCCGTGACCGTGGTCGGGGCCGAGCAGATCGACGTCCAGAAGGCGCAATCCATCGGCGAGGCGACCCGCTACGCGCCGGGCATCAAGTCGGAGACCTTCGGCAACGACACCCGCAACGACTTCTTCCTGATCCGCGGCTTCCAGGCCGATCAGCGCGGCTATTACCTCGACAACCTCCAGCTCTTCTCGCAGGGCTTCGCGACCTTCCGGGTCGAGCCGTTCGGCCTCGACCGGATCGAGGTCCTGCGCGGGCCCTCCTCCGTCCTCTACGGCGGCTCGAACCCGGGCGGTCTCCTGAACGCCGTCTCGAAGAAGCCCCTCTTCACGCCCCTCAACCACGTCGAGTTCGGCGTCAACCAGTATGGCCGCACCTACGGGGCGTTCGACTTCAGCGGGCCGGTCTCGGTCGGGACGTCCCCCGCGGACGGCGCCTTCGCGTACCGGATGACCGGCCTGATGCGCGCCGGCGGAACGCAGACGGACTTCGTCGGCGACGACCGCATCTTCATCGCGCCGGCCTTCACCTGGAAGCCGACGGAGGCGACGACGCTGACGGTGCTGGGTTCCTACACGCGCGACTCGACCAACCTGCAGAACTTCCTGCCGTACCGGGGCACGGTCGTTCCCGGCGCGTTCGGCGGCCGCATCCCGACGAACGTCTTCACGGGCGACCGCACCTTCGACACCTTCAAGCGCGACCAGGCCTTCATCGGCTACCAGTTCGAGCATCGCTTCGCGGACGACCTGATCGTCCGGCAGAACGCCCGCTACAGCCACCTCGACATCAATTTCAACGCGGCCTACGGCTTCGGCTATTCGAACGAGGCGCTGGGCAACCTGTCCCGGCTGAACTTCCGGACCGTCCCGCGGGCGAACATCTTCAACCTCGACAACCAGGTCGAGAAGCGCTTCGACACCGGGTTCCTGTCGCACACCGTGCTGCTCGGCCTCGATTACCGGCGCTATCGGCTCGACGACAACCAGGCCACGAACTTCAGCGACACGCCCTTCGCTGCGACGAGCGACGTGAACGTGCTCACCGGGTTCCAGGTACCGAACGTGCCGCTGAACAAGGCGAGCGGGCGCTACATCAACTCGCGCTTCATCCAGGACCAGCTCGGCGCCTACCTTCAGGATCAGGTCCGCTTCGGCCGCTTCACGCTGGCGCTCAGCGGCCGCTACGACCTCGTGGCGACGGACACGAACAACTATCTCGACCCGACGCTCAGCAAGACGAGCGAGGAGGGCCGGTTCAGCGGTCGCGCCGGGCTGATCTACACGAGCGAGATCGGCATCGCGCCCTACGCGGCCTATTCGAACAGCTTCAACCCGCAGGTCGGGCTGAACGGGGTCACGAACCGTCCCCTGCGCTCGGAGACCGGCGAGCAGGTCGAGGTCGGCGTGAAGTATCAGCCGCCCGGCAGCAGGAGCTACGTCGCGGTCTCGGCCTTCGACCTCAAGCGCCAGAACGCGACGCTGACGA
>CAXTKM010000151.1:7940-10269 GCA_964244795.1 uncultured Enterovirga sp.
CCCCGCGAACTTCCTCGTCACGACGCAGACCGGCGAGGTCCGCTCGACCGGCATCGAGGTCGAGGCCGTGGCCGAGCTGACGAAGGGGCTGAACCTCGTCGCCGCCTATACGGTCTACGATCTCGACACGACCAAGAACGCCATCGACCCGAGCGTGCTGGGCAAGCGGCCCGTGAACACGCCGGAGCGGTTCGGCGGCCTGTTCCTCGACTACACGATCCCGGACGGCATCTTCCAGGGCTTCGGCTTCGGGGGCGGCGTGCGCTTCGTCGGGCGCTCGTTCGCGAGCGCGCAGAACGATTTCAAGGTCCCGTCCTTCACGCTCGGCGACGCGCAGGTGCATTACGAGCGGGCGGGCTGGCGGCTCGCCGTGAACGTGAGCAACCTCACCGACGAGACCTACGTCGCGTCCTGCGCCGGCCTCACCTCCTGCTTCTACGGCGAGCGTCGCCGCGTCACGGGCAGCGTCAGCTACCGCTGGTGACCGAGACGGGCGCCGGTTAGCCGTTCGCTTCGGTCCGGCTCAGGCCTTCTCGGAGGCGAGCGTGCGGACGATCGCGCGGCGGAGCACCAGGAAGGCGCCGGCGTAGAGCGGGACCGCGAGGGCGAAGAAGGCCGCCCAGCCGATCGCGGAGGCGACGGCCGGGCCACCCACCCGCACCGGCATGGAGGCGAAGAAGGCCGCCCCGAACAGCAGCGCGTAATCGGTCGCGGCACGCGGCCCCTCGGACCAGCGGTACAGCATGTTGAAGACCGGCACGCCGAGCCCGCTCGCGCAGGCGTAGCAGCCGATCGTCGCCGCGACCGCGATCTCCGTCGCGCCGCTCGCCGCGGCGACCGCCATCGCGGCGGAGGCGGCCAGCATCCCGGCCGCGAGCGCCGTGATGAGCGGCACGGTGCCGAAACGGCGGACCAGGACCGCCGACAGGAGCGCCATGACGAGGTTGAGGACGGGCCCGACCGTGCCGGTCAGGAGCCCGACCGAGGCGAGCGGCAGCCCGAGATCGACGAGCGCGAGGCCGTTCAGGCCCGAGATCGCGTGCAGGGCGGCGAAGTAGAGGCCGAGCGCCAGGACGTGCCCGCCGAGCACCCGGAGGCGGCCGAGACGTCCCCCTGGCCGCTCGACGATCGCGTCGGCGCAGCGACGCCGCCGCTCCGGGTAGAGGAGGATCGGCAGCAGCGACAGCGCGGCCAAGACCGCGACCGCCGCGACCGCCGCGACCCAGCCGAGCCGGTCGTAGGATCCGACGATCGCGCCCGCGCCCAGGATGCCGCCGAGCGAGACGCCGCAGAACTTGGCGGACGAGATGGCGGGACGATCGGCCGGCGAGACCGTCTCGACGATCAGGGCCTCGAGCGAGACGTCCATCGTGGCGACGCAGACGCAGGTCGCGAACCCGAACGCGAACAGCGTCGGCAGCGCGGCCTGCTCGGACGCCGCGAGCCCGAGAAGACAGGCGACCGTCAGCGCCTGCATCAGGACGATCCAGCCGAGCCGATGCGGCAGGCCCGGCAGGCGCAGCCGGTCGATCGCGGTCGCCCACAGGAAGGTCAGCCCGAGCGGGAGGTTGATGGCCTGCAGGAGCCCGACCTCAGCGAGATCGACGCCCCGGACCCTGAGGATCAGCGGGGCTCCCGTGCCCAGGAAGCCGAGCGTCGTGCCGAAGCTGACGTAGAGGCAACAGAAGGGCAGCAGCAGCCACGCCCATGCGGCGGCGCTTCGTCCGGCGGGGGCGTCCGGCCCGGCCGCCCGGCCCGACGGCTCGCCCGCGACCTCACGGGCGATCGACGGAACTCCTGCGCCGTGGCCGTCGCTCGGCGCGCCAGCAGGATGCGACGGGCGTTCGGGCGGCGTCACGACGATGATCCGGCACCCTCGTCGCGTCCTCGGCCCCGCACTCCGGCCCCGCGGACGGTTAGCGTGCGCCGATCGGGCTTGTCAAAGTGAAGCACGGCTCAGCCGGAGCGCCATGACCGTCCGAATCGTGATTTCTGATTAGAATGATGAAAAACTGAGAGCCATGCCGAGTGGATCACGCGAGATGGAAGTCGTCCCGCCCATCCTGATCCTTCTCGATCTTGCCTGATCCAGATCGCGGCTCAGGAGATCGCGGACGAAGCAGCGGCGATTCAGCACTCTGCCGCCGCTGGACGGCTCCGACGCCTCACGCTACTGCGCCCGCGTGCCGTCGTTCTCCGCGACCGCACGCCACCCTCGGAGACGCGATGAGCGACCGCCGACACGTGCGACAGGCGACCGTGCTGGCCGCCGAGTCCATCACGCCCGCGATGCGCCGCCTCGTCCTCGGCGGTCCGGACGTGTCGGATT
>CAXTKM010000152.1:0-10261 GCA_964244795.1 uncultured Enterovirga sp.
CATCGGGTTCATCGGGCTCGGCCGGATGGGCCGCCCCATGGCGACGAATCTCTGCCGCAAGGGGTTCCGGCTCGTCGTGCACGACGTGAACCGGGAGGCGGTGGACGAGCTCGCGCTCCATCAGGCGCGCCCCGCCGACACGGTCGCGGAGGTCGCGGCGGCGTCCGACATCGTGGTCACGATGCTGCCGAACTCGGCCGTCGTGCAGGAGGTGGTCGGCGGCCCGGCCGGGATCCTGGCGCATGCGAGGCCCGGCGTGCTCGTGATGGACATGAGCACGGTGTCTCCGGAGACGAGCGACCAGATGGGCGCCGCCGCCGCGGCCGCCGGGATGACCTTCGTGGACGCGCCGGTGGGCCGGCTCGCGAGCCACGCCGACCGCGGCGAGAGCCTGTTCATGGTGGGAGCCTCCGAGGCCGACTTCGCGCGCGTGAAACCGCTGCTGGATGGGATGGGCTCGACGATCCACCATTGCGGCCCAGTCGGGAGCGGCACCCGGACGAAACTCGTGAACAACTACCTGGCGGTCACGCTCTGCCAGCTGAACGCGGAGGCGCTCGCGCTGTCGCAGCGCTTCGGGCTCGACCTCGAGCGGACGCTGGAGGTGCTGCACGGCACGACCGCCACGAACGGGCAGCTCAAGATCAACTGGGCCTCGAAGGTGCTGGCCGGCGACATCGAGCCCGGCTTCACGATCGACCTCGCGCACAAGGACCTGACCCTGATCGTGGAGGCCGCGAATGCGGCCCGGGTCCCGATGCCGGTCGGGGCGGCGGCCCGGGAAGCCTTCTCGACGGCCCGCGCGCGCGGCTTCGGGGGACGTGACTTCTCGGCCATGGTGGACGCGCTCTGCGACCTCGCGGCGATCGAGAAGCCGAGGCTGGGGAAGGAAGAGGCCTGACAGGCTTCAAGCCCTCCCGGTCGCCACGGCTGTCGTTCCGGGGCTCGCGAAGCGAGAGCCCGGAACCCATGAACACCGACGACCCCGTTCTGACACCCGGGTGCCAGGGCGGGCGACATCGGCCTCTATGGTTTCCGGGCTCGGCTTCGCCGACCCGGAATGACACGCGGCGTCTACAGCTCCATCTTCATGGCGCCCGGATAGTACCGGAACCCCTCGCCCTGCTTCGCCACGTGGCCGATCCCCGGCCAGGCGAAGTGGTAGGCGAGGATCGGGATCCGGTTCGCGGCCAGCATCGAGAGGAGCCGGACCCGGCTCTGGGCGGATTGCTTCGGGTCCGTGTCGTAGGCGAACTCGGTCAGCGGCTTCTCCATCAGCAGGACCGGATGGTGGGTCAGGTCGGCGATATAGGCGAGCGACTGCCCGCCCGAGCTGATCATGAAGATCGTGTGCCCGACCGTGTGCCCGGGCGCCGCGATCGCCTGGATGCCGGGCAGGAACTCCTGCCCGTCCTTGAAGAACACGGTCCGGTCGCGGTTCGGCACGAGGTTCTTCCGGGCCGTATCGTAGAATGTCTTCATGGCCGCGGTCTCGTTCACGCCGCCGGTCCAGTAGTCGTAATCGGCCTGGGAGATGTAATACTGCGCGTTCGGGAAGTGGCGCGTGCCGTCGTCGGCCATGTTCCCCCCGCAATGATCGACGTGGGCGTGGCTCATGACGACGGCGTCGATGTCCTTCGGGTCGATCCCGGCCTGTTTCATGGTGGCGAGGAGCTTGCCCGTGGTCGGGCCGAAGACCTGCAGCGTGCCCATGCCGGTGTCGAACAGGACGAGCCTGTCGCCGGTGTTCAGGATCAGGATGTTCTGCTCGAGCACGGCGTTCCCGGCGGGCAGGAAGTTGTCGCTGAGCTGCCTGTCCATCTCGGCCGGCGCGAGACCGTTGAAGTTGGTCTTCGGGTCGCCGAGCGGGAGCGTGCCGTCGGACACGATCGTGCCCTGCTGGTCGCCGAGCTTGAAGCGATAGAAGTAAGGCGTCTGGACGGTGGAGATCGGCGCCCGCGCGAGCGCCGGGCCGGCCGCCCCGAAGGCCGCGAACCCGGCCGTCGCGGCCGCGCCCGCGAGCAGCCCGCGCCGCGGCAGCATTCCGATCCTATTCGTCATGATGTCCTCCCCTGTTCTTGCGGAGGAGACTCGGCCCGGTCTGCGGCGAAAGTGCGTCAGCCCGCCGCAGTGGACGGGAGCCGCCCAGCCTCCCTGATCGCGGCCAGCCGGGGCGGCTCGGGCGCGAGGCGGCCCTCGTGGACCGCGTGGCAGGCGACGCCTTGCGCGAGCGGCGGGATCTCCGTCCGGCAGCGGTCGTTCGCGTAGGGGCAGCGCGGGTTGAAGTGGCAGCCGGACGGCGGGTCGATCGGGTTCGGGATCTCGCCCCTGACCGGCTCGCGGCGGCGGCCGACATGGGCGAGGTCCGGCACGGCGTCGAGCAGCATGCGGGTGTAGGGGTGCTGCGGGGCCGAGAACAGCGTGCGGCTCTCCGCCACCTCCACGATGCGGCCGAGATACATGACCCCGATCCGGGTCGCCATGTGCCGGACCACCGCGAGGTTGTGCGAGATGAACAGGTAGGTGAGCCCGAGCCGGTCCTGCAGGTCCCGCATGAGGTTCAGGATCTGGGCCTGGACCGAGACGTCGAGCGCCGAGGTCGGCTCGTCGCAGACGATGAACTCGGCCTCGGAGGCGAGCGCGCGCGCGATCGCGACCCGCTGGCGCTGGCCGCCCGAGAACTGGTGCGGGTACTTGCGGCCGTCGTCCGGGTGGAGGCCCACGAAGGTCAGGAGCTCGCCGACCCGGGCCGCGATCGCGGCACGGCCCTCGAGGATCCGGAACGCCCGGATCGGCTCGGCCACGATCCGGTCCACCCGCCAGCGCGGATTCAGGCTCGCATAGGGGTCCTGGAAGATCATCTGGATGCGGCGGCGCAGCCGCTGCCGCTCCGTCGCGGAGGCGCGGCCCTCCATCGCGACCCCGTCGATCGCGACCGTGCCGGCGGAGGGCTTGAGGAGGCCGACGACCATCCTGGCGACCGTCGACTTGCCGGACCCGGACTCGCCGACGAGCGCGAAGGTCTCGCCCCTGGCGATGTCGATCGTCACGCCGTCGACCGCGGTGAGCAGCATCTTCGGCTGCCGTTCGATCACGCGGTTCAGCCAGGGCTTCGACACGTCGAAGACGCGGCGGAGATCGCGGACCTGGACGAGGGGGGTGACGGGTCCGCTCACGCCGCCACCGCCTCCGGCGCGAGCGCCGGGTCGTAGAGGTGGCAGGCGACCTGGTGACCCGAATCCTGGTGACCCGAGCCATGGTGGCCCGGGAGCGCGCGGGCGCCGATTCCGGGCGGTTTCAGATCAGGCCGGATCGTCCGGCAGGGCGCGTAGGCGTGGGCGCAGCGCGGGTTGAACGGGCAGCCGGGCGGGATCGCGGAGAGGCGCGGCATCGCACCCGGGATCGAGGCCAGGCGATCGGCGGTGTCGGCGAGGGTCGGGATCGCGCCCATCAACCCTTGAGCGTAGGGGTGCAGGGGCTCGCGCACGACGTCCGCGACCCGGCCGATCTCGATCACCCGGCCGGCATACATCACCGCGACCCGGTCGGCGGTCTCGGCGATCACGCCCATGTCGTGCGTGACCAGCATGACCGCGGTGCCGTGATCGCGGCACATGCGCTTCAGCACCGTGATGATCTGCGCCTGGACCGAGACGTCGAGCGCGGTCGTGGGCTCGTCCGCGATGACGAGCTCGGGGTCGGCGCAGAGCGCGAGCGCGATCACGACGCGCTGCCGCATCCCGCCCGAGAACTGGTGCGGGTAGCCGTCGATCCGACGTTCGGGCGCCGAGATGCCGACCTCGGTCAGGAGGTCGATCGCCCGCTGCCGGGCCGCGGCGGCGGAGAGATCGGTGTGGGTCCGGATCGTCTCGACGAGCTGCTCGCCGACCCGGTAGAGCGGGTTCAGGCTGGTCAGCGGGTCCTGGAAGATGACCCCGATGCGCTTGCCCCGGACCCGGCGCAGCGCCTCCGGGGCGAGGTTGTCGATCCGCTCGCCGGAGAGCCGCACCTCGCCGCCCACGATCCGGCCCGGCGGGTCGATCAACCCGATCACGGCCGCCCCGGTCACGGACTTCCCGGCCCCGGATTCGCCCACGACCCCCAGCACCTCGCCGCGGCCGATCTCGAACGAGACGCGGTCGAGCGCGGTCAGGGTGCCGCGGCGCGTCCGGAACTCGACGGTGACGTCCCGGACGGAGAGGACGGGCTGGTTCCGTCCTTCAGCCTCCTCCGTCACTCGGCAGGCTCCGCTTCCGAGAGCTCCGGTGGACTCGCGGCCGGCCTCAGGATCACGCAGTCACCTTCCCGTACGAACTCGACGTGCTCGGCCTTCAGCTCGAACTCCGTAGGGATCAGGAGAACAAGGCTCCCGTCCGCCTCTCTTATCGCCCTGGCTGTCGCCATATCGGCCTCCGGCATCCGCCCTTTTATCACTGCAGCCGCGGGTTCAGCGCGTCCCTGAGCCAATCCCCGAGCAGGTTGATCGCGAGCACGAGGGTGACCAGCGTCAGGCCGGGCCAGGCGACGATCCACCATTCGCCGGAGAACAGGTAGCGATTGCCGATCCGGATCAGCGTGCCGAGCGAGGGCTGTGTGTCCGGCATCCCGCTGCCGAGGAAGGACAGCGTCGCCTCCGTGATGACGGCGAGCGCCACGTTGATCGTCGCGATCGCGAAGACCGGGCCGATCACGTTCGGCAGGACGTGGCGGATCATGATGACGGGCGAGGAGAGCCCGATGAGGCGCGCCGCCTGCACGTAGTCCTTGTTCTTCTCGACCAGGACCGAGCCCCGGACGGTGCGGGCGTATTGTACCCAGAACGAGAGCCCGATCGAGAACACGAGGACGCCCAGGATCGCGGTCGTCGAGATGCGCGAGCCCATGACCGACTTCACGACGCCGTCGATCAGGAGCGCGATCAGGATCGCCGGGAAGGTGAGCTGCACGTCGGCGATCCGCATGATCAGCGCCTCGACCGGGCCGCCGGCATAGCCCGCGATCAGCCCGGCCGTGATCCCGAGCACGGCCGCGAACAGGACGCCGAGCAGCCCGACCATCAGCGAGACCCGGAGCCCGTAGAGGATGCCGGACAGCATGTCCCGGCCCTGGTCGTCGGTGCCGAGCAGGAACGGCCTCTGGCCTTCCGGCATCCAGATCGGCGGCAGGCGCGAGTTGATGAGCTCGAGCTGGGCCGGATCGAACGGGTCCTGCGGCGACAGCACGGGCGCGAGAAGGGCGGCCGCGACGAGGATCAGCGTCACGATCCCGGCCGCCATCGCGGTCTTCGAGGCCTTGAAGCCCGCCACGACGTCGGAATCGAGCGCCCGGGCCAGCCAGCCCGCCGGCGGCACGGGCGATGGGCCCGCGTCGGGGCTCGTCGCGGGCAGGTCGCTCATGCGGTCTTCCGGGTCGAGACCTGCAGGCGCGGGTCGACGATCGTGTAGAGGATGTCGACCGCGAGATTGATGCCGACGAAGATCGCCGCGACCAGGAGCAGGTAGGCGGCCATGATCGGCACGTCGACGTTCTGGACCGCCTGGAGGAAAAGGAACCCCATCCCGGGCCACTGGAACACCGTCTCGGTGATGATCGAGAAGGCGATCACGGAGCCGAGCTGCAGCCCCGCGATGGTGATGACCGGGATCAGCGTGTTCTTCAGCGCGTGCCCGAAATGGATCGTCCGCGTGCGAAGGCCGCGGGCGCGCGCGAACCGGATGTAGTCGGTGCGGAGCACCTCCAGCATCTCGGCCCTGACGAGCCGCATGACCAGCGTCATCTGGAACAGCCCGAGCGTGATTGAGGGCAGGACGAGCGCCCTGAGCCCCGAGACGGTCAGGAACCCGGTGGTCCAGCCCCCGATCCGGACCACGTCGCCCCGGCCGAAGGACGGCAGCCACCGCAGCGTCTCGGAGAACAGATAGATCAGCAGGATGCCGATCAGGAAGGTCGGCAGCGAGATCCCGAGCAGCGACACGGCCTCGAGCGAGGTCGCGAGGGCCGTCCCGCGCCGGAGCGCGGACACGACGCCGAGCAGGATGCCGAAGCCGAGCGCGAACACGGTCGCGCAGAGCGCGAGCTCGAGCGTCGCCGGCAGGCGCTCGGCGAAGAGGCCCGAGACCGGCTGCCGGAACTGGTAGGAGATGCCGAAATCGCCCTGAACGGCCCGTGCGAGATAGCGCACGACCTGGACCGGGACCGGGTCGTCGAGCCCGAGCGATGTCCGGATCTGGACGCGCTCCGCATAGGGCGTGTCGATCGAGACGATCTGGTTCACGGGATCGCCGACGAAGCGGAACATCGAGAACGCGATCACGCCGACGGCCAGGAACACGCCGGCGGCCTGGAGGATTCGCCGGAGCAGGAAGGCGATCATGGCCGGACGGCCAGGGTGTCATTCCGGGGCTCGCGCAGCGAGAGCCCGGAACCCATAGACGCTGACATTGTCGGTCCTGACGAGGTCGATGCCACAGCGACTTCGTCAGCGTCTATGGGTTCCGGGCTCGGCTTTGCCGCCCCGGAATGACGGACTCGCGCTCGTGTCAACGCATTCACGTCAATGAGAACCGCCGGTGTACGCCCGCGAGCTCTATTCCTTGCTCGCCCAGTATAGCAGGACCTGGTTGTCGGCGCGCTGGACCAGCTTCACCTTCTTCGACACGCCCCAGGCCAGGGATTGCTGGTGCAGCGGGATGTAGCCGTAATCGTCGATCGAGAGCTGGTAGGCCTGCTTGATCAGCACGTCGCGTTTCGCGGGGTCGAGCTCGACCAGCGCCTGGTCGGTCAGCGCGTCCATCGCCTTGTTGCAGTAGCCGCCGAGGTTGGTGTCGCCGCGCGACGACTTCGGGTCGTCGCGGCAGCCCATGATCTCGTAGAGCACGTTGTGCGAATCGCCGGTGCCGGGCGTCCAGCCGAGCATGTAGAAGGAGGTGTTGAACCCGCCCGACTTCAGCACCTTCGCGAAGTACTGCGCCTTCGGCTCGATGATCGGGTTCACCTTGATGCCGACCCGGGCCAGCATGCCGATCGCCGCCCGGCAGATGTCGCCGTCGTTCACGTAGCGATCGGACGGGCAGTTCATCCCGACCTCGAACCCGTTCGGATAGCCGGCCTCGGCCAGGAGCTTCTTCGCGCCCTCGGGGTCCGCCTTCGGCCGGACGAACTCCTTCGACGGCTTGAAGAACTCGGGCGCAACCATCAGGGCGGAGGGCGTCGAGAGCCCGCGCATGACGCGAGCCTTGATGGCCTCCACGTCGATCGCCTTGTAGAAGGCCTCGCGGACACGCCGATCCTTGAATGGGTTCTTGCCCTTCACGTTCGAGTTGAGGAGCTCGTCGCGCACCTGGTCGAAGCCGAGGAAGATGGTCCGGACCTCCGGCCCGGTGAGGACCTGGGCGGAGCCGGCCGCGTTGACCCGGCCGATGTCCTGCAGCGGCACAGGCTCGATCACGTCGACCTCGCCCGACAGGAGCGCCGAGACGCGAGTCGAATCGTTCGAGATCGGCGTGAAGACGATCTCGTCGATGTTGCCCTCGATCTTGCCCCAGTAGTTCGGGTTCTTCTTGAAGACGGTCTTCACGCCGGGCTGGTGGCTCTCGATCGTGTAGGGGCCGGTCCCGACCGCGTTCAGGGAGGCGTAGGTCGGGGAGGTCGCGGCCGCGGGCGTCGGCGCGACGGCGTTGTTCTTCTCCGCCCAGGCCTTCGACATGATGTACCAGCTATCCCACGAGTAGTGCAGGATCGGGTTCGGGTTCGGGGTCGAGAAATCGACGGTGAAGTCGTCGACCTTGGTCACGGTGACGTCGGCCGGCACGCGCGTCGCGAAGTTCGACCCGGGTGCCCGCACGCGCGCGGCCGAGAACACGACATCGTCGGCCGTGAACGGGCTGCCGTCCGAGAACTTCACGTTCCGGCGCAGGTGGAAGCGCCAGCGGTTCGGCTCCGGGGTCTCCCAGCGCTCGGCCAGCGCCGGCTCGATCGCGAGGTCCTTGCCCCGCCGCGTCAGGCCCTCGAAGACGTGGCCGTGGTGGGCGATCGTCGTCGTCTCGTTCAGGGTGTAGGGATCAAGGGACTTCAGGTCGCCCTGGTTCGCGTAGCGCAGCGTGACGGCCGAGGCCGGCTGGGCCATGGGCGGGACGGCCAGAACGGCGAGGGCCGCCGACAGGCCCCAAGCGAAGCCGCGAATCCTCATTGCCAAGTCACTCTCCGTCGAGAAAGGGCGTCCGTCGTCCCGGGTCGTCCGGGTCTCGGCCGTTTGCCAGCATCGAGCGTCTGCAAGCATCGAGCCGGGCGTTCGCCGCGGGTGCGCGACATAAGACGGTTTGACGAACGAGGTCCAGCCCGAGGCGTGCCGCCGCGAGCGGAGCCTCGACACTCCCCGGGCGCTCGTGTACGGAACCCGCAATTCACAACAGGATGGCAAATCCTCGCGCGGCCGTTCCGGCCCGCGGCCTGCCGGAGCTATGACGTCATGAACATCATCGAAGAGATCGAACGCGAAGAGGTCGCGAGGCTCGCGAAGATCATCCCGGATTTCGAGCCCGGCGACACGATCACCGTGAACGTGAAGGTCGTCGAGGGCGACCGAAGCCGCGTCCAGGCCTACGAGGGCGTCTGCATCGCGCGCTCGGGCGGCGGGCTGAACGCCTCCTTCACGGTCCGCAAGATCTCCTACGGCGAGGGTGTCGAGCGTGTCTTCCCGCTGCATGCGCCGCTGATCGATTCGATCAAGGTCGTCCGGCGCGGCAAGGTCCGGCGCGCGAAGCTCTACTACCTCCGCGACCGGCGCGGGAAATCGGCCCGCATCGCCGAGCGCACCGACCGTCGCGCCGTGCGCCAGAAGGACGCCGCGAAGGCGGAGGCCACGGCTGCCACGGCAGCGGCTGCGAGCGCCACGGCCGCCGCGTCTGCGGCTCCCGCCGCCGAGTAGGCGATCTCGACACGGTGACCGAGAGGACGCGATGCCGGCATGGCGACGCGTCCTGTGCGCGTTGGCCGGGGTGGCTCTCCTTTACCCGGCCTGGCTCATGCTGCAGGTCTGGTTGGGTGGCGGTAAAAATCTGATGGTCTTCGGGGCCGTTTTCACGTCGAGCATCGCGCTGCTGCTGCTCGGGAGCGCGGCAACGGGCAAGTAGCCGGACGGCGCGGCCGGAGCTAGATCATAGATCCTCCGCCGGTCCCGTGACAGGAACACAAGGCCCATGTCCGTCCCTCCGACCTCCGCCCCCCGCACCCTCTACGACAAGATCTGGGACGATCACGTGATCGACCGGAACCAGGACGGGACCTGCCTCCTCTACATCGATCGCCACCTCGTCCACGAGGTGACGAGCCCGCAGGCCTTCGAGGGCCTCCGGCTCGCGGGCCGGCGGGTCCGGGCGCCCGAGAAGACGCTGGCCGTGGTCGACCACAACGTGCCGACGACCGATCGGCGCCTCGGGATCGCGGACGAGGAATCCCGCATCCAGGTCGAGACGCTCGCCCTGAACGCGAAGGCGTTCGGCGTCGAGTATTACGACGAGCTCGATACCCGGCAGGGCATCGTCCACATGATCGGCCCTGAGCAGGGCTTCACGTTGCCCGGCCAGACCATCGTCTGCGGCGACAGCCACACCTCGACCCACGGCGCCTTCGGGGCGCTCGCGCACGGGATCGGGACCTCCGAGGTCGAGCACGTCCTGGCGACCCAGACCCTGATCCAGCGGAAGGCCCGCAACATGCGGGTCACGGTCGACGGCCGGCTCCCGGCCGGCGTGACCCCGAAGGACGTCGTGCTCGCGATCATCGGCGAGATCGGCACGGCGGGCGGCACCGGCCACGTCATCGAGTACACCGGCGAGGTGTTCCGGGCCATGTCGATGGAGGGCCGGATGACGGTCTGCAACATGGCGATCGAGGGCGGCGCCCGGGCCGGCATGGTGTCGCCCGACGAGACCACCTTCCGGTACGTCGAGGGCCGGCCGAAGACCCCGAAGGGGGTCGCCTTCGAGGCGGCGCGGCGCTATTGGGAGACGCTGCCGTCTGACGAGGGCGCTTTCTTCGACAAGGAGATCCGG
Source organism: uncultured Enterovirga sp. (assembly GCA_964244795.1). Classification (GTDB taxonomy): domain Bacteria; phylum Pseudomonadota; class Alphaproteobacteria; order Rhizobiales; family Beijerinckiaceae; genus Enterovirga. Next base: position 10,053 of record CAXTKM010000152.1, read on the forward strand.
CTCGACGGCTCGAACCTGCCGCCCCTCGTCACCTGGGGCACGAGCCCGGAGGACGTCGTCTCGATCGCGGGCGTCGTGCCCGATCCGGCGGCCCTCGCGGACGAGAGCGCCCGGCTCTCGAAGAGCCGCGCGCTGGCCTATATGGGCCTCGTGCCCGGCACGCGGATCACCGACATCACGCTCGACCGGGTCTTCATCGGATCCTGCAC
>CAXTKM010000153.1:0-10174 GCA_964244795.1 uncultured Enterovirga sp.
TCTCGTGCCCGAACAGGGTCGATTCGACGAGGTTCTCCGGGATCGCGCCGCAGTTCACCGTGATGAAGGGGCGGCCCTTGCGCTCTCCAGACCCTTGGATCGCGCGCGCCAAAACCTCCTTGCCGACGCCCGATTCGCCCTCGATCAGGACCGGGATCGAGGATTTCGCAGCCCGTTCGGCGAGGCGCATGACGCGCGCCATGTCCGGGCTTCGGGTCGCGATGTCGCGGAACGACAGGGTGCCGCCGACGCGACGCTTCATGCGCCGGACCTCGTCTTCGAGCGAGCCGAGCCGGAGCGCGTTCTTGATCGAGACCTGGAGCCGCTCGGCGCCGACCGGCTTCACGACGAAATCCGCCGCGCCCGCCCGCATCGCCTGCACGACCGTCTCGATCGAGGCGTGCGAGGTCTGGACCACGGTCGGGATGTCGATCTTCGCGTCCCGCATCGCGGAGAGCACGCCGAAGCCGTCCAGGCCCGGCATCACGAGATCGAGGATCGCGAGCGCGATCGGCTCGCCGGACCGCATGGCCGCGAGGCCCGCCTCGCCATCCTCCGTCACCACCGTGCCGTAGCCGAATCGCCGCACCATCGCCTCGAGAAGGCGGCGCTGCACGGGATCGTCGTCGACGATCAGGATGGTTTGCGACATTCGGGGCCGGCTGGTGGTGTCGGGAGCCGCGACACTCGGCCAGAAGGGTAAATCGGCCATTAACCGGATCGCCCCGATCGGCGTTGATGGACGGGCCGAGAAGGCCGATATGCGGGTCGAGCCAAGGATGTCTTCCCCATGACCGTGCCGACGACCCCCTGCGCCCTCTCGGACCGCGCGGTCCGGACCGCCGCGCCGGCCTCCGTCACGCAGCGGGCGGCCGAGGCCTTCGGCCCGTTGCCGGAGTGGAACCTCGACGACCTGTATCCCGGCATGGCGAGCGAGGCTTTCGCGCAGGACCTCGCGACCGCGGAGGCCGACTGCAAGGCGATGGCCGAGGACACCCGCGGCCGGCTGGACGAGCTCGCCCGCGAGGGCGGCACGGCGCTGGGTCGCGCCGTCCTGCGCTACGAGGCGATCGAGGACCGGCTCGGCCGGCTCGCCTCCTATGCCGGCCTCGTCTACGCGGGCGATACGACCGACCCGCGCCGGGCGAAGTTCTACGGCGACACGCAGGAGCGGCTCACCGCGGCCTCCAGCGACCTCCTGTTCTTCACGCTCGAGCTGAACCGCATCGACGATGCCGTGATGGAGGCCGCCCTCGCGGAAGCGCCGCTCGACCGCTTCCGGCCCTGGATCGAGGACCTGCGCCGCGAGAAGCCCTACCAGCTCGAGGACAGGATCGAGCGGCTCTTCCACGAGAAGTCGGTGACGGGCCGGGGCGCCTGGAACCGGCTCTTCGACGAGACGCTGGCCTCGCTCCGTTTCACCGTGCGGGGCGAGGAGCTCGCGCTGGAGCCCACGCTGAACAAGCTGCAGGACGGCGACGGGACCGTGCGCCGGGACGCGGCGGCCGCGCTCGCGACCGTGTTCAAGGCGAACCTCCGGGTCTTCACGCTCATCACGAACACGCTCGCCAAGGACAAGGAGATCTCCGACCGCTGGCGCGGCTTCGAGGACGTCGGCGACAGTCGCCACCTCGCGAACCGGGTCGAGCGCGAGACGGTCGACGCCCTGGTCGAGGCGGTCCAGGATGCCTACCCGCGCCTGTCGCATCGCTACTATCGCCTGAAGGCGAAGTGGTTCGGGCGCGACGCGCTCGACTATTGGGACCGCAACGCGCCGCTGCCCCGCGTCGAGCAACGGGCGATCGGCTGGACCGAGGCGCGGGACACGGTGCTCTCGGCCTACGGGGACTTCTCGCCCGAGATGGCCGGGATCGCCCGGCGCTTCTTCGACGGGCGCTGGATCGACGCGCCCGTCCGGCCCGGCAAGGCGCCCGGCGCCTTCGCGCACCCGACCGTGCCGTCCTGCCATCCCTACGTTCTCCTGAACTACCAGGGGAAGCCCCGGGACGTCATGACGCTCGCCCACGAGCTCGGGCACGGCGTGCACCAGGTCCTGGCCGCCCCGAACGGCGCGCTCATGGCCCCGACGCCGCTGACGCTGGCCGAGACCGCGAGCGTGTTCGGCGAGATGCTGACGTTCCGGCGGCTGCTGGCCGCGACCCGCAACCCCGGCGAGCGCAGGGCGATGCTCGCCGCGAAGGTCGAGGACATGATCAACACGGTCGTGCGCCAGATCGCGTTCTACGCCTTCGAGCGCAAGCTCCACCTCGAGCGTCGCAACGGCGAGCTGACATCCGATCAGCTCTGCGCGCTCTGGATGTCGGTGCAGGCCGAGAGCCTCGGCCCGTCGATCCGGCTCGGCGACGAGTACGGCGCGTTCTGGACCTACATCCCGCACTTCATCCACTCGCCGTTCTACGTCTACGCCTACGCGTTCGGCGACTGCCTCGTGAACTCGCTCTACGGCGTCTACGAGCGGGCCGAGGAGGGCTTCGTCGAGCGCTATTTCGCGCTCCTCTCGGCTGGGGGCACGAAGCCCTACGGCGAGCTCCTCGCGCCGTTCGGGCTCGACGCGAAGGACCCCGGCTTCTGGCAGATCGGACTCGGGGTCATCGAGGGCATGATCGCGGAGCTCGAAGGGATGGAGGAGGGGTGATGCCCGGGCCGCGATCGCTCTACGACGAGGATTTCGTGCGCTGGTCGGAAGAGCAGGCGGGGGCCATCCGGGCCGCGCAGGCGTCCGGCACGAACCTGCCGTTCGACTGGGAGAACATCGCCGAGGAGATCGAGAGCTTGGGACGGTCGCATCGGGCTGAGCTCGCCAGCCGCACGCGCACGCTGATCGAGCACCTGCTAAAGCTCGAACATTCCTCTGCAACGTTTCCGAAGCGAGGCTGGTCGAACACGGTCGATCGGACGCGACTGGAGATCGAGGATCTCGTGAAGGTGAGCCCGAGCCTCCGGCGCGAGCTGGCCGACGTCGTCGGGGAGGTCACGGCGAGCGCGAGCAGGCTGGCGGCTCGTGCGCTGGAGCGGGAGGGCGAGATCGAGGCGATGCTGCGGCTTTCCTCTCGGCCGCCGCACAGCGCGGAGCAGGTCTTCGGCTCGTGGTTCTCGGACGAGCCCGCGCCCCCGCTCTCGTAGCCGCTCCGACATGATGGAGGCGGGCCTCAATCGTCCGGAGCGATCCGACGCAAATCTTTTCTTCTTGAGAGAGACCTCGGCAGAACGACGGCCTCGCGTCGCGGTCGTGGGCGGCGGGCCGGCGGGGCTGATCGCGGCCGAGACGCTGGCCGATGCCGGTGCGGCCGTGACGGTCTACGACGGCATGCCCTCGGTCGGCCGCAAGCTGCTTCTCGCCGGGCGCGGCGGGCTGAACCTCACGCATTCGGAGCCGATCGACGGCTTCGTCGCGCGCTATGGCGTGTCGGCGGCGCGGCTCCGGCAGGCCCTCGACGCCTTCCCGCCGGATGCGGCGCGGGCCTGGGCGGCGGGTCTCGGCGAGCCGACCGTCGTCGGGTCGAGCGGGCGCGTGTTCCCGAGGAGCTGGAAAGCCTCGCCGCTGCTGCGCGCGTGGCTGCGGCGGCTCGACGGACAGGGCGTCCGGTTCGCGCTCCGGCATCGCTGGACCGGCTTCGGGCCGGACGGCGGGCTCGTCTTCGACGCGCCGGAGGGCCGCCTCTCCGTCGAGCGCCCGGCCGCGACCGTGCTGGCGCTGGGCGGCGCGAGCTGGCCCCGGCTCGGCTCGGACGGCGGCTGGACCGCGATCCTGGAGCGCGACGGCATCCCGATCGCGCCGCTCAGGCCCTCGAACGTCGCGCTCCGGGTGGCCTGGTCGGAGCGGTTCCGGAGCCGGTGCGAGGGCCAGCCGCTGAAGCGCATCGCGGCCACGATCGGGGGCGTGATGCGCTTCGGCGAGGCGGTCGTGACCGCGTCCGGCCTGGAGGGCGGCGTCGTCTACGGGCTCTCCGGTCCGGTCCGGGACGCGCTCGACCGGGACGGGGAGGCGTGGCTCGCGATCGATCTTCGGCCGGACCTAACGACCGAAGCGCTCGCCGAGGCGCTGGCCCGGCCGCGGCTCCGGCAATCCGCCTCGACCTTCCTCCGCAAGGCGGCCGGGCTCGCGCCCGCGGCGATCGGACTCCTGCACGAGGCGGCCGGCCGCGACCTGCCGTCGGACGCGACGGAGCTCGCACGGCTGGTCAAGGCCGTGCCGGTCCGGGTCGCAGGCACGGGCGGCCTCGACCGCGCCATCTCGAGCGCGGGCGGCGTCCGGTTCGATGCCCTCGACGAGCGGCTGATGCTGCGGGCGCGGCCCGGCGTCTTCGTCGCGGGCGAGATGCTGGACTGGGATGCGCCCACCGGGGGCTACCTGCTCCAGGCGTCGTTCGCGACCGGTGTCGCGGCGGCGGAGGGAGCGTTGGGCTGGATTGACGCGCTTGATGAGACAGGCCGATCGGCCTAAAGACGTTGTACGTTTCGTAATACGGAGGCGACTTTGGCAGACGCGGTCGAAAGCAATCTCGACGTGGATGGCACCGTGCTTCACGTCCGAAAAATCGGCAACTCGCTCGGCCTTCTCCTACCGAAGGAGATGCTGGCCCGGCTTCGGCTCTCCGAGGGCGATGCCCTGCACGTGACGGAGCAGCCCGAGTTCGGCTTCAAGGCCAGCCGCTACGATCCCAAACATGCCAAAGCGCTCTCGATCGCCCGTCAGGCCTTCAAGGATTACGCCGAGACCTACCGCGAGCTCGCCAAATGACCGAGCCGGTCTGGCTCGATCTTGGCATCGTCAAAGACGCCCATTCCGAGCAGCTCGCCCTCTTCGGCGGCGCCGACGGCATCCGTGACGTCGGCCTGCTCGAGTCGGCTCTGGCGCGCCCGGAAAACAAGTGGGCTTATGGCGAGACGGACCTGGCAGCTCTCGCGGCGGCCTATGCCTTCGGCATCTCGCGCAACCATCCCTTCATCGATGGCAACAAGCGGATGGCCTTCACATCCATCCTGATGTTCCTCGGGCTGAACGGCATCGCGTTCAAGCCCACGATCGCCGATGCGACCGCCGTCATGCTCGCGCTGGCTGCCGGCGAGGTCGAGGAGGATCTCCTCGCGCGTTGGATCGCCGATACGATCCGCGCCTGACCCCGGCTCCTGCGACCTCGCTCCGCCTGGCGTTCCGCCCCGGGCTGCCCATCTGTGAGGTCAGCAGCCGAGCGGGACCCGATGGCCGAGATCGATCGTGAAGCGAACCGTTTCTCAGCCCGCGCCGCGCGATACGCGAGGGTGGGTGCGAACGTGGGCGGGGTCGCGGCCCGCATGGCCGGGAAGCGCCTCTTCGGCGGCAACGCCCAGGAGACCCCGAACGCCGCGAACGCGGCCGCGCTCGCCAGTGCGCTCGGCGGCCTGAAGGGTCCGATCATGAAGGTGGCGCAGTTGCTCGCCACCGTGCCGGATCTCGTGCCGCCCGAATACGCGGCCGAGCTCGGCAAGCTGCAGAGCGAGGCGCCCCCGATGGGCGCGGCTTTCGTCGCCCGGCGCATGGTGAGCGAGCTCGGCCCGGACTGGCGGTCCCGCTTCGCGACCTTCGACCTGAAGCCCGCGGCCGCGGCCTCGCTGGGCCAGGTCCATCGCGCGACGGCTCCCGACGGCGCGGCCCTCGCCTGCAAGCTCCAATACCCGGACATGCAATCCGCCGTCGAGGCCGATCTCGGCCAGCTCGAGCTGCTCTTCGCGGTGCAGCGAAGGTTCAATTCGGTCATCGACACGCGCGAGATCGTGGGCGAGATCGGGGCGCGCCTCCGCGAGGAGCTCGATTACGGGCGCGAGGCGAAGAACGCTGCGCTCTATCGCGCGGTCCTGAAGGACAAGCCGGAGGTGCGGGTCCCGGGCGTCAGGCTCGACCTCTCGACGCGCCGGCTGCTCACGCTGGACTGGCTCGAGGGCGAGAAGATCCTCGCGTTCAAGGACGACTCCGTCGAGGTCCGTAACCGGCTCGCGGTCGCGATGTTCAAGGCCTGGTGGCACCCGGTCGGGCAGATCGGCGTCATCCACGGCGATCCCCATCTCGGGAACTACACCGTGTTCCGGGACGGCGGCGAGCCGGCCGGGATCAACCTCCTCGACTACGGCTGCATCCGGATCTTCCCGCCGCGCTTCCTCGGCGGCGTCGTCGATCTGTTCCACGGCCTCCTCGAAGGCGACCGCGACCGGATCGTGCACGCCTACGAGACCTGGGGCTTCAGGCGGCTGTCCTCCGAGCTCATCGACATCCTGAACATCTGGGCCAAGTTCATCTACGGCCCGCTCCTGGAGGACAGGACCCGCACGATCGCCGACGGGGTGAAGCCCGGCGAGTACGGGCGCCGCGAGGCGTTCAGCGTCCACCAGGCGCTTCGCGAGAAGGGGCCGGTCACGATCCCGCGCGAGTTCGTGTTCATGGACCGCGCCGCGATCGGCTTAGGCGCCGTCTTCCTGCACCTGGACGCGGAGCTCAACTTCCACCGCATGTTCCTGTCCGAGATCGAGCATTTCGACCGGGACGCTCTCGCGGCTCGGCAGGACGCGGCTCTGGCGGCGGTGGGGATCCCGCAGCCGGCCTGATCGACGTGCCGTGTCCCCTCTCCGTCTCGGGAGAGGGAGTCACGTCGGGTCGCCGCCGATTGCAGGCCCGGATGTCATCGGCTACAGCCGACCAGCACGAATTCGGGAGCCGCCGCATGGCGCAGACGAACGCAGAGCCGGCCGCGGAGTATCGCCCGGACATGGACGGCCGCGCCCACGAGCGCACCTATGACGCGTTCACCCATTTCACGACGGTCGGCACGCTGTTCGTCATCTGCATCGTGGTCGGGCTCGCGCTCGGCGGCGTGAAGGCGGCCTGGCTGTCGGCCGTGTTCACGATCGTGCTGGCCCACATCGCGACCGGGATCGGGCTCTTCTCGACCGCCGTCTCCTGGCGGGCGCCCGCGATCGTGCTGGGCCTCCAGCTCCTCATGATGCTGCTCTACTGAGCGGCCAGGCGGTGCTGCGCCGGGGTGGCACCAAGCCCTGGCGGACGCGATCCTGACGACTGAACGGGGTTGAACGAGATGCGGATCGCTGTCCTGTCGGACGCTCCTGCCGAGACGCGCGTCGCGGCGACGCCGGAGACCATCAAGAAGTATATCGCGCTCGGCGCCGCGATTTCGGTCGAGGCCGGGGCCGGCCTGTCCGCGGGCATTCCCGACGCCGATTTCACCACCGCCGGGGCCTCGATCGCGAACGGCAAGGCGGACGCGATCCGGGACGCCGACGTCGTCCTCTCGGTCCGACGGCCCGAGGCCGCGGATCTCGCCGGAGCTAAAGCAGGCGCGCTCGCGATCGCCGTGATGGACCCGTTCGGTCAGGACGACGCCGTGCGGGCGATCGCCGGCCGGGGCGTGTCGGCCTTCTCGATGGAGCTGATGCCCCGCATCACCCGCGCGCAGGTGATGGACGTCCTGTCGAGCCAGGCGAACCTCGCCGGATACAGGGCCGTGATCGACGCCTCAGCCGAATACGGCCGCGCGCTCCCGATGATGATGACGGCGGCCGGCACGGTGCCGGCGGCACGAATCTTCGTGATGGGAGCCGGCGTCGCCGGTCTCCAGGCGATCGCGACCGCCCGCCGGCTCGGCGCCGTCGTGACCGCGACGGACGTCAGGCCGGCCTCGAAGGAGCAGGTCGAATCGCTCGGGGCGAAGTTCGTCGCGGTCGAGGACGACGAGTTCAAGCAGGCCGAGACCGCCGGCGGCTACGCGAAGGAGATGTCGGCCGAGTACCGGCAGAAGCAGGCCGAGCTCGTGGCCGCGCACATCGCGAAGCAGGACATCGTGATCACGACGGCGCTGATCCCCGGCCGGCCGGCCCCGAAGCTCGTCTCGGCCGCCATGATCGCCGCCATGCGGCCGGGCTCCGTCGTGGTCGACCTCGCGGTCGAGCGCGGCGGCAACGTCGAGGGCGCGAAGGCCGGCGAGATGGCCGCGAGCCCGAACGGCGTGAAGGTGGTCGGATACTCGAACGTGGGCCGCCTCGCCGCGACCGCGTCCAGCCTCTACGCCCGCAACCTCTACGCCTTCGTCGAGACGCTGGTCGACAAGGCCACGAAGAGCATCGCCGTGAAATGGGACGACGAGCTCGTCCGGGCGACGCTGCTGACCCGCGACGGGCAGGTCGTGCACCCGATGTTCGCGTCGGGCGCCACGGCCGGGTCTCAGCCGACGCCGAGCGCGTCGCAGCCGGCGATCGCGGCGGCCGCGCCCCCGGTCGCCGACGCCGTGACGCTCTGAGATCATCATCGTGCTCGGCGCGCCGACCGCCTGATCGTAACGCCGGGAGACCGGGAGGATGGCCATGACCAACGAACAGGCGCTCGAGGGCGCGAGGCAGTCCGCCGCGATCGCCCGCCAGGCCGCGGAGGCGACGCAGGGCTACCTCGGCCAGATCACGCCCGGCCTCTCGCAGATGGCGAGCGCCGCGACCGGCGGGCATGTCGACCCGGTCGTGTTCGAGCTCGCGGTCTTCGTGATGGCGGTCTTCGTCGGCTATTACGTGGTCTGGCAGGTGACGCCCGCCCTGCACACGCCGCTGATGTCGGTCACGAACGCGATCTCGTCCGTGATCGTGGTCGGGGGCCTCCTGTCGGTCGGGGTCGCGATCCTGCCCGGAGCGGGATCGGGCGCGACCTTCGCGCGGGTCTTCGGCTTCCTGGCCGTGATCCTCGCGGCCATCAACATCTTCGGCGGGTTCCTGGTGACGAACCGGATGCTCGCCATGTACCGCAAGAAGGGGTGAGCGATGTCCGCGAACGTCTCCGCCCTGCTCTACCTCGTCTCCGGGATCCTGTTCATCCTGGCGCTCCGGGGCCTGTCGCACCCGACCACGTCGCGGCAGGGCAACCTGTACGGGATGGTCGGGATGGGGATCGCCATCCTGACCACGCTTCTCGGCCATCCCCCGGCCGGGGTCATGGGCTGGCTCCTCGTGATCCTCGGGCTCGGGATCGGGGTCGGGGCCGGGGCGGTCATCGCCCAGCGCGTGCCGATGACCGCGATGCCGCAACTGGTCGCCGCCTTCCACTCGCTCGTGGGGCTCGCCGCGGTGCTGGTCGCGGCGGGCGCGCTCTACGCCCCGCAGGCGTTCGGGATCACCCTGCCGGGGACGGGCCGGATCGCGGGCGGATCTCTCTTCGAGATGTCGCTCGGGGTCGCGATCGGGGCCGTGACCTTCACGGGCTCGATCATCGCGTTCCTGAAGCTCGACGGCCGGATGTCCGGCAAGCCGATCATCCTGCCGCAGCGCCACGCGCTGAACATCGCGCTCGCGATCGCGCTCGTGCTGCTGATCGTCATCCTGATCCGGACGCAGAGCCACCTCGCCTTCTGGCTGATCGTGATCGTCGCCTTCGTGCTCGGGGTGACGCTGATCATCCCGATCGGGGGCGCCGACATGCCGGTCGTGGTCTCGATGCTGAACAGCTATTCCGGATGGGCCGCGGCCGGGATCGGGTTCACGCTGCACAACCTCGCGCTGATCGTGACCGGCGCGCTGGTGGGGTCTTCCGGCGCGATCCTGTCCTACATCATGTGCAAGGGCATGAACCGGAGCTTCGTCTCCGTGATCCTCGGCGGCTTCGGGGGCGAGACCGCGTCCGCGGGCGGGGCCGAGGCCGAGACCCGGCCGGTGAAGCAGGGCTCGGCCGACGACGCCGCCTACATCATGGCGAATGCCGAGAAGGTCATCATCGTGCCGGGCTACGGCATGGCGGTCGCGCAGGCCCAGCACGCGCTCCGCGAGATGACGGATCTCCTGAAGAAGCAGGGCGTCGAGGTGAAATACGCGATCCATCCGGTCGCGGGCCGGATGCCGGGCCACATGAACGTGCTGCTGGCCGAGGCGAACGTGCCCTACGACGAGGTCTTCGAGCTCGAGGACATCAACGGCGAGTTCGCGCAGGCCGACGTCGCCTTCGTGATCGGCGCGAACGACGTCACGAACCCCTCCGCCAAGACCGACAAGACCTCGCCGATCTACGGGATGCCGATCCTCGACGTCGAGCGGGCGAAGACCGTGCTGTTCATCAAGCGCGGCATGGGATCGGGTTATGCCGGCGTCGAGAACCCGCTCTTCTTCAACGACAACACGATGATGCTGTTCG
>CAXTKM010000154.1:0-10119 GCA_964244795.1 uncultured Enterovirga sp.
ACCCGTTCTCGTCCCTCAATCCCCGCATGACGGTCTACGAGATCCTGACGGAGCCGCTGATCATCCACGGGATCGGCGAGAGCGACGAGCGCTTCGAGCGCGCGAAGGCGCTGCTCGACATGGTCGGGCTCGACCGCGCGAGCCTGCGGCGCTACCCGCACTCCTTTTCCGGCGGGCAGCGCCAGCGGCTCGGCATCGCGCGCGCGCTCGCCCTCGAGCCGGAGGTGCTGCTCTGCGACGAGCCCGTCTCGGCGCTCGACGTCTCCGTCCAGGCCCAGGTGCTGAACCTCCTGAAGGACCTGCAGAAGGCGCTGGGCCTCTCCTACGTCTTCGTCTCGCACAACCTCGCCGTCGTGGATTACGTCGCCGACACGATCGCGGTGATGTGCCGGGGGCACATCGTCGAGGAGGCCCCGGCCGCGACGCTCTTCGGCGAGCCGGCGCATCCCTACACGAAGGCGCTGCTCTCGGCGGTGCCGGACCCGGACATCGACCGGCCGCTCGACTTCACGCGCCTCAAGACCGACCGCTTCTCCGATCCTGCCGCCTGGCCGGAACCGTACCGGCTCGCGGGCGATGATGCCGGGCAGATGGCGGCGCTCGGTCCGGGCCACAGGGTCAGGACGATGTCGACGGCGGCCGCGATCGAGGAAGCAGCATGACGCGAGCTCGTCCCAGGACCACCCGGCTCGAGGCGATCGCGTACGCCGCGCTCGCGGTCGCGCTTGCCGCTCTCCCGGCGGCGGCGCTGACGCTCACGGAGACGCCGCTCTTCCGGGACCCCGTCGAGAAGAAGGCCTTGCCGCCGGTCGCGGAGCGGCTGCCGCGGACGCCGCTCGTGGTCGATCTCGCGGCGTCGGGCCGGCAGGTGGGTCGCCAGGGCGGCGAGGTCGTGTCCCTCGTCGGCCGTGCCCGCGACATCCGCTACCTGTCGGCAAGCTCCTACGCGCGCCTCGTCGGCTACGATGCGAAGCTGAAGCTCCATGCCGACCTGCTGGAGCGCTACGAGAGCGAGGGCGACCGCGTCTTCACGTTCGTGCTGCGCGAGGGCCACCGCTGGTCGGACGGCCATCCCTTCACGAGCGAGGATTTCCGCTATTACTGGGAGGACATCGCCCACAACAAGGAGCTGAGCCCGAGCGGCCTGCCCGACTTCCTGCTCGTCAACGGCAAGGAGCCGAGCTTCGAGGTCGTCGATTCCCGGACGGTCCGATACCGCTGGGAGGAGCCGAACCCGCGCTTCCTGCCGGCGCTGGCGCAGCCGCGCGATCCCTTCATCTATCGGCCCGCGCACTACCTGAAGCCGATGAACGTCCGTTACGGCGACAAGAAGATCATCGAAGAGCTCGCGAAGAAGCAGAAGCTGAAATCCTGGGCCGCGATGCACAACCGGCTCGACGACATGTTCGAGAACACGAACCCGTCGCTCCCGACCTTGCAGCCCTGGCGCGTCGTCACCGTCTCGCCCGCGACCCGCTTCGTGTTCGAGCGCAACGCCTTCTACCACCGGGTCGACACCGCCGGGCAGCAGTTGCCCTATCTCGACCGGATCGTCCTCGACGTCTCGGCCACCGGCCTCATGGCCGCGAAGGCGAACAGCGGCGATGCGGACCTCCTCTTCCGCGGCCTGTCGATGAACGACATCCCGATCCTGAAGGAGGGCGAGAAGGCCCATCAGTACCGCACGCTGATGTGGCCCTACGCTCGCGGCAGCGAGCTCGCGCTCTACCCGAACCTCACGACCCAGGACCCGGTCTGGCGCAAGCTCAACCGCGACCTGCGCTACCGGCGCGCGCTCTCCCTCGCGATCGACCGGCGCATGCTGAACAACGCGCTGCTGTTCGGGCTCGGCAAGGAGGGGAACGACACGATCGCGGAGGAGAGCCCGCTCTTCGCGCCCGAGTACAGGACGCTGAACGCGGGCTACGATCCGACCGAGGCCTCGCGGCTTCTCGACGAGATCGGGCTCACGGCCCGGAACGGGGCCGGCATTCGGCTCCTCCCGGATGGGCGCGAGCTCGAGATCATCGTCGAGACGGACGGCGACGGCGGCCTCGTGGTCGACGGCCTGACCCTGATCACCGAGTTCTGGCGCGACGTCGGCGTGAAGCTCTTCGTGAAGCCGCAGGATCGGACGGTGCTCCGCAACCGGACCTATGGCGGCATGACCGTGATGGTGGCCGCGCAGGGGCTCGATCTCGCTGTCCCGATCGCCGACATGCCGCCGACGGAGCTCGCGCCTCTGCGCCAGGACAACTACGCCTGGTCGCGATGGGGCCAGTTCTGGGAGACGAAGGGCGCATCGGGCGAGGCTTGCGACATCCCGGAGGCGAAGGCGCTCGCGGACGCCTATGACCGCTGGGTGACGACGGCCGACGATGCCGAGCACGCCCGGATCTGGCGGGAGATGCTCATGAACCGTGCCGAGAACCTCTGGTCGATCGGCACGGTGGCGGGCGCCCTGCAGCCGATCGTCGTCAAGGTCGGCCTGAAGAACCTGCCGGTCCGCGCGGTGTACTCGTGGGAGCCGACCTCGATGCTCGGCGTCTACCGGATCGACGAGCTGTTCTGGGACCGGCCGAAGGGCCGGGAGGCGTGGCTGCCGGTGCCCGGCGCCCGGTCGAGCGTTCGGGCGAGGCCCGCCCTGCCGCTGCTCGACGCGGCGGTCCAGACCGCGGGCTCGCAGACGGCGTCGGGGGCTCCGCCTCGGTGACGCGCTTCATCCTGCGTCGCGCCGGCACGATGGCGATCACCCTGCTGATCATCTCGGCGCTGGTCTTCTTCATCATCAAGCTGCCGCCGGGCGACTTCCTGACGAACCAGATCGCCGAGCTCCGGGCGCAGGGCGAGGCTGCCTCGGCCGCCAAGGCCGCGTTCCTGATCCAGCAATACGGCCTCGACCTGCCGGTCTGGGAGCAATACCTCGTCTGGATCGGGGTCTGGCCGGGCCCGAACGGGTTCTCGGGCCTCCTCCAGGGCGATTGGGGCTGGTCGTTCGAGTACGACAAGCCGGTGACGGACGTCATCGGCGACGCGCTCTGGCTCACGCTCCTCATCAATCTCGTGGTCGTGGTCTTCGTCCACATCGTCTCGATCCCGATCGCGATCTATTCCGCGACCCGGCAGTATTCCGTCGGCGACTACGTCGCGACGTTCATCGGCTATATCGGCCTCGCGACGCCGAGCTTCCTCCTCGCCCTGATCCTCCTCTACTACCTGAACCGCTGGTTCGGGGTCTCGATCGGCGGGCTCTACGACGCGAAGTTCGCGGGCCAGCCCTGGACGTGGCCCAAGATCCAGTCGCTCCTGTCGCACCTCATCGTGCCCACGATCGTGATCGGGCTCGGCGGCACGGCCGCGATGATCCGGCGCATGCGGGCGAACCTCCTGGACGAGCTCGGCAAGCAGTATTTCGTGACCGCGAAGGCGAAGGGGATGCCGCCGACCCGCGCACTGCTGAAATATCCGTTCCGGATGTCGCTGAACCCCTTCATCGCCGACATCGGAAACCTCCTGCCGCACCTCGTCTCGGGCTCCGTGCTGGTCTCGCTCGTGCTGAGCCTGCCGACCGTCGGCCCGATCCTTCTCGCCGCCCTGAAGAGCCAGGACCAGTTCCTGGCCGGCTTCATCCTGATGTTCGTGGCGATCCTGACCGTCGTCGGGATGCTGATCTCCGATCTCCTCCTCGCGATCCTGGATCCCCGCATCCGGCTCGGCGGCGCCCGATGAGCGCGGGGCTGGCGAGGGGCCCGGCGCATTTCGTCGATCAGGCCGCCTTCGATCCGGGCCTGAGCGAGCCCGTCGGGGCCGAGGGCGACGGCTTCTACCGCGCCTCGGCCTGGCGGCTGACCTGGTGGAAGTTCAAGCGGCACCGGATCGCGGTCGCGGCGGCCTTCGTGCTGCTGTTCTTCTACGCGCTCGTGCCGATCGTCGAGATCGTCGCGCCCTACAACCAGACGAAGCGGAACGGCGACTTCATCTACGCGCCGCCGCAAGGCATCCACATCCTCCACGAGGGCGGCCTGCGCTCGCCGTTCGTCTATCCCTACCGCTTCACGTTCAACCTCGACACGTTCCGGCGGGACTACGTGGTCGACACGGCGAACCCGCAGCCGCTCCGGTTCCTGTGCGCGGGCGACGCCTACGAGCTCCTGGGCCTGATCCCGATGCGGACGCACCTCGTCTGCCCGCCGGAGAACGGCAGCTTTTTCCTGCTCGGCACGGACAGGCTCGGCCGCGATCTCTTCTCGCGGGTCATCTACGGCGCCCGGATCTCGCTCACGATCGGGCTCGTCGGGATCTCGGTCTCGTTCGCGCTCGGGCTCTTCTTCGGCGGGATCGCGGGCTATCTCGGGGGCTGGGTCGACAACGTCGTGCAGCGCATGATCGAGATCATCCGCTCCCTGCCCGAGCTGCCGCTCTGGCTCGCGCTCTCGGCCGCGCTGCCGCCGAACTGGAGCCCGCTCCTCGTCTTCTTCGGGATCACGATCATCCTCGGGATGCTGGACTGGCCGGGGCTCGCGCGGGCCGTCCGCTCGAAGCTGCTGGCGCTGCGCGAGGAGGATTACGTCCGGGCGGCGGAGCTGATGGGCGCGTCGAAGACCCGGATCATCGCGCGCCACCTGATCCCGAACTTCATGAGCCACCTGATCGCGTCCGCGACCCTGTCGATCCCGTCCATGATCCTCGGCGAGACGGCGCTCTCGTTCCTGGGCCTCGGGCTTCGGCCGCCGATCACGAGCTGGGGCGTGCTCCTGAACGAGGCTCAGAACCTCGCGGCCGTGCAGCTCCACCCCTGGCTGCTGTTCCCGATCCTGCCGGTGGTCTTGGTCGTGCTGGCCTTCAGCTTCATGGGCGACGGGCTGCGGGACGCGGCCGACCCGTATCACTGACGAGGGCTCGGCCGGTCAGGGCCGGAAAGCCGGGCGTGCGCTCGCGAGCGCCTCGTCCAGGAGCTCGAGGCGGTCCTGGCCCCAGAACACCTCTCCGTCCAGCACGTAGGAGGGCGCGCCGAAGACGCCCGCCGCGAGCGCCGCCGCGCCGTTCGCGGCATAAAGCCCCGCAGTCTCGGGAGCGCCGGCGTGCTCGAGCACCGCCGCAGCGTCCTCGACGCCGACCTCCCGCAGGATCTCCGCCAGCACCGCCGCATCGGCGAGGTCGCGCTCCTCGGCCCAGACCCCGGCCGAGGCCCGACGGATGAACGGCTCCGGATCACGGCCCGCGGCCGAAAGCGCGATGACGCAACGATCCGCCAGGCTGGCGTCGAAAGGCACGGACCGGGGCTGGAGGAGGAGCGGCATCGACCGCCGCTCGCGCCAGCGCTGGAGCTCGACGAGCCGGTAGCGCTGCCGGACGGGGTGGCGTCGCGGGAGCGGAAGCCCGCCGGTTTCGCCGAAGAGGAGACCCACGGCCATCGGCCGGAACCGGATCGCCGCCCGATACCGTGCGGCGATCGACACGAACAGGGGATGGCCGAGATAGGCCCAGGGCGAGGAGAGCGTGAAGAAGCAGCCGATCTCGCGCACCGCCGTCCCGTTTCCATCGGGCATCGTCAGGCCCTGAGCGCGGCGGGCATCGGGCCGGACCGCCCGGCCCGGGCGGCCCGCCGCTTCTCGGCCCAAGCCCGGACGCCGTAGACCAGCGCGAACCCGCCCGTCACGACCGCGATCGCGACGATGGGCCGGAAGAAGAACCAGGCGATCGCGATCACGAGCGGGGCCAGCACGGCCGTCATCGCGCTCGCGGCGAGCGCCGTCCCGGCCCCGAGGATCGTGCCGATCAGCGGGACGACGTCGCCCACCACCGCGATCGGGCGCAGCACCAGGAGGAAGCCGACCCACATGAAGATCGTCGCGACGAGCCGGATGATCCACGTCAGGGTGCGGTTGTCGGCCTGCGCGTCGGCGAACATCGCGTCCGCCGGCAGGAGGCCGGACCGCGCCATCAGCAGACGATCGCCGGCCCGCGTCTGATACTCGCCGAGATCCGTGCCGGTCTGGCGGCCGATGAAGCTCGACGGCCCGAGCGGCGCCACGTGGTAGCTGACGCGCAGGTCTCCGATCCGCGGATCGGCCGCGTCCTGGCCGAGGTAGAGCTTCCCGTCGACGGCCTGCGCCGGACCGATCCCGGAGCGCGACGCGATCCGGGACGCGACGTCCGGCTCGACGGCGTGGACCCGGTCCGCGGCGAGGCGGGACAGGGTCTCGCCCCCCAGCCGGAAGGCGCCGAGCCGCGCATCGGGTGCGGTCGTCTCGGATTTCGACAAGCGCATCTGCGGGTTCACGTGCCCGGCCTTGGTGTGGAAGCTGTCGGAGCTGTTCCGATGGTCGGACCAGACCCGGGTATACGTATAGGTCGTCACCCGGTCCTCGCCGCCGCCTAGGCGCTTATGCGTCTCGGTCCGGCTCTCTTCTTTCCACTGGAACATCTCGACCGTGCGGACGAGCCGGGCCGCCGGGACCTGAACCCCGAAGGTCGTGTCCTGGGCGGCGGTCGCGGCCGTGAGGTCGCCCTGCAGGTGGACGAGCTTGCCGTCGTTCGCCGCGTCGACGGCGCCGGGCGGCACGTCGACCACGAGGCCAGCACCCTCGTTCAGCGAGCGGTAGGTCTTCACGGCCCGGCCCTCGTTCCAGAAAAGGATTCCGGCCGTCACCACGACGAGGACGAGCCCGATCAACACCCCGACGATGGCCTCCTGGATCTTCCCGAACCACGAGACGCTGGTCGTCTCGGTGAAGCTCCCTTCCGCCCCGGTCTCGTCGAGGCTGGGAAAGGACTCCGAATCGGCCGTCGCGCCGAAGGAGGCCTGCTGGGCCGGAGCCTGTCCCCCGTAGAGCGCGTCCGTCCCGAACGGGTTTCCGACGCCCGGGTTCGAGAAGCTTCCAGCACCCGATCCGCCGTCCAACCCGTCCCGGGGACCGTCCGCCATCGCACCGCTCCGTCGTCGCGTCGCGACCGCTGAACAGAGATCGCGCAACCTGCCATCGGAGCGTGATCGCAGCGCTCGATGTCCGGCCGATGGCGCCGGATGAAACGAAGCTGAAACGGGTGCGCCGGCGCGTCTCCTGGCGAGGACATTCGCACGGATGCAGGGCTGTCGTTCCGGGGCGACGAAGCCGAGCCCGGAATCCATGGACGCCGGCATCGTCGAGCCGGCACTGACACCGGCACGCCGACGTCGTCAGCACGTATGGGTTCCGGGCTCTCGCCTTGCGTGGCCCGGAATGACGGCGTTGCGCTCGTGCAAGGCTGGGCAGGCCAGTGCCGCCTACCGGACGTCGCGGCCACCGCGCTGCAGCCACGTGATGTGCCCGCCGTTCTCGCCTGCGCCGGGCCCCGCCCCGTCCTGACGGACAGGGTTCGCGGGTCCGCGTCCGCGGGGAGCCGCGGCGGTGTTCGACGGTCCCGAACCGGAGCCGCCCGGACCGCCCGAGCGGCCGCCGCGTCCGCGGTTGCGGCCCGGAGCGGACGCGCCCTCGCGCAGGGGCGGCGCCCAGTTCCGGCCACCGCCGGAGCCGGAGCGTTCCTGCGAGCGGCCGTTGCCGCCGCGCGGCGCCGCGTCGCGAGAGCCCGGCTCCTCCTTGCGGAGAGCAGCCTGGATCTCGGGATCCGCGAAGCCGGCCGGCAGCGGGGCGACCGGGACCTTGAGACGCGTCAGCCGCTCGATGTCGCGCAGGAAGGCCCGCTCCTCGCCGTTGCAGAAGGAGATCGCTTGGCCGGTCGCGCCCGCGCGCGCCGTCCGGCCGATCCGGTGGACGTAGCTCTCGGGCACGTTCGGCAGGTCGAAGTTCACGACATGCGACACGGCCTCGACGTCGATGCCGCGCGCCGCGATGTCGGTCGCGATGAGGACGCGCGTCTTGCCCGCCTTGAAGTCGGCGAGCGCCCGCTCGCGCTGACCCTGGCTCTTGTTGCCGTGGATCGCGGCCGACGCGATCCCGACCCGGGAGAGCTGCGTCACGACCCGGTCCGCGCCGTGCTTCGTCCGGGTGAACACGAGGGCGCGGTCGACGCCCTCGCCCGACAGGACGGCCTTCAGGAGCGCCGGCTTGTCGCCGGTCGACACGAACATGACCTGCTGGTCGACCCGCTCGGCCGTGGTCGCGACCGGGGCGACCGAGACCTTCACCGGGTCGCTGATGAACTGCGCCGAGAGCGTCTCGATCGCGTTCGGCATCGTGGCCGAGAAGAACAGCGTCTGACGCTTCTTCGGGACGAGCGTCACGATCCGGCGCAGCGCGTGGATGAAGCCGAGATCCAGCATCTGGTCGGCCTCGTCGAGGACCAGGATCTCGACGCCCTGCAGCGTGAGGCTACGCTGGTCGATGAGATCGAGGAGGCGGCCGGGGGTCGCGACGAGGACGTCCACCCCGCCCGAGAGCGCGCGCTGCTGGCGCCCGATCGGCACGCCGCCGAAGACCACGGTCACGGCGAGGCGCAGGTGGCGGCCGTAGCTCTTGAAGCTCTCGGCGATCTGGCTCGCGAGCTCCCGGGTCGGGCTCAGCACGAGGACACGGGCGCCGCGTGGGGCCGGTCGGCGCTCCGAGGCCGCGAGCCGATGCAGGATCGGCAGCGCGAAGGCGGCCGTCTTGCCGGTCCCGGTCTGGGCGATGCCCTGCAGGTCGCGGCCCTTCATCACGTCCGGGATCGCCTTCTCCTGGATCGGGGTCGGCGTGACGTAGCCCTCTTCGACGAGCGCTTTCAGGATCGGGGCCGCGAGGCCGAAGTGTTCAAAGGTGGACAAAGGGTGATCTTTCGCAATGCACGGCACGCGACCGCACTCGGGGCCGTCATCACCGTCTCGACAGGGTAGCCCGCGTGATCGGGGCGTTCCGGGAGGCGGCGAATGAAGATAGGGCCGGGCCGCCTTGTCGCGGATCCGTCACGCAGCCCCTGTCAGAGCATCTCATGAAGCGAGTGCTGACGCCGTGACGCCTATATGCGGCCGATGCTGCGCTGCGTCAACCGCCCGTGCCGAAAGCGCCCGAAGCGGCGGAACCTTGGAATCGGTCGGGAGGTTGTCGGCATGATCGAACACCGGGAGAAGCAAGATGCCGAAAGGTCATCTCACGTCCACACGAGGATTCGCATCGATGGGCGAAGACCGTCAGCGCGAGATCGCGAGCAAAGGCGGCCGGAGCGTTCCGGCCGAGAAGCGGTCCTTCTCGCAGGATCGCGAGCTCGCATCGGAGGCGGGACGCAAGGGCGGCCAATCCACCGCGCCACGACACGTCCACTGACAGGACATCGGCGCTAAGACGCGCTGTCGAGTTCCGATGCAGCCGCGTCGGGTCTCGGCAGCCGATTCGTCGGCACGATCTTGGTAAATGCGAACTCAGTGAGCGCAGGACCGCCCCGTCACTGCATCGGCGCAATCGAGCCGGTCCGATCAGGTGATACAGCGTCCAAGCTCGGCGGCCGCAGTGGATCGCGTCAGTGCGCTCACAAGACGCTCGCATCCCACCGGAATGCTCCGCTTCGGCCTGACAGGCTTGATCGCGGTGCTTGGCACGATGTTCGACGCGGATCGGGCTCCGACCGAAGCAGGATGGGCGATGAGAGCGTGCTTCGAGATCGCCGTGCGCCGGGAGCCCTGTTCCGACTGAAACACGATCGACCCGGCGCGATCACGCATCACGATGTCGAAAGCGAAAGCGGGTCCGGAGATTTCGACCGAACCCACCGATGTCGACGCCGGCGACGCGACGCGACCCAGCCGATCGCCTTTCGGAAATGCTGCCCGCAGATGAGGGGGGCTGGGACCGGCCCCTGACGCGTTCGGTGCGATGGGAGCCGCGATCGCGAGCAAGCCCGACGACAGAGCGATCGCCGTGATCGTCCAGACCTGACCGGTCATCGTCGCCTCCACGTCGTCGTGGAGAAACGCGATCTCGCCGCCTATGTTCCTGCGGTCGGGGTCGCCGATGTGGTCTATGCCGTCTCGCGGTCGCGCCTTCGGGCGGTCTGCTGGAAGAACAGGGCCTGGCTGATCACGGCCGACACGTTCGCGGGCTGGAACGGCTTCGCGATGAGGAACGCCGGCTCAGGCCGCTCGCCCGTAAGGAAACGCTCGGGGTAGGCGGTGATGAAGATCACCGGGACCTCGAAGGTGACCAGCAG
>CAXTKM010000155.1:0-10095 GCA_964244795.1 uncultured Enterovirga sp.
GAACGAGGGCGTGTTCTCGTTCCAGGACGACGACGAGCAGTGGCTCTCGCTCCGCTACGATCTCACCGCGCCCCTCGCCCGCCACGTCGCCGAGCGCCTCGACGCGCAGGCGCTGACGCTGCCGTATCGGTCCTACCGCTCGGGCTGGGTGTTCCGGAACGAGAAGCCGGGGCCGGGCCGTTTTCGGCAGTTCATGCAGTTCGATGCCGACACGGTCGGGTCGTCGTCGCCGGCCGCGGATGCCGAGATGTGCATGATGATGGCGGATACGCTGGAGCGGGTGGGGATTCCGCGTGGGTCCTACGTCGTGAAGGTCAACAGCCGCAGGGTGCTCGATGGAATGCTGGAGGCCATAGGGCTGGGGGGCGAGGAAAATGCCGAGCGCCGGCTCATCGTGCTGCGCGCGATGGACAAGCTCGATCGACTAGGCGTTGCTGGGGTTCGCGAGCTGCTCGGGCGCGGTCGTAAGGACGAGAGTGGAGATTTTTCGAAAGGTGCCGAACTGCCGGACCCGATCATCGACTGTGTCGAGACATACCTGAGAACGCATCCGATTCATCCTAATCTCGTCATGGCAGACGCGGGACACGGGACCCTCCACCTTCAGTTGGATAACGTGAGAACCGTTGAGCGTATTCGAGCACTTGCGGAAAACGAGACGTTACGGGAGGGCGCGGACGAATTGTCCTCTATTTCTGAGCTCTGCGCTGGTGCTGGATACGGAGAAGACCAGATACTGATCGACACGTCAGTCGTCCGCGGCCTCGAATACTACACCGGCCCGGTCTTCGAGGCCGAACTCACCTTCCCGGTCGTGAACGACGAAGGCCAGACGGTGCGGTTCGGCTCGGTCGCCGGGGGAGGGCGGTACGACGGGCTCGTCGGGCGGTTCAGAGCCGAGCCCGTGCCGGCGACCGGGTTCTCGATCGGCGTGTCGCGCCTGCTCGCCGCGCTGCAGCACGTGAAAAGCCCGATCGTGACAGGCGAGGACGTCCGCGGCCCGGTCGTCGTGCTCGTCATGGATCGCGATCGGATGGCCGAATACCAGGCCATGGTGTCCCGGCTCCGCGCCGCCGGGATCGCGGCCGAGCTCTATCTCGGCGCGGCCGGCATGAAGGCGCAGATGCGCTACGCCGACCGCCGCCGCGCGCCCTGCGTCGTGATCCAGGGCTCGCAGGAGCGGGATCGCGGCGAGGTCCAGATCAAGGACCTCGTCCTCGGCACCGAGCGCGCGACCCAGGATGCGGCCGCGTCGTCGAATGCCGAATATCGGGCGGCCCGCATCGCCCAGGTGTCGGTTCGGCAAGACGATCTTGTGGATGAAGTCGGAAAGATGCTGGCCCGACATCGTGCGACCTGACGCGCGCACGATCCGCGAATACATGAAGGACATCGGAACCGCTGACGCGCGGCGCTGTTAGCCGCTCAAGCTTGACTGGGAGTCGAAGGATGGCACGGACGAAGGATACGCGGGCCAAGGTGCCGAAGGCAGCGGGCGCGACGGCCCCGACCAAGGCGCGGCGCGCCACGACGGTGGGAACGAAGACGGCGAAACCACGTGCTGCCGCGAAGACCTCGCCCCCACGTGCCGCGAAGAGCCGAAAGGCATCGCTGGAGGCGGTGAGGACGCCGCTGGCAGAGGTGACCGAGATGACCAAGAAGCAGGCGAAGAAGGCCAAGAAGGCCTTGAAAGCCGCGAAGGCCCAGGCTCTCGAGCTCGTCCCCAAGGTCCATGCGCCGGCGATGCCGGCCCAGGTCGGAGACTCGTTCAAAGCGATCGGCAAGCAGATCGCCGGTGCGCTGAACACCGATGTCGGCCGCGTGATGGTGGCCGAGATGCTGATCTTCGTCGCGAAGTCGCTCACGAAGACGGCGGCCGGGACGGAGGCGGCCCGCGACGCGAAATCGACGCTGCTGAACGCGGGGGCGAAGATCGGCGCCGCGGCCGCGGATGCGGGCTCGGCGGCGGTCGGACGCGGGAAGAAGGTCGTCGATGCCGGCGTCAAGGCGGCCGGCAAGACGGGCGACAGCGCGAAGGACGTTCTTGTCGAGGTCGCGAGCGCGGCCGTGGGAGCGGTCGGGAGCGTCGTCGCCGACGTGGCCGAGAAGGCGATCGGGCGCCGCCGGGGCAGGCCGCCTTCGGCGAAGACCGTGGCGTCCAAGGCCGCGGCCTCCGGGCCGACGGCTGCCAAGGCCGTAAGCCCCAAGGCTGCAAGCCCCAGGACGGCGAGCCCGAAGACGGCGAGCCCAACGGCTGCGAGCCCCAAGACGGCAACGTCCAAAGCCGAGACCTCCAAGCCCGACAGCGCGTCCGATGCACCGAAGACCGGCTCCGCGAGCGCGCCATCGATCGCGGCCGATGCGGGCCATCAGCCTCCCGTGATCTGACCGTCGAACGGCGCGTGACGGCAATCTTCACCGTCCAGGGCGAAAGGCGTCGCCCCGGACGGTGAGTTCGGCTAGGAGCGCGTCCATGACGACGCGCAGCACGGCCGGCGAGACGGGCGAAGCCCTGATCGGCCTCTTCCAGAGCCAAGGCTGCGAGAGGGTCGACACTCCCGTTCTCCAGCCGGCCGAGATCTTTCTGGATCTGTCCGGCGAGGACATCCGGCGCCGTCTCTATCTCACGCAGGACAGCCAAGGTCGCGACCTCTGCCTGAGGCCGGAATACACGATCCCCGTCTGTCGGCAGCACGTCGCGTCCGGGCGCGAGGCGGCGGAATATTGCTATCTCGGCCCGGTGTTCCGCCAGCGGCGCGAGGGGTTCGGCGAGTTCCTCCAGGTCGGCGCCGAGTCGATCGGGCGAACCGATATCTGCCCCGCCGATGCCGATGCGTTGGGCCTCGCGCTCGACGGCTACCGGCTTGCCCAGCCGGGCCCCTACGAGGTCAGGCTCGGCGACATGGGCCTCCTCGGGGCCATGCTTCTCGCCCTCGAGGTCTCGCCCGCCACGCAGCGGCGGTTGACACGCCAGCTCGCCTCGGGGCGGGGCGACGTGGCGGCCCTCGCGCCGGAGGACCGCGACGGCAGCTCGCGCTATGCCGGGCTCCTCGCGGCCATCGCGGGGCAGGACCCGAAGGCCGCCCGGGCCTTCATCGAGGACGTGCTGTCGATCTCCGGCGTCGCCCAGATCGGTGGCCGGAGCACGGGCGAGATCGCCGAGCGCTTCCTCAGCAAGGCCGACAATCGCTCGAGCAGCCTCTCGGACCGGGCCAAGGCGGTGCTCGGCCGCTATCTCGCGATCCGGGGCGATCTCGACGACAGCGCGGACGCCGTGCGGGCGCTGGCCCGCGACGAGCGGCTCGACCTCTCCCTCGTGCTGGACCGCTTCGAGGAGCGCACCGGCTTCATCGCGGCGCGCGGGATCGAGCTGTCCCGGATCGTCTTCGCGGCCGATTTCGCCCGCGTCCTCGACTACTACACGGGCTTCATCTTCGAGGTCCGCGACCCCGGCCGGCCGGATGGCTGGTACGTCGCCGCCGGCGGCCGCTACGACCGCCTGTTCGAGCGGATCGGCGCCCGCGGCCCCGTTCCGGCCGTCGGCTGCTCGTTCTGGCTCGACAGGTTCGCGGAGGCCTGATGAGCGACGGGCCTCTCATCATCGCGATCCCGTCGAAGGGCCGGCTCCAGGAGAACGCCGCCGCCTTCTTCGGACGCGCCGGTCTGTCCGTCAGCCAGGCGAGGGGACATCGCGACTACCGGGGATCGCTCGCCGGTGTGCCGGGCGTGGAGGTCGCGTTCCTGTCCGCGGCCGAGATCGTGGCCCAGCTCGCCTCCGGGGGCGCCCATCTCGGGGTGACGGGCGAGGACCTCCTGCGCGAAGGCGTGCCGGACGCTGAGACCCGGCTCGAGATCGTGACCCCGCTCGGCTTCGGCTTCGCGAACGTCGTCGTGGCCGTGCCGCAATCCTGGATCGACGTCCGGACCATGGCCGACCTCGACGAGGTCGCGGACGCGATGCGGGCGAAGCACGGCCGGCGCCTCAGGGTCGCGACCAAGTACGCGCACCTGACCCGCAGCTTCTTCGAGCGCTCGGGCGTCGTCGACTACCGGATCGTCGAGAGCCTCGGAGCGACCGAGGCCGCGCCCCAGGCGGGCTCCGCCGAGATCATCGTTGACATCACGACGACGGGCGCGACGCTCGCCGCGAACGGCCTCAAGGTCCTGGACGACGGCATCATGCTCCGCTCCGAGGCGAACCTCGTCGCGTCCCTGGTCGCGCCTTGGGGCGAGGCGACCCGGGCGGCCGCCCGAACCGTGCTCTCCCGCATCGCCGCGGAGGAGGTGGCCCGCACCAGGCGGGAGCTTCGCGCGACGGTCGAGCCGGGCCGTCTCGATCCCGGCGATCTCGCGGCCCGCTTCGGCGTCTCGACGCCCCGGGGGCCGCAGGCGGGGACCGAGGTCGTCCTGCACGCGCCGGCCGAGCACGTCTTCGCTCTCGTCGACGAGCTCGTCGCGTTCGGAGCCCGAAACGTGACGGTCTCGACGCTGGACTACGTCTTCGAGCCGAGCGACCCGCTGACCGAGCGGCTTTTCGCCCGGCTCGGCAAAGGCACGGTCGCGGGTGTTGCGGGGCCCGGTCTGCCCTAAATTCGAACCAATCCTGTGGTGTTCGACGCGCAGGCGG
Source organism: uncultured Enterovirga sp. (assembly GCA_964244795.1). Classification (GTDB taxonomy): domain Bacteria; phylum Pseudomonadota; class Alphaproteobacteria; order Rhizobiales; family Beijerinckiaceae; genus Enterovirga. The sequence goes on from CAXTKM010000155.1 coordinate 4,628, forward strand.
TACACGTGGCCAGAAAGGTGGGACTAGGGATGCGGACCCTCGCGATCGTCACTCTCATCGGTTCGGTCGCGCTCGCGACGGGCGCGGACGCGCAGGTCGGGCGCGGGAAGCGCGGCAATCCGGATCAGCCGACGCCCGGGTATGAGCAGATCCGAAAGCCCGAGGAGAAGCGCTTTCCGCTCGGCGCGGCCTGGATCGCGGTCAGCCTGAACGGCAAGTCGTACGCGGGCACCGAGCGCCCGGCGTTCACGCTCGACGACCAGTTCCGGGTCCAGGGCTTCGGGGGCTGCAACAGCTTCTCCGCGACCGCGTTCCCGCTCCGCGAGCAGGGCATCGCGATGGGTCCGCTCGCCCTGACCCGCCGGAGCTGCGACAAGGGTCTGATGGACCAGGAGATGGCGTTCTTCACCGCGCTCCGGACCTCGGCGAAATGGGACACCCAGATCGGAAGCCTCGTCATCAAGGGCCCGAACGGCGAGCTGAAGTTCGAACGGTCGCTCTGAGCGTCCGTTTCGGAAGAGTGCCCCTCCCACGATCCTCATGCTGAGGTGCTCGCCGCGGCGAGCCTCGGAGCGCGCTCGACCGTCATGCGTCCTTCGAGGCCGAGCTTCGCTCGCCACCTCAGGATGAGAAATGTGAAGGCAGGGTCAAAGCCGTCGCCGGCTTCGTCAGGCAAGCCTTTCGCGGCGGGCAATATTCGGGTTAGACAGGCCGATCGGCTGAGGTCGATCTCCTTCCCGGCGTTCTCGTCGGATTTCCTCAACATCTGAGCGACCCGGCGGATTCCCTGCCGGACCCCGCGATCAGGACCATGCGGGCAGGCTCCTGGCGGGGCGGCCGGGAGCCGGGCGATGCAGGTGCTCGCGATCGTGGTCGCCGCATTCGCGGCGGCAAACCTCGTGATGGGTCAGATCCCGATCTACGTGAGCGGGAGCGGGCTCGCGCTCGCGGCCGTGCTCTACCTGTCCCGGACGATCTCGCCCTATCTCCGCATCTTCGTCGCGATGTACGGGCTGGGCTACCTCCTGCTGGCCGCCGGCACGCTCGCGAACGCGCTGACCTTGCTTCCGCCCGTCGTCGCGGACCTCATGCCGCCGTCCTTCTCGGCCTCGGCCGCCGTGGCCTTCGCACTGATCGTCTACGGCGCGTCCTTCATCCCCGTGATCCGGACGATCACGAACCTCGCCGACCCGTATTTCGGCGCGGCGACCCCCGCTTCCACCTTCGGCCGGCCTTTCGCGTGGCTCGGCCGGACCGAGGGGCTCGTCGGGGCGAGGCTGGTCGCGGTGCTGGTCGCGATCAACTTCTTCCAGGTCGCGATGCAGATCCGGTTCAACGTGTTCTACCGCGACCTGTTCAACACGCTGCAGGAGAAGAACATCGACGGGTTCTGGTATCAGATCTTCCTCATCTTCTCGCCGTTGGCCGTGATCTGGATCGCGGTCGCGGTCTACGAGATCTTCGTCGACAACGCGCTGCACATCCGCTGGCGGACCTGGATGACGCGCCGGACCGCGGCACGCTGGCTCGAGAACGGGACGCATTACCGCATCCCGCTGATGGGCAACGACACGGACAACCCCGACCAGCGCATCCAGGCCGACATCCGGCTCTTCATCGACCAGGTCATGAGCCTGTCGATCCGGCTGCTCTCGCAGGCCGCGACATTGGTCTCCTTCGTGATCATCCTGTGGGGGCTGTCGCGGGATTTCGTCATCCCGGGCACGGACGTCGTCTTCCCGGGCTTCCTCGTCTGGCTCGTGATCGCCTACGCGCTCGTAGGCACCTGGCTCACGCACCTGATCGGGCGACCGCTGATCCGGCTCGACTTCCGGCAGGAGACGGTCGAGGCCGATTTCCGATTCTCGCTCGCGCGGCTGCGCGAGTACGGCGAGCAGGTCGCGCTGCTGAAGGGCGAGCGGGCCGAGACGCAGCGGCTCGATCTCAGCTTCACGCAGGTGGTCGTGAACTACCTGAACATCCTCAGCCGGCGGATGAAGCTCACCACCTTCACGGCCGGGTACAGCCAGCTCAGCGTCATCTTTCCCTACGTGCTCGCTGCCCCGTCGTACTTCATCGGCAAGATCACGCTCGGGCAGTTCCAGCAGACGGCGAGCGCCTTCTCCCAGGTGCAGAGCGCGATGTCGTTCTTCATCACCGCCTATTCGACGCTGGCCTCGTTCAAGGCGAATGTCGACCGGCTCACCACGTTCAACGCCTCGATGACGAAGGCCGAGGCGGCCGGCCTGAACACGGGGATCGACGTCGCGACGGCCGGCTCCGACCGGGACCTCGGCCTGCAGGACCTCACCCTCGCCTTGCCGGACGGGCGTGCGATCGTCGGCATCAAGGATTTCACGTTCAAGGAAGGTCCGTCCGTCCTCGTCACCGGGCCATCGGGATCGGGGAAGTCGACCATGCTGCGGGCGATCTCGGGCGTCTGGCCCTTCGGGTCCGGGCACGTCCACGTCCCGGCCGGCCGCAGCCTGATGCTGATCCCGCAGAAGCCCTACATCCCGGTCGGCACGCTCCGGGCGGCCGTGACCTATCCGGGGCTCGACCAGACCTACGGCGACGACGCGATCAGGGAGGCGCTCCGCGCCGTCAACCTCGGCCATCTCGAGGGCCAGCTCGATCTCGAGGACAACTGGGCGCATCACCTCTCCGGCGGCGAGCAGCAGCGGCTCTCGCTCGCCCGCGCGCTGCTGGCGAGGCCGGACTGGTTGCTCCTCGACGAGGCGACGGCCTCGCTCGACGAGCCGATGGAGGCGACGGTCTACCGCATCCTGGCGGAGAGGCTCCCGAACACCACGATCGTGTCGATCGGCCACCGGTCGACCCTGATCGCGATGCACGACCGGCAGGCCGTGATGCAGCCGGGAGAGGGCGGGTTGTTCAACCTGCGCGACAAGGCCGCCCCGAAGACGGAGCCGGCCGCGGCGGGTTCGTGAGGCTTTGCGCCGACGGTCGACGTGCATCGACGTCGTCATCCCGTCGACCTCGCGCGTCCGCGCCTGTCATTCCGGGCGGCGAAGCCGAGCCCGGAACCCATAAACGCCAACGCCGGACGTGGCGGCGCCCACGTCTTCGAGGCTCCAGCCTCTTGGAGACGCATGCTACTTGCGGGAAACCGGGCTCCACTTTCCCGCAGCATGCTCTGGCGTCTATGGGTTCCGGGCTCTCGCTTCGCGAGCCCCGGAATGACGGCGGACCCTACCGCAGCCGCTCCAGCAGCCCGAGCAGCAGCGCCCGATCCGGCGTGGTGAGCGGCGCGAGCGTGTCCCGCGAGACGGCGAGCGCCTTGGCCTCGCTCGACCTGTAGGCCTCGCGGCCGACGGCGGTCAGGCGGAGCAGCACGCGGCGCCGGTCGACGGTGTCGGGCCGGAGCTCGATCAGGCTGCGCCGCACGAGGCGTTCCACCACCCCCTTGATGGTCGCGACGTCCGTCGCGATCAGGCGCCCCAGCCGGTTCTGGGAACACTCGCCGACCTCGGCGAGCTTTGCCAGCGCCGCCCATTGCAGCGAGGTCATCTCCTCGCCGAAGGCCGCCGCGAAGATGACCGCGTGCCGCTGCTGGACCTGCCGCAGGATGAAGCCGACCTGCTCGTCGAGGGCGTAGGCCCGCTCCGGAGCCTCGGCCGGCGGCGCGCTCACTTCTCGACGAACGCCTTCTCGATCACGAAGTCGCCCGGCTCGCCGTGGTTGCCCTCGACGAACCCGCCCCCGTCGAGCATCGACCGGAGGTCGACCAGCATCTGGGGCGAGCCGCACAGCATGACGCGGTCCTGGGCGGCGTCGAGCGCGGCGAGCGCGGTGTCCTCGAACAGCTTTCCGGAGGTGATCAGGTCCGTGACCCGGCCCCTGTTGCGGAACGGCTCGCGGGTGACGGTCGGGTAGTAGATGAGCTTCTCCCGCACCGACTCGCCGACGTATTCGTCGCCCGGCAGCGTGTTCGTGATCAGCTCGCCGTAGGCGAGCTCGTTCACCTGCCGGCAGCCGTGCAGGAGCACGATACGCTCGAAGCGCTCGTAGGTGTCCGGGTCCTTGATGATGCTCATGAACGGCGCGAGGCCGGTGCCCGTCCCGATGAGGTACAGGTTCCGGCCCGGCTTCAGGTTGTCGAGGACCAGCGTGCCCGTCGCCTTCCGGCTGACGATGATCGGATCGCCCGTCTTCAGGTGCTGCAGACGCGAGGTGAGCGGCCCGTCCTGGACCTTGATCGAGAAGAACTCGAGCGTCTCCTCGTAATTCGCCGAGACGAGGCTGTAGGCGCGCAGCAACGGCTTCTCGCCGACCTTGATCCCGATCATCGTGAACTCGCCGTTCCGGAACCGGAAGGTCGGATCGCGCGTGGTCGTGAAGGAGAACAGCGTGTCCGTCCAATGATGGACCGAGAGGACGTGCTCCTCGTTCAGGTTGCTCATGCCGTGCTGATCCGCTTCGTCTGCCGGGGCCGGAGCGCCACGCAGGCAGGTCTCGTGCCGCGTTCTGCCGTCGCGATCCCGCTGTCCTGTCTCGCGGTTGCGTCGGCGGTGAATGTTTGCACACTAACGATTACGGGCATCCTGGCCCGATTTCAACATCGGGCGGCTGACTGCCGCCATCGCGAGGCCCGCCATGGCGCTTGACGCCTCGAACGCCGTCGATCCGAACGCGAAGCTCGTCATCCGGAACATCGGCCTCCTGCTCTCCGGAGACATGCATCGGCCGATCCTCGACGCGGATACGATCGTGGCCACGGGCGGTCGGATCACTGCCATCGGGCGCGCGAAGGACGTCGACCAGGAGGGCGCGACGACCATCGTCGACGCCAAGGGCTCGGGCCTCGCGCCGGGGCTGATCGACAGCCACGTCCACCCGGTCGCGGGCGACTGGACGCCGCGCCAGAGCCAGCTCGGCTGGATCGACTCGACGCTGAACGGCGGCGTGACCACGATGATCTCGGCCGGCGAGGTGCACACGCCCGGCCGGCCGAAGGACGTCGTCGGCCTGAAGGCGATGGCGATCTTCGCGCAGCGCGCCTTCACGAACTTCCGGCCGGGCGGGATGAAGATCCACGCCGGTGCGCCGGTGATCGAGCCCGGCATGGTCGAGCAGGACTTCAAGGACCTGGCCGATGCCGGCGTAAAACTCCTCGGCGAGGTCGGTCTCGGCGACGTGAAGGACGGGCCGACCGCGAAGCGCATGGTCGGCTGGGCCAGGAAATACGGCATTCAATCGACGATCCACACCGGCGGGCCGTCGATCCCGGGCTCGGGCCTGATCGATTCCGCCGTCGTGCTCGAGGCCGACACGGACGTGATCGGCCACGTCAACGGCGGCCACACGGCGCTGCCGGACCGCGAGATCCGCTGCATCTGCGAGGGCTGCGGCCGCGGGCTCGAGCTCGTCCATAACGGCAACGAACGCGCGGCGCTTTATACGCTGCGCATCGCCAAGGACATGGGCGATCTGAAGCGCGTCATTCT
>CAXTKM010000156.1:0-9988 GCA_964244795.1 uncultured Enterovirga sp.
ACGCAAGGAAGCGGAGTGACCATGAAGCCGACGATCCCTGTCGCGAGTGTGGACCTGAGCGGGAACGAGGAGCGCTACGTCGTCGAGGGAAGCGACCTTCGGACGCGCTGCCCGATCGACCTCGAGGACGCGGTGCTCGGCGGCAAGGTCCGGGTGGAGACGCCGACCGGCACGGTGGAGATGAACGTGCCCGCGATGACGAGCTCGGGCCGGACGTTCCGGCTCCGCGGAAAAGGTCTGCCGGCCAAGGGCGGGCCGGGCGACCTCTACGCGACAGTCGAGATCCGCCTCCCGCCCGAGAGCGACGAGCGGCTCGTCGACTACGCGCGGGCGCGGCGGGACGCCCGGGTCGGCTGACCGCGTCCGGCCGGCCCGACGGCGGATCGCCTCCGGGCTCCCCAGCGATCGGGCCCGCGGCCCTTCCGTCGCCGAAAGCCCTCCGCTAGAGACGTCTATGCGGTGCGGGGAGGCGGTGCGGGTGGGTCATGGCGGATAGGGCGGCGGGCCTGCTGTCGGGTAAGCGCGGCCTGATCATGGGGGTCGCGAACAATCGCTCGATCGCCTGGGGCATCGCCCGGGCGACGCGGGCGCACGGGGCCGAGCTCGCCTTCACCTACCAGGGGGAAGCGCTGCGAAAGCGGGTCGAGCCGCTGGCGCTGGAACTCGGCGGCCATGTCGTCGGCCATTGCGACGTGACCGATCCCGAGAGCCTCGATGCGGTGTTCGCCGCGACCGAGGCGCTCTGGGGCGGGCTCGACTTCGTGGTCCACGCGATCGCGTTCTCGGACAAGGACGAGCTCAGCGGCCGCTACGTCGAGACCAGCGAGGCGAACTTCACGAAGTCGCTGCTGATCTCCTGCTACTCCTTCACGGCCGTCGCGCAGCGGGCCGAGAAGCTGATGGGGCAGGGCGGCTCCCTCCTGACGCTCACCTATTACGGGGCGGAGAAGTGGATGCCCCACTACAACGTGATGGGCGTCGCGAAGGCGGCCCTGGAGGCGTCGGTCCGCTATCTCGCGGCCGATCTCGGGCCGGGCGGCATCCGGGTGAACGCGATCTCGGCCGGCCCGATCAAGACGCTGGCCGCCTCCGGGATCGGCGATTTCCGCTACATCCTGCGCTGGAACGAATACAACTCCCCATTGCGTCGCACGGTCACGACCGAGGAGGTCGGCGAGACCGCCGCCTACCTCGTGTCCGACATGTCGCGCGGCGTGACGGGCGAGATCCTGCATGTCGATGCCGGCTACCACGTCGTCGGCATGAAGGCTCCCGATGCGCCGGACATCTCGCGCGACCGCGAGTCGGGGTCCTGACCTCTCCCATCTACTTCGTCCGGCACGGCGAGACCGACTGGAACGTCGAGGCCCGTCTCCAGGGGCAGCGCGACATCGAGCTCAACGACGAGGGCCGTCGCCAGGCCGAGACGGTCGCCCGTCGGCTGGCGCAGCTCGTCCCGGAGCCGGGGACGCTCGACTTTGTCGCGAGCCCGCTGTCGCGCACCCGCGAGACCATGGACATCCTGCGCCGGGCGCTCTCGCTCGAGGTCGCCCCGTACCGGCTCGATCCGCGGCTGATGGAGCTGACATTCGGGACCTGGGAGGGGCTGACCTGGCGCGAGGTGCGCCGCCAGGATGCCGCCGGTGCCGGCGAGAGGGAGCGCGACAAGTGGGACTTCGTCCCGCCCGCCGGCGAGAGCTACGCCATGCTGGCGGACCGCATCCGGCCGGTCCTGCCCGAGCTCGTGAATCCCACCCTCCTCGTGTCGCATGGCGGGGTCGCCCGCGTGCTCCTGCACCTGCTCGCCGGGGTGTCGGAGCGCGATGCGCCACGCGTAGACATCTGGCAGGGGCGGATCCTCGTCTTCGAGGGCGGCGGGTTCCGCTGGCACTGAAGCACGGCGCGCTCGGAGCCCGATTCTCAATGGAATTTCCCCCCTGCGTCACGCTGAGGAGAGCCGTGCAGCGGCTCGTCTCAAAGCACGCATAGACCGTTGCGCGTCCTGCGAGAGGCCCGCTGTGCAGGCTCCTCGGGACCTGCCCCGGACTCGATCCGGGGATGACGAAGGAGGCGGACCGAGCCATTCTCGGTCAGGCCCTCAGGCTGGCCCTGTCGCGCGGAGGGCGAAGCGGCGTCCGATCGAATCCCTCGGTGCACAGCCTTCCCCGAATCCCGATCACCAGGGCGATGCGACGGCATCCGCTGGTCCTCGCCGTCGTTGTCACGGGGATACCCGGTCGGGCTCTCAGAAGATCCGGCCTTATAAGGCAGGGTCCTTCGACGCTGGGACGGCTGCAGGGTCGAGGGTGGTTCGGGTGGACGGGGGAGAGGGATCCCCGCGGAGCGGGGAGCGCTCTTCCGCGGGAGGCATCCGCCGTCGAGCCGAGGCCATCGGCCTCAGGTTGGCAACGACGCCACGGCCATCAGCCGATTTGCCGTTGACGTTCGCAGCCTCACGAACTGAAGACCCCGAAAACCGGGATGATGCGACTGCATCCACTCCTCTCTCGCCGTCCCGTCGCGGGTACCCGGCGGGCTCATAGAAGACCCTGCCTTATAAGGCAGGGTCAGTCGACGCTGGGATTGGACGGAGGGCAACTGTTGGTCTGGGTGGGCAGGGCGGAAGGTGGACCGCGCGGGGAGGCCAGGCGCTCGTCCGCGGGAGGCAGCCGTCTTCGAGCCAAGGCCCTCTGCGTCAGACCGGCAGCCAAGCCATGACCACCAGCCGCTTCGACGCCGACGTTTCGAGCTTCACGACCTTAAAACCAGGTTGATGCGACGGCATCCGTTCCGTCCTCGCCGTCGTCGTGAGCGGGGATACTTGGCCGGGCTCTCAAAGGATTCTACCTTATAAGGCAGGACCCTTCGACCCTGGGATGGCTGCAGGGTCGAGGGTGGTTCGGGTGGGCGGGGGAGGGGGGCGCGGAGCGGGGAGCGCTCTTCCGCGGGAGGCATTCGCCTTCGAGCCGAGGCCCTCGGCCTCAGGCCGGCAGCTCCGTCCCGACCATCAGCCGAGTCGACGTCGACCTCCGGAGCCTCACGTCCTGATGACCAGGGTGACGCGACAGCATTCGACCCGCCCTCGCCGCCGTCGTTGCGGGGACGCTCGGTCGGGCTCTTAGAAGATCCTGCCTTATAAGGCGAGATTCGCCGACGCTGAGATCGGTCGGAAGGTCGCTGGTGGTCTGGTGGGCAGGGTCGAGGGTGGTCCGCGCGGAGTTTGGGGGCGCTCTTCCGCAGGAGGCAACCGCGTTCGAGCCGAGGCCCTTCAGCCTCAGGCCGGCAGCCACGCCACGACCACCGTCCGCGTCGACAGCGTCACGACCTGATGGCCAGGGTGGTGCGAATGCATCCGCTCCTCCCTCGCCGTCGTCGTCAAGGGCACACTCGGTCAGGCTCTCAAAAGATCCTGCCTTATAAGGCAAGACCCGTCGATGCTGGGATTGGCCGGAGGGTCGCTGGTCGTCCGGTGGACAGGGGAGAGAAGGTCCGCGAGGAGCGGGAGACGGTCTTGCGCGGGAGGCAGACGTGTTCGGGCCAAGGCCTTCGAGCCAAGGCCTTCGAGCCAAGGCCTTCGGCCTCAGGCCGGCAGCCATGCCACGACCACGAGGTGGGTCGATCGGGAGGCCCGAAGCGTCACGGCATGGCCCGTCGCGGTCCGGGCCAGCGTGAACGACGGATCGACCTCGATGTGCTCGAACTCGAGGAAGACGCCGTCCAGCGGTTGGACGGCCTTGTAGGTCGCCTCCTTCGCGGCGAAGAGGAGTCGTCCTCCGAACCCGTCGCGGGAGGCGTGTCGCCGCTCCGTGGGCGTCGCGACTGTCGCGAGCATCTCCTCCGGCAGGGCGTCCGCCGGCTCGACGTCGATCCCGATCGCGGCGAAGTCGCGCGTCGGCCCGATGGCCGCGACCGCGATCCGCTCGTCATGCGCGAGCGAGCCCGTGATGCCGGGCGGCCAGATCGGCCCTCCCGCTTCGCCCGTCGGCAGGGCGCCGGCGTCCCGCCCGGCCCGGACGAGGAGGTGGCGCGCCACGATCCTGGCCGCGCCGCTCGCCCGTCGCCTCTCGACGACGTGCGACCGGATGGAGCGGCGTTCCTCGTCCAGAAGCGCGTCCTCGTCCCCGGGCAGGATGATCCTGTGGTCGATCAGGAGCCCGGGCGGGGCGGCACGGGCCAACGCGTCGGTGAGGGCGGGATCCCGCGACCAGGCAGAGGATCGCCCGGCGTCCGGCCGAGTCACAGCGTCAGGACGGCCTTCATCTCGCCGTCCTCGTCGCGCCCGCTCTCGACGAACCCGAGGCTCGCGTAGAAGCCCGCCGCGACGACGTTCTCCGGCATGTAGCTGATCGCGACCCGCAGGATCCCCTCGCGCGCCCGCATCTCCTCGACGCAGAGGAGGAGAGCCGCGCGGCCGTAGCCTGCGCCCTGGTGGGCGCGGTCGACCATGAAGCGGTAGATCAGCGCCTCCCCGGTCCGCCCGCCCGGATCGTACATCAGGAAGCCGACGAGGCGCTTCCCGGCGTAGATCGCTCGCGGATTCGCGCCGCGGTCGAACTGCGCCTCGGCGATCGACCAGAGGTTCGAGGCGACGAGATCCTCCTGGTCGGGGGCGAGCTTCAGCCCGGCCACGGCCTGCCAGTTCCGCCCCGTGACGGGGGCGAGCCTGACGTCCTTCGTCACGGAGCGGCTATCCGGCATCGACGGTCCCGCTACGCCGCGTCCCGGAGCGGCGTCCCGCAGGTCATGGTCCGGGTGGTCGAGCCCCGCACGATCTTCGCCGGATTGCCGCACCAGCCAGTGTTCGATTCCAGGACCTCGCCCTTCATCAGGAACGAATCGGCGTCGAGGACGACGTGGTCGCCCATCGTGACCCCGTAATGCACGAAGGCGCCGGGACCGAGCGTGCAGCCTCGGCCCATGCGGATGTGATCCGACTTGAACACGCCCTCCTCGAGCGAATGCGCCTGCAGGACGCTGCCTTCGTTCAGGTTCGCGTAGTCGCCGACCTCGGTCAGCGTCCGCTCCGTGATCGAGCAGTTCGCGTCGTAGACCATGCGGCCGACCTTCACGCCGACCATCCAGAGGATCAGGTTCTTGAAGGGCGTGCCGGCGCCGAGCTTCATGATGAAGGAGTCGGACAGCTTCCAGTGGCGCTCGTGCCACCAGAAATACGGGTCGTGGATCGTCACCACCTTCGGCTTGAGGTCGCCGAAGCCGAGGCTCGCGCGCTCGATCAGGGCGAAGAACACCACGGCGGCGAGGGACGTCGCGGCCGCCGCCGCGCAGAGCGCGAGGACGCCGTAGCGCGGGTAGCTCGCGAGCGCCCTCTCCCAGGCGACCAGCGTCGCGAACAACAGCATCCAGCGGCTCAGCAGGAAGAGCGCGGCCGTCACGACGTTGTGGACGTTCTTCTGCGCGATGCGCCTGCCGCGTTCGTCCCGGTTCGACGCCGCGTTGATGTCCCGGTCGCGGGCGACCATGCGGGGGATCTCGAAGCAGGGCGATCCGAGCAGGCCCACGTTCTCGCGCAGCGGCCCGGCGATCGGGATCATCACCTTCGTGCCGAGCAGGCAGTTCGCGCCGGTCCGGCCACCTTGCGGATAATGGATGTTGTTGCCGAGATAGTTGTCGTCGCCGATCCGGGTCGTCCCGAGCCGAAAACCGCTGCTCGACATCTGCATGTTGATCATCGAGAGGCCGTCCGACACCATCGTGCCGCTGCCGATGTCGCACAGGAACGGGTTGTCGTGGCGCTGATTCGTGCCGAAGTTCGAGCCGGTCTGCTCCACCTTGTTCAGGTTCCAGCCGACGAACCGCATGTAGCCGATGATGAAGGAGCTGTCCCCGAAGACGACGTTGTAGAATCGGGCGTTGCTGATCCGCATGACGACGGTCTGCAGCCAGTGGTGAAGCCCGAACATCGGATAGGTCGTGCCCGGCTTGAGGAAGCGCTGGCAGAGTCTCGGGATCGCATAGATGCCGAAGAGGCCGGCCGCGAGCGACCCGAAGAACCAGATCGCGGAGAGAGCCAGGAGGCCCAGCAGCGACGATTCGAGCCCCGCCTGCGTCGTCGCCATGAACGAGTCCGAGTGGCTCTCCCAGAGCGTCAGCGCGAAGACCGGAACGGGGATCGCGACCATCAGCAGCCCGAGCAACTGCACGAGCGTGTAGGCCGCACGGCGAGCCGGGGAGCCGTCCTCGTTCGCGATCGGGCAGTAATCGTCGGTGGTCTCGATCGCGGGCGAGCCGTGGTAGCGCTTCCCGCTCGGGATCGATTGCCCGGTCTGCAGCGACGACGAGTGGCCGAGCTGGCTGCCGTCGCCCATGGACGTGCCGATGTCGAGGACCGACGCCTCGCCCACGAAGACGTCGCGGCCGAGCGTGACCGGACCCGTGTGGATGTAGTTCGACTGCGCCCGGTAGCCGAGCGCGATCGAGTCCTTCCGGAGGATCGTGTTGTCGCCGATCGAGATGAGGTCCGTGCAGACCGGCACGAACCGGCATTGCACGACGACGTTTCGGCCGATCCGGGCGCCGAGCAGCCGCAGGTAGGCGCTGTAGACAGGGGTGCCCACGAGGGCCGCGACGGGCGAGAGGCGGACCAGCGTCTTCACGATCCAGAAGCGGAGATAGCGCAGGCTCCAGAGCGGGATCGACTCGGGCTGCCAGCGTCCGATCAGCAGCCATTTCGCGGCGATCGGAATGGCCGTGAACGTGGCGAAGCTCGCGACCGCGAAGGCGACCGCCCGCCCGTAGACGGCCACCGGATCGGCCACCGCCTCGTAGGTCCACCGCAACCCGGCCTCGACGAACCAGAGACCGAAGGCGGCATAGGCCGCGTAGACCGCGAGCTGAAGCGTGCCGCAGGTGTAGTAGTCGAAGCGCGACGGAAGGTGGAACGGCTCCTCGACGCGCGCGCTCTCGACGAGGCCGCTGACGTCTGCCGCGTCCAGGTGCACGGCGAGCCGGGAGATGGTCGGGTTCGTGTAGATGTCCCGCATGGATACGTTCGAGAGGCCCGGGGACTGCCTGATCCGGGCGCAGAAGCGCGCCATCAGGAGCGAGTTCGCGCCGAGGTCCGTGAAGAAGTCGTGCGCTGTCGAGACCTGCTTCAGCCGCAGCACGTCGCACAAGGCGGTCGCGATGGTCCGCTCGGTCCCGGTCTTCGCGGGCACGATCTCTCCGGGCTTCAGGACCCGCTCGGTGGTCGGCACCGGCAGGCGCTTGTGGTCCGCCTTGTTGCTGAGCGTCATCGGAACGGCGGCCAGCTCCTCGAGATAGGCCGGCACCATGTAGGCCGGCAGCCGCCGCCTCAGGGTCTCCATGGCGGCGTCGCGGGAGAGCTCGGCCGTCCCCTGCTTCCGGGCGTAATAGGCCACGAGCTCGACCATGCCGGGCTCGGGCTCGAAGGTCGTGACCGCGACCTGCGCGATCTCCGGCGTCTCGAGGAGGACCGCCTCGATCTCGGCCGTCTCGATGCGGTAGCCGCGGATCTTGATCTGCGTGTCGATGCGGCCGCGATACTCGATCTCGCCGTCGCCGTTCAGGCGGCCGAGATCGCCCGTCCGGTAGATCCGGCCGGACGGATTGTTCGCGATCGGCACGAAGTCGCGGATGAACTTGCGTGCGGTCAGCTCGTCCCGGTTCACGTAGCCGAGCGCCACCCCGATGCCCGCGATGCCAATCTCGCCGAGCTCGCCCGCGGCCACGAGGCTGTCCGTCTCGGGATGGAGGATCACGATCGAGTAGGTCGGCAGAGGCGTGCCGATCGTCACGTCCCGGTCGGGCCGGAGCTCGCCCAGCGTCGCCGTGACGGTCGCCTCCGTTGGGCCGTAGGAGTTCAGGATCGTCCGGCCGGGGCGGGACCAGCGCGCGACCAGGCTCTGCGTCGAGGCCTCGCCGCCGACGAGCAGGATCCGGAGCCGGGGAAGGTCCCGCTCGATCGTGGCGAGCAGCGTCGGCGAGCCGCAGAGGCAGGTGACCCGGCGCTCCTCGAGGAAATCGGCGAGGTCCTCGCCGAAGAGCGTGGTCCCGGACGTTCCCGGGATCAGGGTCGCACCCACCATCAGGGGCACCCAGAGCTCCTCGACCGAGAAGTCGAAGGCGATCGTCATCCCCTGGTAGACGCGGTCGCCCGGCAAGAAGCCGTACATCTCGGCCGCGACCCGCACGAAGTTGCAGATGCTGGGATGCCCGACGGCGACGCCCTTCGGGTTCCCGGTCGTGCCGGACGTGTAGATGATGTAGCAGAGCTGATCGGCGGGCGGCGACACCTCGCCCGCGTGCAGGCGCGCGCCCGAGAAGGTGTCGATCGCCGACGCGGCCGCGTCCAGGAAGAGGGTGGCGGCCTCGAAGCCGCCGAGCCGCGGCTCGAAGCGCGACATCGACAGGACGGTCCTGATCCCGGCGTCGGCGAGGATGAACCGGATGCGCTCGGACGGGAAGCTCGCGTCCAACGGCACGTAGGCGGCATTGACCTTGAGGACGGCGATCAGCGCGACGTAGGTCTCGACGGACTTGTCGAACAGGAGCGCGACGCGATCGCCGGACCCGACGCCCTGCTCGAGGAGGAAGCGCGCGACCTGGTTCGATCGCCTGTCGAGCTCGTTGTAGGTGAGGACGAGGTCGTCCTTGACGACGGCCGCGCTGTCGCCGAACCGCAGGCAGGCGTGCTCGAAGAGGTGGTGGAGGCGCTCGCCCTCCTTCCAGCGTGCCGCGTTGTTCGCGCCCTTGCGGGTCAGGACGAGGGGCTGCCCGGGCGCCTCGTCCCGAGCCGACCGGACCTCGTCGTCGCCCGTGCGGGGACCCGCGAGACCGGATCGGTCACGGAGGAACGACGGATCGCTCGATCCGGCCGTCAGGGATCGGTCCGGAGCGACGTGGCTGAACCCGTGCGCTCCGGAAGGACGTCTGGCGGTGTTCATCGATCCTCGTTCACGATCGCCTGCATCCGTTCGGGCCACGCGCCGGGCGCGTCTGATCGTCGGGATCGCCTGGGCAGAGGGGTGGGCGGAAGAGGTCGTGCGCCTGATGGGCCGAGGCCCGGCAGCCGCCCGGAACGGTGTCGTTGGAGCATGCAGTCTCCGAGAGGGTCAATGCTGCACGGGACATGAACTTCCTCTGAACAGCCCTCCGCGGTCCGCCGTGCGCTCAGTGTTGCGGAGGCGCCGCGGTGTCCGCGAAGCAAGGAGCATGCTTCGGTCCTTGGATTCGTGCCTCACGGTCCCGCCTCTGGTTCCTGGCTGACTCGCCCGCGCTTTGACCCTACAGGCAGAGTCGCCATGTCCCACAACAGCTTCGGCCACCTGTTCCGCGTGACGACCTTCGGCGAGAGCCACGGCCCGGCGCTCGGCTGCGTGGTCGATGGATGCCCGCCCGGCCTCCCGATCGAGGCCGCCGACATCCAGGTCGAGCTCGACCGCCGCCGTCCGGGCCAGTCGCGCTTCACGACGCAGCGCCGCGAACAGGACGCGGTCCGGATCCTGTCCGGCACCTTCGAGGACGACCGGACGGGCGGCCGGCGGACGACCGGGACGCCGATCGCGCTCCTGATCGAGAACACGGACCAGCGCTCGAAGGACTACGCCGACATCCGGGACCTCTACCGGCCGGGCCATGCCGACTACGTCTACGACCGGAAATACGGGGTGCGCGACTATCGAGGCGGCGGGCGGTCCTCGGCCCGGGAGACGGCGGCCCGGGTCGCGGCCGGCGCGATCGCGCGAAAAGTCCTCGCCGGGACGACGATCCGGGCGGCGGTGGTCCAGATGGGGCCGCACGGGATCGACCGCGCCCGGTTCGACTGGGACGAGGTCGGCCGGAACCCGCTCTTCTGTCCCGATCCCGTCGCGGCCGCCGCCTGGGCCGATTACCTCGACGGAATCCGGCGGGACGGGTCCTCGATCGGGGCCGTGATCGAGGTCCTGGCCGAGGGCGTGCCGGCCGGCCTCGGCGCCCCGGTC
This sequence comes from uncultured Enterovirga sp., assembly GCA_964244795.1. Lineage (GTDB taxonomy): Bacteria > Pseudomonadota > Alphaproteobacteria > Rhizobiales > Beijerinckiaceae > Enterovirga. The sequence goes on from CAXTKM010000156.1 coordinate 9,963, forward strand.
TACGCGAAGCTCGACGCCGATCTCGC
>CAXTKM010000157.1:0-9759 GCA_964244795.1 uncultured Enterovirga sp.
ATGCTGGCCGCTGTCGTGGATGTCGGCGGAGTATTCCTTGTACGACGGCGCGGCATGAGGCCCGAAGACCTCGTTCTGCATGACCTCCGAGAAGCCCAGGATCGCGTTCAGGGGCGTTCGGAGCTCGTGGCTCATGGTCGCGAGGAAACGCGACTTCGCGAGGTTCGCCTCCTCGGCCCGCCGCCGGGCCTCGTCGGAGTTCGCCTTGGCCTCCTGCACCTCGAGGAAGAGCTGGTCCTTCTCGGCCCGGGCCCGGATGCCGGTGAGCGTGCTCCCGTAGAGACGATTCGCGAGGACGAGGAAGAAGAACAGCGCGCTCCCGGTCATCGATACCAGCATCGTGGCGTTCAGGTCGCGCACCGTCGCGAAGACGGCCACGACCGCCATGCCGAGCGGCGCGATCCCGGCGTACACGGCGATCGGGACCGTGGCCGACAGCACCGCCGTCACGGCGGCCACCATGACGGCGACGAAGAGCACGAAGCCGTTCGTCCCGCCCTCGATCTGCGCCAGGCCCTGGATCGCCATCGCCCAGGTCAGGCCGACGATCAGGTCGGCGAGGACGAAACGCTTTCGCCACTCGTTCAGCGCCACGGTCTCGGGATCGGCCCGGAGAAAGCCTTGAGCCAGCCCGAACATGAGGCCGAGCGCGCCCGTCACGATGACGAGCCAGGTCGCCGCGAATCCGATCGGGAACCAGAGGGTCGAGACGCCCGCGATCGCGACCGCGAGCAGCACGAGCACGAGAGAGCTTCCGCCATGGTTCTCTGCGAAGACCCGGACGAGCTCGTATTCGAAGGTGCGCTCCAGGCCGCTGGACGATGTCAACTTCTCGCGCGCGGTCCGCATGTCCTGCGCGAGGCGGCGGCGGCGCGAGCGGTCGGCGAGCGCGGCGTCGCGCCCTCCCTCGACCATCTGCGCGGTGAGCTCGCCCATGACAACGCAACGCCCTGCCGTCGTATGCTCCGGCGGGTTTCATCATGGTTGAGAAACGTTAATTGCCTCCTGCCGGGATCGCCGGGATGGAGCCCCAGTCCGGGAATGCCGGCATGATGAGAGGCTCGGGCGTGGTCGACGGGATCGTGGCCGTCGTCCTCGTGGCGGTTCTGCTCGCGACGGTCGCGCTGCTGCGCCCCGAGGCGATCTCGGGTCTCACTCGCGTCGTCGATGGCGACACGCTGGCGATGGCGGGCCGGCGGATCAGGCTCACGGGTCTCGATGCGCCGGAGCTCGCCCAGACCTGCGAGCGCGGTGGCGCGCGCTGGCGGTGCGGGGAGGAGGCACGAGACGCCCTCCGCCGCCTCGTGCTGGGCGCGCCCGTCACCTGCAGCGTCTCCGGGCGCGATCGCTACGGCCGCGACCTCGCGACCTGCGCTGTCGCCGGGCTCGACCTCGGAGCCGCTCTCGTCCGGCGCGGGATGGCGGTCGCGTCCGGCGCCTATCGCAGCGAGGAGCGCGAGGCTCGAGCCGCCGGTGCCGGTGTCTGGTCCGGCTCCTTCGAGCAGCCGGCCGACTGGCGGCGACGGCAGGCCGAGCACCGACCGCCCTGATCTCCGCACGTCCTCTCGTCGACGTGCGACGGCGCACGTCGACGGCGCGAATCCACTTGCATTCCGACATCGCGCTCCCGCATGACGTCGCCGATCGGGAAGGGGCGCGAGGCGGATGAGGCTTTACGACGGTGGCCGCGCCCCGAACCCGAGACGGGTGCGGGTCTTCCTCGCCGAGAAGGGCATCTCCGTGCCGCTCGAGCCGATCGACATCATGAAGGGCGAGCACAAGACGCCCGAATACACGGCGCTGAACCCTCTCCAGCGCATCCCGAGCCTCGTCCTCGACGACGGCACCGTGATCTCCGAGTCGATCGCGATCTGCCGCTATTTCGAGGAGCTGCAGCCGGAGCCGAGGCTGTTCGGCCGGAGCCCGGTCGAGTGCGCGACGGTCGAGATGTGGCAGCGGCGGATCGAGTTCGAGCTGCTCGGCCCCGTCGCGGCGACCTTCCGCCACCTGCACCCGGGCGCGGCAGCCCTCGAGGTGCCGCAGGTCGCGGCCTGGGGCGAGGCCAGCCGGGCCAAGGTCGAGCCGTTCCTCAGGATCCTTGACCGACATCTCGCCGATCGGCCTTTCCTCGCCGGCGACGGCTTCTCGGTCGCGGACATCTCCGGCCTGATCGGGCTCGATTTCATGCGGGTCCCGAAGATCCCGATCCCGGAGGATCTCGTGCACGTCCGGCGATGGCACGCGGCTCTGGCTGCGCGCCCGAGCGCCGCGGCCTGACCCGTGCGGCTCCGCGTCATCGGCTGCGGCGACGCGTTCGGCTCAGGCGGGCGGGCCAACACCTGTTTCCTTCTCGAAACCGGCCGCACGATCGCGGCGATCGATTTCGGGGCGACCTCGCTCGTCGAGATGAAGCGGCAGGGCTTCGACCCGCAGCTCCTCGACGTCATCGTCCTCAGCCACCTACATGGCGATCATTTCGGGGGCATCCCCTTCCTCTTCCTGGACCTCCAGTTCGATTGCGGGCGCACCCGGCCGCTGACGATCATCGGGCCTGTCGGGACGCGCGAACGGCTCACGGCCGCCGCCGAGGTGTTCTTTCCCGGAAGCTCGCGGATCGAGTGGCGCTTCAAGCTCGACATCGTCGACCTGCCGTGCGGCGAGCCTTATGTCGTGGCCGATATCGGCGTCGTCTCCCACGAGGTGGTCCATCCGTCGGGCGCGCCCTCGACGGGGCTGCGGATCGGCGTCGGCGACCGGCTGATCGCCTATTCGGGCGACACGGAGTGGACGGACGCGCTCTACGCGATCGCCGGCGGCGCCGACCTCTTCATCTGCGAGTGCTACAAGCCGAACGGCGCGCCGGTGTATCACATGAGCTTCTCGGCGCTCGACGCGAACCGCGACCGGCTCGGGGCGAAGCGCACGATGCTGACCCACATGAGCGCCGCGATGCTGGAGCGCACGGACGAGGCGGTCGCGAAGGGCTATCTCGTCGCGCATGACGGACTCGTCCTCGACGTCTGAGCTGGACGCCTTCACGGCCCTCGCGAGCGGGCTCGCGGCGTGCCGGATCTGCCGCGACCGACCGATGGCCGGCCCGCCGCTTCCTCACGAGCCGCGCCCGATCGTGCAGGGCACCGGCGCCGCCCGGCTCCTCATCGCGAGCCAGGCGCCGGGGAACCGGGCGCACCAGAGCGGGCGGCCGTTCCAGGACCCGTCCGGGATCAGGCTCCGCGACTGGCTCGGGCTCGACGAGCCGGCCTTCTACGATCCTTCGCTCGTCGCGATCGTCCCGATGGGCTTCTGCTTTCCGGGCCACGACCGGCTCGGCGGCGACCTGCCGCCACGGCGGGAATGCGCGCCCGCCTGGCGACGGCCGATGCTGGGCGCGCTGCCGCGCCTCGAGCTCGTGCTCATGATCGGCCTCTACGCCCAGGCCTGGCACCTCGGCACCCGGGCGGGGCTGACCGAGACCGTCGGGCGCTGGCGCGAGATCCTCGACGGGCCGGCCCGTCCGCGCCTCCTGCCGCTGCCGCACCCGTCCTGGCGGAACACGAGCTGGCTGAAGAAGCACCCCTGGTTCGAAACCGAGCTGTTGCCGGTGCTGCGGGCGGAGGTGGCGAGGCTCGTCCGGTGACGGTAGCCGCCCCGGCCCTCAGTCTCTGGGCCGGATCCTCACGGCCGCTTTCGACCGATTGCTGACATGTTCCCGGTCGCGACCTCGATCTCCTAGACCGCTCCGTGGCGATTCGCGCGTCAGCGGCGTCTCCGCCCGCATGCAATCGATCTGATCCAGATGTTGCTTCTTTGCGGTCTATGGTCCCCATGGCGGATCGGAAGTATCGCGCGAGTCGCAGATCCTGCAAACTCCCTCATCATTATCGTACACATAGCAGAAATTAGCACCTCTATAGATCGTTTTACCGCCAGTCGCATTCGGGATAAATCGAATTTCCGCGTTCTGGGGTAGATCGACTTTCGCGTTCTTCGAGACCAGCGTGCCGATTGCCGAAAGGGCCGCCAGTGCAGCTCTCATATGGTCGCGTGCCTGGTCAAGGTCGCCGCCATCGAGCTTGACTTGGGGGAGCGCCGACATTGTTGCACCTTTTTGTCAGAAGGTTCGCCCAGCCTTGTGGCCTCGTCCTCGAAAATCAACGCTTGCCGCGACTCTGAGTCAAGGAAACATGATCGCGATCACACCGCCTTGCGATGGGTGGGCTCGTGTACCGATGAACGCGCGTTTGCCACTCGACTGGTCGAACGCGTGCCACGTCAGACCATCGTTCAGAGGTCCGCTTCCCGCCCGAATTGACCAGGCAAGCTTACCCCAGCGCCTTCCCCTCTCGCCCCGCGAGATCCTGTATGAACTGCCAGGCCGTGCGGCCCGAGCGCGAGCCGCGCGTCGTCGCCCATTCCAGCGCCTCGGCCCTGATCCGGGCGCGGTCGTCGTCGAGACCCCAGCGGGTCGCGTAGCCGAAGACCATGTCGAGATACTCGTCCTGGCTGCACTTGTGGAACCCGAGCCAGAGCCCGAACCGATCCGACAGCGACACCTTCTCCTCGACGGCCTCGCCCGGGTTGATCGCGGTCGAGCGCTCGTTGTCCATCATGTCGCGCGGCAGGAGATGGCGCCGGTTCGAGGTCGCGTAGAAGATGACGTTCTCCGGGCGCCCCTCGATGCCGCCCTCGAGCACGGCCTTCAACGACTTGTAGGAGGCGTCGTCGCCGTCGAAGGAAAGGTCGTCGCAGAAGACGATGAAGCGGTGCGGGTCGTCGCGGACGAGGCTCATCAGCTCCGGCAATTCGGAGATGTCCTCGCGGTGGATCTCGACGAGCTTCAGCGGGCGCTCGGGGCGGTGCGGGGCGCCGTTGATCTCCGCGTGCACCGCTTTCACGAGCGAAGACTTGCCCATGCCGCGCGCGCCCCAGAGGAGCGCGTTGTTCGCGGGCAGGCCGCGGGCGAAGCGCTCGGTGTTCTCGACCAGCATGTCGCGCATCCGGTCGATCCCGCGCAGCAGCGCCATCTCGACGCGGTTCACGCGGGGCACGGGGCCGAGGCGCCCGGTCCCGGCCTGCCAGACGAACGCGTCGGCGACCCCGAGATCGACCGGCGGACGTGGCGGCGGCGAGAGCCGGTCGAGCGCGTCCGCTATGCGCTTCAACAGATGCTCCGAAGGGGTCACAGGCTCGCCAGTCATCATCCGCTCCGGTCCTGGCTGCGGCTCTTAGAGCATTTTCGAGCGAGGTGGCTCCGGCTCACGGGAAGAAAATGCGGCCAGCCCGGAGGTCAGGCAGCAAGGCGTCAGTGGCAGGGCTCGACCCTGCGTCCGGCGCGGGACAATCACCCAAATCAGGCCAGGACCGGGCAGTGTCATGCAATTTTCACATGGCTGTAATCTGCCGAAGGCCTCACTGACCGACCGTCTCGGGATTATATGCAGTGCATCAAACAGGGTCCGGCGTGGCGCTGTTATCCCATGAGAGTCCCATGTTCACCTCGTTCATCCTGTCCAAGATCAAGTCCTACCTGAAGTATCGGGAGACGGTCCGCGAGCTGTCCCGGCTCACCGATCGCGAGCTCGAGGATATCGGTATCGCGCGGTTCGAGATCGAAGGTCTCGCCCGGTCCGGTTCGGCTGTCTGACGTCCTGGTCCAATCGTCGGACGGCTCGAGAGCGCCCGCCTTCATGGCGGGCGTTTTCGCGTGGAGCTCAGCCCGGCGCTTGCCTCCGCTTCCGGTGATCCGCTAGGCCGACAGGATGTCTCAGAGCGCGCTTCACATCGTCGGCGGCGGCCTCGCCGGGTCGGAGGCGGCCTGGCAGGCGGCCGAGGCCGGAACGCCGGTCGTGCTGCACGAGATGCGGCCGGTCCGATCGACCGAGGCGCACAAGACCGAATCCCTGGCGGAGCTCGTCTGCTCGAACTCGTTCCGGTCCGACGATTCCGGCACGAACGCCGTCGGCCTCCTGCATCAGGAGATGCGGCGGCTCGGCTCGCTGATCATGCGGGAGGCGGACCGCCACCAGGTGCCGGCCGGCGGCGCGCTCGCGGTCGACCGCGACGGCTTCGCGGAGGCGGTCACGGCCGCGCTCCTCGCCCATCCGATGATCACGCTCGTCCGCGAGGAGGTGGCGGGCCTCCCGCCCGAGGCGTGGGGGTCGACGGTCGTCGCGACCGGCCCGCTGACCTCGCCCGCGCTCGCGGAGGCGGTTCGGGGCGTCACGGGTGAGGGCGAGCTCGCGTTCTTCGACGCGATCGCGCCCATCGTGCACCGCGACACGATCGACATGGGGACGGCGTGGTTCCAGTCCCGCTACGACAAGGCCGGCCCGGGCGGCAGCGGGGCCGACTACATCAACTGCCCGCTCGACCGCGAGCAGTACGAGGGCTTCATCCGGGCGCTGATCCTGGGCGAGAAGACGTCGTTCAAGGAATGGGAGGCCTCGACGCCGTATTTCGACGGCTGCCTGCCGATCGAGGTGATGGCGGAGCGCGGCGCCGAGACGCTTCGCTGGGGACCCATGAAGCCGGTCGGCCTCACGAACCCACATCGTCCGACCGAGAAGGCCTACGCGATCGTACAGCTTCGGCAAGACAACGCGCTCGGCACGCTGTTCAACATGGTCGGCTTCCAGACCAAGCTGAAACACGCCGAGCAGGTGCGCGTGTTCCGGTCCATCCCCGGGCTCCAGGGGGCCGAGTTCGCCCGCCTCGGCGGCCTTCACCGGAACACCTACCTGAACGCCCCGAAGGTGCTCGATCACGAGCTGCGGCTCAGGGCGCTGCCGCGGCTCCGCTTCGCCGGCCAGATCACGGGCTGCGAGGGCTACGTCGAGAGCGCGGCGGTCGGGCTGGTCGCAGGGCGCTTCGCGGCCGCCGAGCGGGGCGCTGCGCCCTTCGCGCTCCCGCCCGCGACGACCGCGCTCGGCGCCCTCGTGCGCCACATCACCGGCGGCCACATCGTCGAGACCGCTGACGAGGATAGCGAGCCCGGCGAGCCGCGCTCCTTCCAGCCGATGAACGTGAACTTCGGCCTCTTCCCGCCGCTCGCCAGCACCCCGAAGGCGCCGGACGGCAAGCGCCTGCGCGGCTCGGAGAAGGCGATGGCCCGCAAGCGGGCCATGACGGATCGGGCGCGGGCGGACCTCGGGGCCTGGCTCGGCGAGGCTCCTGTCGAGATGCCGGTGGCGGCCGAGTAGCGGCTCACCCGCTCACCCCGGCGAAAGCCGGGACCCAGCCCACGCGCAAACCCAGGCCCCGGCTTTCGCCGGGGTGAGCGGGTAGATGGCAGGGCGAGCGGAAGGGTCATATTCCGCGCCGTGCCGCCCACCAGAGCGTCGCGATCCGGCGCCAGGCCGGCGGCTCCGCCGGGATCGCGAGCGGGTCCCGGCCCGCCCGGCCGAGTGCCGAGAGGTCGCCCGGCACGAGGGCGAGCGGCAGGAAGGCCGGCCGGATCGTCGGCGAGACGGCGCGGACCAACGTCAGAGCCCTCTCCAGGTGCGTTCGGGCGGCCTCCCGGAGCTCGCCGCAGGCCGCGACGACGCCCGGGCCGCCGCGGCCGAGGACCACGTCGTCGCGGGTGACGCCGTGCCGGTCGAGCAGATCCTTCGGCAGGTAGAGGCGGCCCTGCCGGGCGTGCCAGGGCAGGGCGCGCAGGAGGCCGGTCAAGCCGTAGGCGACGCCGGCATGGCCCGCGGCCTCGGCCCCCCCGAGGTCCGCTCCTCCGGCCACCACGAGCGAGGCCAGCCGCATCAGGGCCGAAGACGTCTCGCCGAGGTAGCCCTCGAGGTCGCCCTGTGTCGGCATCGGGTCGTCGTAGAGGTCGAAGACGCGCGCATCGATCAGGTCGACGAAAGCCTGGCGAGGCAGCCGGAATCGCTCGATCGTGTCCTCGAGCGCGGCCGCGACGGGGTTGGACGAGGCGTCGCCGCGGGCCAATCCCTCCACCGCATCGCGCCACCATTGCAGCCGGATCTCGCCCGGCATCGGGGCGCTGACGGCGTCCCGGACGCGGGCGATCTCGATCGAGACCGCATAGAGCGCGCAGAGGTGCGGGCGGGCCTCTGCCGGGGCCAGGAGGGTCGACCAGTGGCGGTCTCGGTCCTGCTCGCGGACCAGGGTCGCGCAATGGGCGTAGGCGCCGGCGAGGTCGGCCGCCATCCCGGCCTAATCGACTGCGACGAGGGCCGCGCCGACGCGGCGGTTCTCGGCCAGGAGGACGTTGTAGGTGCGGACGGCCGGGCCGGTCTGCATGGCGTCGATCGAGATGCCGGCCTCCCGGAACGGACCCCGGAGCGCGTCCGGCAGCACGACCATCTCCGTGCCCGTGCCGACGATCAGGAACTCGATCCTGGGCTCCTCCTCGAACACGGGGGCAAGGTCGATCGCCCGGATCGCCCGTCCCGACGCGACCGGCCAGGCCTCGATGCCGGAGAGGCGGATCAGGATGGAGCCGCGATGGGACATCCCTGCGAACCGAAATCCGCCCCGCCCATAGAACTCGATCATGTGCCGGCCCGGCACGAAGCCGGCGCTCGCACCCGTCGGGTCGTCGTCGACGCCGGACGGGGCGCTCACTCGGCCGGCTGCGGCACCCGCCCGCCGGCCTCGCGCGAAGCGGTCCGCTGCGAAGACCGGAGACCGAGATAGATCAGGCTCGGGGAGGAGATCAGGATCGCCGAATATGTGCAGATGAACACGCCGGCCAGCATCACCTGCGCGAAGCCCTCGATCGCGCGCCCGCCGAAGATGACCAGCGCCGCGAGAGCCAGGATCGTCGTCATCGACGTGATCGCGGTGCGGGACATCGTCGTGTTGATCGAAAGGTTCAGGAGCTCGACCGAGGGCATCGTCTTGTAGCGCCGCATCAGCTCGCGCGTCCGATCGAACACCACGACGGTCTCGTTCAGCGAATACCCGACGATCGTCAGGATGGCCGCGATCGCGGTCATGTTGAACTCGTGACGCGTGATCACGTAGAACCCGATCGTGAGGACGATGTCGTGCAGGGTGCCGACGATCGCCGCGACCGCGAGCTCGCGCTCGAACCGGAACCAGAGATAGGCGAGCACGGCGAAGACCGACAGGATGACCCCGATCGTGCCGGACTGGACGAGCTCGCCCGAGACGCGGGGCCCGACGGTCTCGACCCGCTCGAAGGTGTAGCGGCCGCCGAACTCGGCCCTGGCCTTCTCGACGACCTGACCCTGCGCGGCCTCGCCGCCGGGTTGGATCGGGAAGCGCAGCGACACGCCGCCCTCCTGGCCGAACTCCTGCACCTCGACCTCACCGAAGCCGAAGCCGTTCGCCGCGCCCCGCACGGCCGCCATGTCGGCGCGGGCACGGTCCTTCGTCTGCATCTCGATCAGGGTGCCACCCTTGAAGTCGACCCCGTAGTTCAGGCCGACCGTCATGAAGATGACCACGATCGCGAGCGAGATGGCGGCCGAGAGCGGAAACGACACATGCCGGTAGCGCATGAAGTCGAAATTCGTGTCGTCGGGCCACAGGCGGAGGAGACGCACGATCATTCCCTCAGAACGGCAGCGCCTTCGGGCGCGTCCAGTTGTACCAGATGGCGATCATCATGCGGGTCATGGTCACGGCTGTGATGACCGTCGTGAGGATGCCGAGGATGAACACCACCGCGAAGCCCCGGACCGGGCCGGATCCCATGAAGAAGAGGATCAGGGCCGCGATCGCCATGGTGGAGTTCGAATCGATGATGGTCGCGAAGGCGCGGTCGAAGCCGGCCTGGAT
>CAXTKM010000158.1:0-9750 GCA_964244795.1 uncultured Enterovirga sp.
AGGCGCCGCCGAAATCGGCCGCATCGGCCGGGTTCGTGCCGCCCGTCACGGCGTAGCCGACGCTCGTCGCGCCCGTGACGTCTCCACCGCGCGTGACCGTGAAGGTGAACGGGGTGGTCGCGCCGGCCGCGCCTTCCACCTTGCTGGCATCCGTCGCCGCGATCGAGAGCGTCGTGCCGGCCGGCGTGCCGCTGCCGGCCGACACCGTCAGGTCGTCGATGGCGAGCCCGTCGTCGTTCCCGAGCGCGTTGCCGTCGACCCAGCGGATGCCGAACGTCTGCCCGGCCGCGATGGTGAGCCCGGTGATCGTCTGATCGAAATGCACGGTGACGGGGGTCGATTGAGCACCGGCCATCGCGATCGCGGGCGGGCCGAAGCTCAGCGCGGCATACGGCGTCCACGTCCCGGCGGTGACGTTGGTCGCGCCCACCTGGTAGGAGAACGCCAGCGGGTCAGAGTCGGTCCGACCGCCCGCGCGCCATTGCTCGCCGTTGTACTCGATCCTGAGCGACGTGATCGCCGCGCCCGTGGTGTTCGTGAAGACGGCCCCGAAGGTCGACTGCACGGAACCGCTCGCGAGCGAGCCCAGCGCGCGCTCCGAAGATCCCGCCGCGCCGTAGCTGTAGGTGTTGCCCGCGTTGCTCGATCCGGGATCGGCACCGTAGGTCGCGTTCGCGCCCGTGCCGGCTTCGGACAGGAGGAAGCCGTTCGGCAGAACGGCGCTCGTGCCGGTCGCCGCGAGCGTGTCGAAGTTCTGCGTGTAGGGGGTCGTGGTCAGCCCGATCGTGCCCGGCACGGCGACGGCGTCGTCATCCTGGATCGTTCCCGTGGCCTGATTGCCGGTCGTGGCGACCGCCGCCGCGATGCCCTCGCCGGCACGGGCGTTGGTCGCCGAGGTGAGGGCGAGCGTGAAGCTCTCGCTCGGCTCGGCATTCGTGTCGCCCGCGACCGAGATCGTGACGACCGCGCTCGCCTGCCCGTCGGCGATCGTGCCCGAGAAGGTCGTCGGCGCGACGCCGCCGGCGAAGTCGGCCGCCGTCGCGCCGGTGAGCGTCACGGAGCCGTCGAAGGCGACCGCGCCGATCACGCCGCCCGTCCGCTGGACCGTGAAGCTGTAGGTCGTCGTCCCGGCGTTCCCTTCGGGCTGGCCGACCGTGAGCGAGCCCGGCGCGAAACCGACCTGCTGCGCGGCGCCCTGGACCAGGGCCGCGTAGAGGGTCGCACCCGTGCTGATCGCGTTCGTGGACGCCTCGTTCGCGCTGACCACGAGGTCCATGCCGGTCGGGTTGTCGGCCGCCGCGATGAAGGTCACGACCTCCGGGCCGAGATCGGGCTGGAACGTGCCGGTCGTGTTCAGCTTCGGGGGCACGTAGGAGACGTAGGAGGCGTTGGCCGGATCGGTGACGTCGTAGACGATGATGCCGCTCTGACGTTCCAGCGTCACGAAGGCGTAGACCCGGCCGTTGACCGTCCCGACGGTGACGCCCTCGGGCTCGGGTCCCTTGTTGTCCGAGCGGTCGTCGAGGGTGTTGCCCACGACCGAGTCGTTGTTGAACCGGGTCGGCGCCGCCGCGGCGAGGATCTTCTCGAACTCGCCGCCGGTCTCGCGCACCTTGGTGACGGTGCCGTCGAGCTCGTAGCGGAAGATCGACAGGCCGCGGGCGCCGATCGCGTTCAACTGGTCGATGATGCCGTCGCCGTCGGTGTCGCCGGTCCGGAGCGAGATGTTCAGGCGGGCATAGGCCGGGTCGGCCTTCAGGGCCCGGAGCTCCGGCGTGAGGCGGCTATCCGCGATCGTGCTGAGCCGGTCCACGTCGGCCGTGTCGTCGACGCCGCCGATCACCCGCTGGTCGCCCTCGTTCGCGGTGATGAAGTAGGTCGAGCCGCCGGTCGTGAAGGAGGCGATCGAGTCCGGCTGGAGGAGCCCGTAGATCGGGGCGCCGGACGGCGTCGCGCCGATCCGGATCGAGGGGCCGCCGCTGCCGTTGTCCCGGTCGGAGGCGTCGAACTCGTTGCCGGCGAGCGAGTGGTTCACCGACCCGAGCGGCTGGATCGCGATCGGGGCCGTGCCGGGGTTCACGAGATCGATCACCGCGACCGCGTTCACCTCCTGCAGCGTCACGAAGGCGAACTTGTTGTCGGCCGAGATCGCGATGTATTCCGGCTCGATGTCGGCGGCGGCGCCGTTCCCGGGCGTCACCGCGACTCCGCGGTCCCGGAGCAGGGTCTCGAAGCCGTTCAGCCCGGCGAACCCGACGGTCGCCGTGACGGTCGCGCCCGCGGCGCCCGCGACGCCGCCGGACACGTCGATGATCGACACGCCGCCGACCGGGTTCGAGCCGACCGTCGCCTGCTCGGCCTCGTTCGCGACGAGCAGCTTCAGGCCGTCGCGCGTGAAGACCAACTGATCGGGCCCGACCCCGACCTCGATCAGCTTCAAGAGCGTTCCGGTCGCGTCGAACAGCGCGACCCGGCCGGCGGCGTCGCCGGTCTGGCTCGCATAGGCGACAGCCACGAGGCCGTTATAGACCGCGACCGAGTTCACGGACCCGTAATCGGCCGTGACGCCGCCGATGCCGGGAAGGGTCGCGAGCAGGATCTCGCCCGCCTTCGTCAGCGCGCCCGTGGCCGAGAGGGTCACGATCTCGATCCGGTTCTCGACCGTGTTCTGGACGTAGAGCGTGCCGGTGGACTTGTCGTAGGCGACGACTTCGGCGTTGGCCTGCCGGGCGGTCGCCGGGTCGGCCGTCGCCGCGTAGTCGCCGAGCCGGACGAGGCTCAGCGCGTTCGTGGCCTGGGGGGCGGCGGTCGCGGTCGCGCCCTGCTGACCCTGGAGGGACGGCGCGGCCGCGTAGACGTTGGTGCCCCCGATCGCGAGAGCCGCGTCCTGGTTCACGATCGTCCCGGCGCCCTGGCCGTCGGCGATCGTCGCGTTCACGGGGTTCGAGAGGACGACCGTGAAGGTCTCGTCGCCCTCGATCGCGCTGTCCCCGTTCACCGTCACGCTGATCGTGGTGCTGGTCTGCCCCGCCGCGATCGTGCCGGCCTGGCCGACAAGCGCGACGTAATCCGTGCCGGCCGTCGCCGTGCCGTCGAGGGTGTCGACCGTGAACGCGATGCCGCCCGCCGGAGCCGCGGCGGTCGCGGTCACGGTGAAGGTGATGATGCGCGTGCCGCTATCGCCCTCGACGATGCTGCGGTCGTTGATCGACAGCGTCACGTCGTTGTCGACGATCGAGCCCGTCGCCGCGGCACCGCCGGCGGTGTAGCCGGCGCCGGCCGCGACCGTGACCGTGAAGCCTTCCGTCGGCTCGATCGCGACGTCGTCGACCGCGCTGAGAGCCAGCGTGGCCGTCGTCGCGTTGGCCGCGAAGGTCACGGTTCCAGAGAGCCCGGCATTGTCGCCGGCGATGTCGGTCCCCGGCGTCGCGCCGTTCTGCGCGGCGGCCGCGAGCGTGTAGCTCACCGTGAGGGCCTGGGTCAGGTCGCCGCCGCTGCGGGTGAAGGTGAACGCGAGCCCGGGATCCGACCCCTCGGTCGCGAGGCCGTCCGTTGCCGCGACCGAGACGGTCGCCGCGGCCACGGCCTGGGTCGTGAAGGCCGCGGTCGAGAACGGCACGTCGGGGGCGGTCCCGTCGATCGACTGATCGCCGGCCAGATCCTGGAAATTCCAGTTCGTGGGCGTGTTGATGACGGCCGCGTAGGCCGCGAAGGTCGCCTGGCCGGTTCGAGCGCCCGTGAAGGAGGCGATGTCGAGGTCGTCGTCGAGAGCCGCGAGATCGATCGCGGTCTGCCCGGCGACGAGACCCGTCCCGGTCAGCAGCCCGTTCGCGGCGCTGTACCCGCCATTGCCGACGGCGGTGAGGAAGATCGGCGCCGCGGCCGTCCCGGTATAGGCGTAGAGCACCTCGTCGCCGTTGCTGATGCCTCGGTTGGCGCCCCGGCCCGCTGCCGCGACCAGCGTGCCCGTGCTGGCCGCCAGCGTCCCTGCGCCCAGATTGTCGAGAAGGACGACCGTCCCGGCCGCGACCGCCGTGGACGCGGTCCAGACGACCGCGTTCTCGTTCGCATCGACGAAGGCTGTTCCGTTCCACTCGTTGTCTTCGAAGACGATCTGCGTGCCTGCAGCGATCGCCTCCAGAGCAACGAATGCGACGTTGTCGTTTCCGTCCGAATTGAAACCGACGAAGGCGATGGAACCAGCCGTCAAAGCCATGATGTCATCTTTCGATAGCACTGATGAACGACGCCGTCCGAGACGTGCGCCAGCTCATGTGCGGGAGTAGGAAGGGCAAGACGTTCGCGTTGAGCCGATCCTGTCGGCCGCACGTCTTGGAAGAACTTTCACGGAGAGGCTGGACAGCACTCCCGATCAGCGGCGCGCGGGACGAGGCGAGGACAAGACCTGAACGCAACCATCTCGACCCTCTCCCGTCCGGACGTCTCGGCGATCGGATCGAGCCGGTCGCGGTCAGGGGAAGCGGCTCGTCGCCGGGTCGGGACCGGCATCAGCCGCTCTCGTCAGACCCGCCCCTGGGCAGGTCTTAACGAGGTCCTAACGTCGCTCGATGACGGGGAGGTGACGTCGGCGCCGGCTCGTCGCGAGCTTGCGCCGTGCGGGCAGCCATATCGATCGGAGCGTGCTCGGCGGCTTCGATCTCGACCGGCGATGGACTTGCGCCATCTGCAAGTATGCTTGAGCTTGCTCGATTCGCGGCGATCGTGAACTGATCTTGCTGTCCGCCGACCTCTTCGTCTTGGCTTCGCGCAGTGAACGATCCGTGCTGGGTCCGGAACTGTACTGGACGTGTCCTGCCCGGCGCGGCTCAGCTACCCGTGCTGGCCGCCGCTCATGCCGTGCTGGAGATAGTGCTGCACCGGTTCGGCCTGCGACAGGGCGATGTCGGGATGGGCCGCGAGATAGGCGTCCGTATCGAAGAGGCTGGACGGATCGCGGCCCTCCCGCCAGCCGAAGAGTTCATATTGCAGCAGCGGGTTCGCGCCGGCCCTCGCGACGTCGGGATTGGCCGCGAGATAGCCGGTCGTCGAGAACAGCGGGTCCGGGTCGCGGCCTTCCTTCCAGCCGACCGTCAGGTAGTGGGTGAACGCGAAGCCGTCCTGGTCCTGGCCGGGCGGGACGGCGGCCGCGACGTCGCGATAGGTCGCGAGATACCACGTCGCGTCGAAGGCCCCGTAGAGATGGTCGCCGTTCGACGCGACCGTCTCGCCGGGAACGATCGCGCGGCCTTCGACCTGGCCGAAGGCCAGGAAGTGCTCGAGCGGATCGATGCCGGCGGCGGCGACGTCGGGATTGATCGCGCGGTAGGCTTCCGCCGAGAACCCGGGGCCGGGGCTACGGCCTTCCTTCCAGCCGAACTGATCGTAGTGCAGCAGCGGGTCGACGCCGGCCTTCGCGACATCGGGATTGGCCGCGAGATACCCTTGCGTCGAGAAATACGGGTTCGGGTCGCGCCCCTCCCGCCAGCCGAACTGGCTGTAGTGCTGGTCCGGATCGGCATGCGCGGCGTAAACGTCGCGGTTCTGGGCGAAGTAGAACAGGTCGTCGACGAGCGGCGCGCCGTCGGCCTCGTCGATGGTCCCGTCCGTGAAGTGCAGGTGGCCGATGCCGGAGACGTCGTGCACGGACCCGTCGGGGCCGATTAGCAGCGCGTCGCCCCGGCTGTACGTGACGCGCGCGTCGAGGAACGCGAACCCGAAGGTCGCGTCCGAGGCCGGGGGCGGGCCCGGCGCGACCGTGGCGGTCAGCGTCGCGCTGGCGGTCGCGCCGTGGCTGTCCGCGACGGTGTAGGTGAAGGCCTCCGATCCGACCGTCGTGCCCACGTAGGCGTAGTGGCCGTCCTTGCCGATCGTCAGGCTGCCGAACCGCCCCTGGACCGTGACGTCGCCCGAGACCGGCACGGCGACGCTGCCCCAGCCGGAGACCTGGATCGCCGTCACGGCCAGCGCGCCATCGGCGGCGTGGTCGTTCGCGAGGACATTGCCGGTCGCGACCGTGCGGGCGGCCAAGGCCGTCGCGTCGGGGTTCGCGGCCGGCCTCTCGCCCGGGCCGCCCGACCCACCCGACCCTTCGGAGCCGCCGCCGCCCGCGCCCGGGGCCCCGTATGACAGCGTGATCGAGGCGTGGCCGACATTGCCGGCGAGGTCGGTGTCGGAGGCGACCAGCACGTGGGTCCCCTCGGTGAGCGTCAGGGGTGTGCTCCAACGGCCGTCCGGTGCGGCCGTCGCGCTGCCCAGCAGGGTCCCGTTCTCGGTGATGCGCACCGACGTCCCGGCATCCTGGGCACCGACGGTTCCGGCGAGCGTGGCGGAGGCTTGGCTCGTCGTGCCCAACTGCGTCGAGATCGCGACGGCAGGCGCGACGGTGTCGAACGTGAAGTGGATCGTGCTGAGGATCGAGGAATTGCCCGCGGCGTCCGTCTGGGTGACGGAGACGGAGTGCTCGCCCTGGCCGAGCGTGGCCGGGTCGTAGGATGCGGCCGGGATGCCGTCCACGATGTAGGCGAGGACCGACCTCCCCTCGCGGCCGGACAGCGTGAGCGCGGCGTTGCCGGTGACGAGATCCGTCGAGGATGCGCCCGTGTCGTCCGTGAGCGCGAGCGTCGGCGCGACCGGCGGCGTCGTGTCGACGACCATCGGAATGCCGGCCGAGGCGAGGCTGGCGTTGCCGGCCGCGTCGACGGCTCTTGCCGTCAGGGTATGCGCGCCCTCGCCGAGCCGACTGCTCGCGATGGCGAAGGACCCGGCGGTCGCCGTGGTGCTCCCCAGCGCCGTCCCGTCGCCGTCGTAGAGCGTGACGGTCGAGCCGGCCTCGGCGCTGCCGGTTATCAGGGGCCGGGTCTCGGCGGTGAGGCCGTCGCTGGGAGACGCTCCGGTATCCGAGGCCGCGCTCAGCGCCGCCGTCGGACGCGTCGGTGCGGCCGTGTCGAGCGTGAAGGCGAGGCTCGCCGCGGGGCCGACGTTCCCGGCCGCGTCGCGCGCCTCGACCCTGACGATGTGCCGGCCGTCGGTCGTGACCGCCGGGGGCGTCGTCGAGAAACCGCCGCCGTCGATCTCGTAGAGAAGCACGTCGCCCGGGGCGGGCGTGGCGTAGCCGATCGCCGGATCGTTCGTGATCGCGTCGCCCGCGACACCGGAATCGCGGGCGAGGGCAAGGATCGGCGCGACCGGCGGGGTCGTGTCGACCGTGACCGCCACGCCGGCCGATGCGAGGCTGGCGTTGCCGGCCGCGTCGACGGCTGTCGCGGTCAGCGTGTGCGCGCCCTCGCCGAGCCGGCTGCTCGCGATGGCGAAGGACCCGGCGGTCGCGAGGGTGGTTCCCAGCGCCGTCCCGTCGCCGTCGTAGAGCGTGACGGTCGAGCCGGTCTCCGCGCTGCCCGTGATCAGGGGCCTGGCATCGCCCGTGAGGCCGTCGGTGGGAGACGCTCCGGTATCCGAGGCCGCGCTCAGCGCTGCCGTCGGGCGCGCCGGCGCGGCCGTGTCGAGCACGAAGGCGTTGCCGGCGACGCTGGCCGTGTTGCCCGCGAGATCGGTGATGGCGAGGCTCGATGTCACGCGGCCCGAGAGGGCCGCGAGGTCGACCAGGAATGTCCCGTTCGCCGCGATGCCGAGGCTCGCAATGCGGATCCCGTCCGTGAAGGACGCGATCGCGCCGGCATCGGGATCGAGGCCCGCGACCGTGAACGAGAGGGCCGCGGCCTCCTGTCGGTTGACGAGATGATCCGCCGTGTCGTCGAGCGCGAGGGTCGCGCGCGGTGCCGCGTCCGCGGTCGTGTCGAAGGCGAGCCGCGGCGAGGCGCCCGCGCCGCCCGGGTTGCCGGCGGCGTCCGTGTAGAGGTCGCCCGGCACCGCGATGCTGGCGACCCCGCCGTCGACGCCCGGACCGGGCGTGAAGGTGGCGCTGCGGACGACGCCCGATCCCGTGATCGGGCCGAGCGTGCCGCCGCTGACGGCGATGTCGCCGATACGGCCGTCCCACGCGAAGGTCGTGCCCGGATCTTCGCTGAACGTGAAGGTGATCGTCGCGGTCTCGCCGGCCTTCAGCCGCTCGTGGTCGCTCGTGATTGCGAGGCTCGGCGGGGCCGTGTCGACGACGAGCGTGCCCGCCGGGTTCGCGACGGCGTTCGAGAGGTCGGCGGGATTGCCGATCCGGTCCCTGATCGTCGCCCCGGCGAGGTTCACGCCGGAGACGTGGAGGTCGGCTGAAGTCTCGCCCGCCGCGACGCCGTAGGTGAAGGTGAGCGCGGTCGTGCCGGAGCCGCCCGCGTAGGTCGCGACGCCGCCGTCGTCGAGAGAGAGCGTCGGGCTGCCGAGCGACGTGTCGACGAGGACGGCCTTGTCGAACGTCGCGGTCAGCACGACCGTCTGGCCCGCGGCGAGCAGGCCATTTCCGGACGAGACGCCCGCGCCCGAGGCCGTCAGGCCCGTGACGGTGGGCACGATCGCGTCGATCGCGACGCCGCCGGTCGAGGGCTCGACGGCCGCGATCGAGACGCTCGCCGCGTTCCCGGCCGCGTCCCGGATCGTTCCGCCATGGGCGTCCAGGCTCGTGCCGGTGACGATCCCGGTGAGGTCCTGCTCGCCCGGCGCGACCGTGTGGACGAACCGCAGCGTGCTCGTCCCGCCGCCGCCCGCGTAATCCGCGTAGACCCTGCCGCCGGCGTCGAGGTCGATCGCGAGACGCGGGATGCCGCCGGCTGCCGCGACCACCACCGTCTCGTCGAAGCCGACGCTGAACAGCAGCGCCTGGCCCGCCGTGTAGGTCCCGCTCGCCGGGACCGACATGGCGACGGGAGCGGGTGCGGTCTGGTCGACGACGTGGACGGCGTCGCCCGTATGGGCCGCACCGAGCGTATTGCCGGCGAGATCGGTGACAGGATGGCCGCCCGGGTCGAGATCGAGCCGGAGCGTGCCGTCGCCCACGATCCCGTCCACGGCCACGGTGTAGCTGCGGCCGCTGCCCGTGACCGAGCCGATCGTGCCCGTCGCGGTCCCGACGAGCCTGAAATCCGTGGCCTCGATGCCTGTCACGTCCTCGGACAGGGTGACCGTGAAGGACGTGCTCGACGCGTTGCTGGGTCCCGGGTCGGTCGGCAGGATCGAGACCGCCCTCGGGGGCACCGCGTCGACCAGGACGCCCGCGCTCGAGACGACGCCGTAGAGCGGGAGGGAGGACGCGGCGGTCCCGAGCGCGTCCGTGATCGTGCCGCCGTCGAGCAGGATCGCGGAGCCGAGCGTCACGCCGTCGAAATCCAGGTCGCCGCTCGCGACCACGTACCGGAAGGTCAGGAGGTTCGTGCCCGAGCCGCCCCCGTAGACCGCCCGCACCGTGCCGCCGCCGTCGAGCGCGAGCGTCAAGTACGGTGTGCCGCCCGCGGTCGCCACGAAGGCGGCCTCGTCGAAGCGGACCGCGACGTCGAGCGCCTGGCCCAGACGATACGTCCCGTCCTGGAGGCTCGCCGAGACGACGCCAGGCCCGCTGTGGTCGAGCGTGTAGCTCTCGCCGCCCGTGAAGCCCGGGGCGGCGTTGCCGGCCGCATCCTGGATGCCGGTGCCGGAGGCCTTGAGGTCGAGCCGCAAGGTGCCGTCCCCGGTCACGCCCCCGACCGTGACCGTGTAGAGGCCGCCGCTGCCGCTGACGGCCGTGACCGTTCCGGAGATGGTGCCGGTCGCGGCGAGCGCGAAAGCGCCGGGACCGACGCCGGTCACGCTCTCCTGGAAGGTGACCGTAAA
>CAXTKM010000159.1:0-9670 GCA_964244795.1 uncultured Enterovirga sp.
GCCGGTCTTCGTCAACATGACGGCGGCCTGGTGCATCACCTGCCTCGTGAACGAGCGCGTCGTCCTCTCCACCGAGGCCGTGCGGGCGCGGTTCGGCGAGACCGGGATCACCTACCTGAAGGGCGACTGGACGAACCAGAACCCCGAGATCACGCGGCTCCTGGAGCGGCACGGCCGCAGCGGCGTTCCGCTCTACATCGTCTATCCGGGTCGCGGGGAGCCGCTCGTGCTTCCGCAGATCCTGACCGAATCCGTCGTCCTCGACGGACTGGCCCGGCTCGCGACGTCGTCGCGACGGGCCGACCTCCGCGGCCCAGCAACCGCCCCTCCGGGAGTGATCCGATGACCCTCACACGACGAGACGCCGTATCGACCGCCCTTCTCGCGACGGTCGCGAGCGCGACTGGGGCCCTCGCGCTCACTCCGGTCGCACCGGGTCCGCGGATCGGCGCGCCCGCGCCCGACTTCAAGGCGGTCGACTCCAACGGCCGAACCGTTTCGCTGGCCGACTTCAAGGGCAAGACCGTCGTCCTCGAATGGACTAACGACGAATGTCCCTTCGTGCTGAAGCATTACAACGCCGCCAGCATGCAGGCGACGCAGAAGAAGTGGACCGCGAAGGACGTGGTCTGGCTTTCGGTCATCTCGTCCGCGCCGGGCGAACAGGGTTTCGCCGACGGCGCGAAGGCGAACAGGCTGACCACGGACCGCGGCGCCGCGCCCAGCGCCGTCCTGCTCGATCCGGCCGGCGACCTCGGCCGGATCTACAAGGCCCAGACGACGCCCCACATGTTCGTCGTCAAGCCCGACGGCATGCTCGCCTATATGGGCGGGATCGACGACAAGCCGTCCACGAACGCGGCCGATCTGAAGACGGCGAAGAACTTTGTCGATGCCGCCCTCGCCGACTTGGCGGAAGGCCGGCCGGTCGCGGTCGCGTCGGCTCGTCCCTACGGCTGCACCGTGAAGTACGCCTCGTAGCGACGGCGCTTCCCTCGCGCCGATGCGGGAGAAGCGGCTGCAGCGTGACAAGCCGGTTCGGCCTGTGCATTGAGCCGCGATGGACTCGTTCAAGCCCTTCATCGCCAAGGTGGCGACCGGCGCGGCGCTGACGCGCGAGGAGGCCCGGGATGCGTTCGAGCTTCTCCTCTCCGGCGAGGTGACCCCGGCGCAGGCCGGCGGTTTCCTCATGGCGCTCCGGGTCCGGGGCGAGGCGCAGGCCGAGATCATCGGGGCGGTCGAAGCGATGCGGGCCAGGATGGTCCGGGTCGAGGCGCCGCCGGGCGCGATCGACATCGTCGGAACGGGCGGCGATGGCTCCGGCAGCTACAACATCTCGACGCTCGCGGCGATCATCGTCGCGGGCTGCGGAATCCCGGTCGCGAAGCACGGCAACCGGGCCGCCTCCTCGCGGTCGGGCGCGGCGGACGTGCTGAGCGCGCTCGGCGTCCGGATCGGGCTCGGGCCGGAGGCGCTCGCGGCGTGCCTGCGGGACGCCGGGCTCTGCTTCATGTTCGCGCAGACCCACCATACCTCGATGCGGCATGTCGGGCCGGTCCGGGTCGAGCTCGGAACCCGCACGCTGTTCAACCTCTTGGGTCCGCTGGCGAACCCGGCCGGCGTCCGGCGCCAGCTTCTCGGCGTGCCGTCGGGGGCCTGGATGACGCCCCTCACCGAGGCGCTCCGCGATCTCGGCTCCGAGCGCGTCTGGACGGTTCACGGATCGGACGGGCTCGACGAGATCACGACGACCGGCCCGACCGAGATCGTCGTGCTCGAGGCCGGCACGCTCCGCTCCATGACGGTCGCGCCCGAGGATGTCGGGCTCGCGCGATCCCGCCCGGAGGGTCTGAAAGGCGGCGATCCGGATCACAACGCCGCCGCGCTCCGGGCGGTGCTCGACGGGGCGGCGACGGCCTATCGCGACATCGGGCTGATGAATGCCGGCGCGGCGCTCGCCGTCGCCGGGGTTGCGGACGACCTGCGCGATGGCGTCCTTCAGGCCCGGGCGGCGCTCGACAGCGGAGCGGCGCGAGCGGCGCTCGACCGGCTGGTCGCGGTCTCGAACCGGAGCGAGCCGTGACAGACGTCCTCGCCCGGATCGCGGCCTACAAGCGCGAGGAGATCGCGCGCGCGAAGGACGCCGTCGCGCCGGCCGAGATGGAGCGGCGCGCGAGAGCCGAGGCCCCGCCCCGGGACTTCGTGGCGGCGCTCCGGAACCGCCATGCGGCCGGCCGGCCGGCGCTGATCGCCGAGATCAAGAAGGCGAGCCCGTCGAAGGGGCTGATCCGGGCCGCCTTCGACCCGCCGGCTCTCGCCCGCGCCTACGAGGCGGGCGGAGCCGCCTGCCTGTCGGTCCTGACCGACGGACCCTCCTTCCAGGGCCGCCCGGAGTTTCTCGCGGAGGCGCGGGACGCCTGTGCCTGTCCGGCTCTCCGCAAGGACTTCCTGTTCGAGCCCTACCAGGTGTTCGAGGCCCGGGCGCTCGGGGCGGATTGCATCCTGATCATCATGGCGGCCGTCACCGACGACGAAGCGGGGGCGCTCGCCCGATCGGCCCGGGACCTCGCGATGGCGGTCCTGGTCGAGGTACACGACGAGGCCGAGCTCGACCGGGCGCTCCGGCTCGACGCGACCCTCATCGGCATCAACAACCGCGACCTCCGGACCTTCGAGACCTCGCTCGCGGTCTCCGAGCGGCTCGCGCCACGCGTGCCGGCCGACCGGATCGTCGTGGCCGAGAGCGGCATCGCCACCGCGGCCGACTTCGCCCGCCTGCGGGGCTCGGGGATCGAGACGTTCCTGGTCGGCGAGAGCCTGATGCGCGAGCCCGACGTCGCGGCCGCGACCCGGCGCCTGCTTGGGACAGCGGATTGACCAATATGGTTGAACTCACCCACCTCGATCGAACGGGTGCCGCCAATATGGTCGACGTGTCCGACAAGCCCGCGACCGCTCGCGTGGCTCGGGCCGAGGGCCGGATCGTCATGGCGGCCGAGACCGCGGCCCTGATCCGGTCCGGGGACGCGAAGAAGGGCGACGTGCTCGGCACCGCGCGGCTCGCGGGGATCATGGCCGCGAAGCGCACCCACGAGCTGATCCCGCTCTGCCATCCGCTCCTCCTGACGAAGGTGCGGGTCGATTGCGTGCTGGACGAGACCCTGCCCGGAATCCGGATCACGGCCGAGGTCGCGGTCATGGGCCAGACGGGCGTCGAGATGGAGGCCCTGACGGCCGTCTCGGTCGCCTGCCTCACCGTCTACGACATGGCGAAGGCGGCCGATCGCGGCATGCGGATCGAGGGCATCCGGCTCGTCCGGAAGAGCGGCGGCCGCTCCGGCGATTACCGGGCCGATTGACGATGGCGCTCCTGTCCGTCGCAGAAGCGCTCGCGCGCATCCTGGCCGGCGTCACCGACCCGACGGGGCAGGAGACCGTCGCGATCGCGGAAGCCGCCGGCCGCACGCTCGCGGCCGATCTCGCGGCGACCCGCGACCAGCCTCCCTTCGCGGCATCCGCGATGGACGGCTACGCCCTGCGGTCCGCGGATGCCGCCGCGCTCCCCCGGACGCTGCGGG
The DNA here is from genome assembly GCA_964244795.1 of uncultured Enterovirga sp. Lineage (GTDB taxonomy): Bacteria > Pseudomonadota > Alphaproteobacteria > Rhizobiales > Beijerinckiaceae > Enterovirga. The sequence continues at coordinate 3,579 of CAXTKM010000159.1, forward strand.
TCGTGGGCACGAGCCTCGCCGGCCGCCGCCATGCGGGCGGAGTCGGGCCGGGCGAGGCGGTCCGCATCTTCACGGGCGCGCCGCTCCCCGAGGGTGCCGACGCGATCGCGATCCAGGAGGATTGCGACGCGGGCGAGGGCACCGTCGCGGTGCGCGAGGTCGGGTCGCCCGGCCGCTATATCCGACCGGCCGGGCTCGATTTCAGCCGGGGCCAGACGCTGCTCCGGGACGGGCAGCGGCTCGACGCGCGCCGGCTCGCGCTCGCGGCCGCGATGGGCCACGGCTCGCTTCCCGTGCGGCGGCGGCCGCGCGTCGCGATCCTGGCCACGGGCGACGAGCTCGTGCGGCCGGGCGACGCGGCTGGTCCCGACCAGATCGTCGCCTCAAACCCGTATGCGCTCCAGGCCATCGTGGCCCGGGCCGGCGGGGAGCCGATCGATCTCGGCATCGCGCGGGACAACCTGGACGATCTCGGGCGCTGCATCGGGGCCGCCCGCGACGGGGCGGCCGATCTCCTGGTCACGCTCGGGGGTGCGTCGGTCGGGGATCACGACCTCGTCCAGGCCGCGCTTTCCCGGGACGGCATGGAGCTCGGCTTCTGGCGCGTCGCGCTCCGGCCGGGAAAGCCGCTGATGCACGGGCGACTCGGCCGCACGCTGCTGCTTGGCCTGCCCGGCAACCCGGTCTCGTCGATCGTCTGCGGCATCCTGTTCGTCGTGCCGGCCATCCGGGCCATGCTCGGCGACCCGCTGGCGGGAGAGAATGTCGAGGAGCTTGCCTTTCTCGGCGCGGACCTTCCGGCGAATGACGGCCGCCAGGACTACATGCGGGCCGCTCTCGCCCGGACGGAGACAGGCGCTCTCGCGGCGACGGCCCAGTCGCGCCAGGATTCGTCGATGCTGGCCGTCCTCGCGGAGTCCGAGGCGCTGATCGTGCGTCCGCCGCATGCCCTGGCCGCGAAGACCGGCGATCCGTGCCGGATCATCCGGCTCGACCGCTTCTGCTGAACAACGACAAGACAGGGAGGGTTGCCATGTTCGAGACCACCATCGCGGGCTCGTTGCCGAAGCCGTCCTGGCTCGCGGAGCCGAACAAGCTCTGGGCGCCGTGGCGTCAGGAGGGCGACGACCTCGCGGCCGCGAAGCTCGACGCGACGCTGCTCGTCATCAAGGAGCAGGAGGATGCTGGGATCGATGTCGTGACCGACGGCGAGCAGTCCCGGCAGCACTTCGTCCACGGGTTCCTGGAGCGCGTGGAGGGGATCGATTTCGACCACAAGGTCGAGATGGGCATCCGGAAGGACCGCTACAAAGCGATGGTCCCGACCGTGACCGGCCCGCTCCGCCTGAAGGGGAGGGTGCACGCGACCGAGGCACAGGCGGCTCGGGCGCATACCGCCGGCAAGCTGAAGTTCACGCTGCCCGGCCCGATGACGATCATCGACACGATCGCGGACCGCTTCTACGGCGACCGGGTCGAGATGGCGATGGCCTTCGCGGCGATCCTGAACGAGGAGGCGAGGGCGCTGGAACAGGACGGGATCGACGTCGTCCAGTTCGACGAGCCGGCCTTCAACGTCTACACCGAGGAGGTCGTCGCCTGGGGCATCGACGCGCTCCACCGCGCGGCCGAGGGACTCCGCTGCAAGACGGCGGTCCACATCTGCTACGGCTACGGCATCCAGGCAAACCTCGACTGGAAGGCGACGCTCGGCGGGGAGTGGCGTCAGTACGAGGCGATCTTCCCGGCGATCGCCGCGAGCCGGATCGACCAGGTCTCGCTGGAGTGCCGCAACTCGCGCGTGCCGCCCGACCTGATGAGCCTTCTCGCCGGCAAGGACGTGATGGTCGGCGTCATCGACGTCGCGAGCGAACAGATCGAGACGCCGGAAGAGGTCGCGGCTACGATCGAGACCGCGATGCGCTTCGTGCCGCCCGAGCGCATCCTGCCCTGCACGAATTGCGGCCTCGCCCCGATGCCGCGAGCGGTCGCCGTCGCGAAGCTGCAGGCGCTGGGCGCCGGGGCGAGGCTCGCGCGCGAGCGGTTCGGCTGAGCGCCAGACCGGCGCGCCGAGATGCGGACACGCCGGTCCGAGCCGGCAAGGCCCCGACCGGCGCGACCGCTCCGGACGCTAACGCCAGCCGGCTTCCCTGTCGCAGGCGGTCCGCTCGGTCGCGTGGGTCTTCTCCCACTGCGTGATGGACAGCGTTTCGCTGTCGCTCATCTTGTTGTTCATGCAGGTGCAATACTTGGTGACCACCTCGACGGCGACCTTCGCGTCCGCGTTGTCGCCGACACATTGCGCGACCCACTTCACGTCGTCCGGACCCGCGAGAGCAGCCGGACCGGTGAGGATGCATGCAGCCGTGAAAGCGCCGCTGAAGGTGACGGTCAACAATCGTCTCATCGTGATCTCCTGAGCTGTGCCGTCACTCGGCCGTGAAAGACGTGACCTTGGTGTCCTTGTCGTATTTCAGGGTGAGGACATCGACCGTGCAGAGATCGACGCCCTTCCAGAGCACGGCGGAGTCGTAATTTGCCCAGTCGACGCGAATGTTCCAGTCGCACCCCTTATCGGCGCCGTTGAACTTCACGTAGACCTTGTCGCCGTCTTTCAGCACGCTGCTCAGCTCGTTGTCGTTCCATTGATCATCATCCGGCGGATTGAAGCCCAGGAACTTGATCTGGTAGCCGGTGGCGTTGACCACGGTCACGTTTCGAGCGTCGGCCGCCGCCGCCTGGGTCGCGAACCCGATCGCTAGGGACGCGAGCACTGCCAGGTATCCACGTCGCACAAGCATGTCTGGGAACCCCCGATCGAGGGGGCAGGCCCCCGTCGTTGACGGTCTCTTACTGTACCAAATTTTGCGCGGCGGATAGTCCAGAATTATGACAGGACGTCTTGTCTTTGGACCGCCCCGGTAGCGACGACTTCCGTGTTCAAGTCGAGCGCAGTAGATCGACGGGAGGCCCGAGATCGTCCGCCCCGCGCCGGAGCAGGGCCGGCAGAGCCGGGCTCCCTTTCGGAGACGGTCGCAGAGGCCGGGAGGTCGCGGTCGTCGACCGGGGTACCCCTCAGGCCTCGTAGCGATCCGCGCCCTCGGCGCCGGGGTGGCGGCGGCGGTCGGCGAGCGCGAGCCCGGTCGCTGGCGCATCGACCGCCGAGATCGCGGGGATGGGCGCTCGCGACGCGATCATCCGGTTCGCGCGAGCGCGGCCCGGAGCTTGGCCGCATGAGCGTCCAGCACCTCCGGCTTCGCCATCTCGCCCGTATGACGCCTCAGCGGAATGCCGTCGTGCCGCGGCAGCACGTGCACATGGGTGTGGAATACGACCTGTCCGCCGGCGCTCTCGTTGAACTGCTGGATCGTGATCCCGTCCGCCCCGAACGCATCCACGGCCGCACGCGCGACCCGCTGTGCCGTCGCGTAGGTCGCCGCGATATCCTCCGGCGCCATGTCGAGAAAGGTGCGGCTCTGGGCCTTCGGGATCACGAGCGCATGGCCGTCGGCGCGGGGCATGATGTCCATGATGACGAGCGTGCGGTCGTCCTCATGGATGCGCTGCGCGGGAAGCTCGCCGCGCAGGATCCGGGCGAAGATGTTGTTCGGGTCGTAGACGCTCACGGGCAAGCCTCGTCGCGGAACAGCGTCCGCCATCCTTTCCACACCGCTCACCCCGACGAAAGTCGGGGCCTCGTGTCACGCGGTGCCGGTGGGTGCCGGCATTCGCCGGCATGAGCGGCTGGCGCGGGGCCGCTATTCGATCTCGGGCGTCCGCTCCCCGTCGCAGGGCTGGCCTCCGCCATCCTTCCGGAACGGCGTCGCGCCTTCGTACTCGGCCTGCGCCTCGGCCACGTATGGCCGCTCGCGCTCGAGATAGGCCGCGACCGCGCGGCGAAGCCCCGGGTCGGCGATGTCGTGCGCGGAGTGGGTCGTGACCGGCCGGTAGCCGCGCGCGAGCTTGTGCTCGCCCTGCGCGCCGGCCTCGACGCGCTTCAGCCCGCGCCGGAGCGCGAAGTCGATCGCCTGATAGTAGCAGACCTCGAAGTGAAGGAAGGGGTGATCCTCGACGCAGCCCCAGTTCCGGCCGTAGAGCGCGACGTCGCCGATGAAGTTGATCGCGCCCGCGATCGGGCGGCCGTTCCGGCTCGCGACGACCAGGAGGACGCGGTCCCGCATCCTCTCGCCGACGAGCGAGAAGAAGCGCCGGTTGAGATAGGGCCGGCCCCATTTCCGCGAGCCGGTGTCCACGTAGAACGCGTAGAACGCGTCCCAATGCGCCTCGGTGATCTCGGAGCCGGTCAGCGCCGCGACCGTGATGCCGGACGCCAGCGCGTCGCGCCGCTCGCGCCGGATGGCCTTGCGCTTCCGCGACGCGAGGGCGCCGAGGAAGCCCTCGAAATCGCCGAACCCGTCGTCGAGCCAGTGGAACTGCTTGTCCGTCCGGGCGAGGTAGCCGCGCGCCGCGAGGTCGTCGCTGTCCTCGCGCGACAGGAAGGTGAGATGGGTCGAGGATGCGCCGATCTGGGCCTGGAGCGTCCTCAACCCTCCGAGCAGGATCTCGCGCGCGCTCGAACCGGCTCCATGGCGCACGAGGAGGCGCGGGCCGGTGACGGGGGTGAAGGGAACGCTGACCTGGAGCTTCGGATAGTAGCGTCCGCCCGCCCGCTCGTAGGCATCCGCCCAGCCGCCGTCGAAGACGTATTCGCCCATCGAGTGGCTTTTCAGGTAGCAGGGCGCTGCTGCCGCGAGGCGACCGTCCTGGCCCGCGAGAAGGATGTGGAGAGGCGACCATCCGGTGCGACCGCCGACGGAGCCGGATTCTTCCAGCGCCGACAGGAAGGCGTGCGACACGAAGGGGTTGTGCGTCTCGTGATCGGGCTCGATGCCCTCTGCCGCGAGCGGATTCGCGCAGGCGTCCCACTCCGCGGCCGGCACGGCGCCGAGCCCTTGGGCGACCTTCACCTCGACCGATCGTTCGGCGGGCGTACCGCCGGTCACGGCGCCACCGCGCCGCAGGCCGCGGAGGAGCCGCTCAAGCAGGCACGAAGCCTTCGAACACGATCTGGTCCGCGAAGGCCGAGGCGCGATCGGCCTCCTCTTGCGATCGGATCGTCCAGGTCATGACCGGGATGCCGGCCAGGATCTGCGGCATCAGGATGTTCTGACCGGGCAGGTCGCCGTGCCGGTACGAGACGAAATCGGGTCGGGTCTCGTCCCAGTGGAGCAGGTTCGCCATCGCGTGCCGCCGCGTCTCGTCGAGACGGTCCCATTCGCCGCCCTCGTAGCGCCCTTGTGCCACGATCCCGCGCCGGACGCGGGGGGCGATCCGTCGCAGCAGCGCGACGATCGCGGGATCGAAGGACTTCGCGGCGATCGGGTCGCGACGCCCGGCCAGGATCGCGGCCGCGCGGCGGGCGAGTCGCTCGTCGCCGTCGAAGCGGCTCTTGATCTCGACCACGACCGGCGCCCGGCCGGCGATCCGGTCGAGGAACCCCGTGAGCGTCGGGATCGTGTCGTCCGTGCCACCGATGCGGACGAGAGCGAGCTCGGCCGCCGACCGGTCGTGGACCGGTCCGGTCGCGCCCGTGAGCCGGTCGAGCTCATGGTCGTGGAAGACCATGGCCTCGCCATCGGCGGAGAGCTGGACGTCGCACTCGATCCCGTAATCGCCCGAGATCGCGGCCTCGGCCGCCGCGATCGTGTTCTCGAAGATGCCGCGATCCGACGCGTGCAGCCCGCGATGCGCGATCGGCCGCGCGACGAGCCAGGACGGGGCGGTCATCCGACGGCGAACAGCGCCTCGACCTCGACAGAGGCGCCGAGCGGAAGCCCCGCGACCCCGATCGTGGAGCGCGCGTGACGGCCCGCCTCGCCGAAGGCCGCGACCATCAGGTCTGACGCGCCGTTCATGACGGTGCCCTGCCCGGTGAAATCCGGCGCGCTCGTGATGAAGCCGCCGAGCCTGACGCAGCGCCGCACGGAATCGAGGTCGCCGATGGCGGCCCTGAGCTGCGCGATCACGTTGACGGCGCAGAGACGCGCCGCCTCGGTCGCGCGCTCACGGCTGACGTCCTGTCCGACCCGGCC
>CAXTKM010000160.1:0-9646 GCA_964244795.1 uncultured Enterovirga sp.
CCCCCACCCCCGCGACGATGATCCTGTCTTATAAGACAGCCCTTGTAAGACAGGATCTGGTTGCCGCTCGATGAGGTCGGGACCTCTCGGCGTAATCAGGCCGTCTCCCGATGCGATCTACGATCCGCTGGACTCCAGGAGGAGAGGGGCGGGACCGGGCGAATGTCGCGCCCGTACGGAGCCGCTCCCGCGGGGCGATCTCCCGCCGTCCTGGCCGCGCGTCCTACTCCTTCACGGCTCCGGTCAGGGCGGAGACGTAGTGCTCCACGAAGAAGGAATAGAGGATCACGAGCGGGAGCGAGCCCACGAGTGCGCCCGCCATCAGCGAGCCCCAGCGGTAGATGTCGCCGTCCACGAACTCGCTCACGATCGCGACCGGGACCGTCTTGTTCTGGGTCGAGGACAGGAACGTCAGCGCGTAGATGAACTCGTTCCAGCACAGCGTCAGCGAGAAGATGCCGGCCGAGATCAGGCCCGGGAAGGCGAGCGGCAGGATGATCTTGGTCAGGATCTGCCAGCGGCTCGCGCCGTCGATCAGCGCGCATTCCTCGAGCTCGTAGGGGATCGTCTTGAAGTACCCCATCAGGAGCCAGGTCGAGAACGGGATCAGGATGGTCGGGTAGGCGAGGATGAGGGCCATCGGCGAATCGAACAGCCCATAGGCCTGGATGATCGTGGCCAGCGGGATGAACAGGATCGAGGGCGGCACGAGATAGGCGAGGAAGATCGCGGCCCCGACCCAGCCCGCGCCGCGATAGCGGATCCGGACGATCGCGTAGGCCCCGAGCACGCTCGCGAAGAGCGACAGCACGGTCGCGGCCACCGACACGTACATCGTGTTCCAGAGCCAGAGCGGATACTGCGTCTCGAAGAGCAGCTTCGAGATGTGCTTCAGGGTCGGCGAGACGACGAAGAACGGATTGAACCGCTCCATGTCGATGAGCTGCTCGTCCGGCTTGATGGCCGTGAGAACCATCCAGTAGAACGGGAACAGCAGCACGACGAGGATGAGCGCCAGCGGGATGTAGGTCGTGACGACGCGCCGGGGCAGCGTGTCGAGATAGGCCATCCCCTCCGAGTGATCGACGAGGTCGGATGGGCGGGTCGTGACGGTGGCGGCCATGCGGTCCTCAGGTCCGAACTGCAGTGACGGCGTCATGCTGAGGAGCGGCCGGAGGCCGCGTCTCGAAGCACGCTGGACCTTGGGTGCGTGCTTCGAGACGCCCCGCTTCGCGGCGCTCCTCAGCATGACGCCGTGAGAGCGTAGGGACGTTCACGAATCCTGCCCGCCCTGCTGCCAGGCCCGCCGCTGGAGTCCGAACCAGGACACGCCGATCGCGGCGAGCAGGAACGGCACCATCGCGGTCGCGATCGCGGCGCCCTCGCCTAGCTGACCGGACAGGATGCCGCGCTGGTAGGACAGGGTCGCCATGAGGTGCGTCGCGTTCACCGGGCCGCCGCGCGTCATGGCCCAGATAAGCTGGAAATCGGTGAAGGTGAACAGGACCGAGAACGTCATCACGACCGCGATGATCGGGGTGAGCAGCGGCAGGGTGATGCGGTTGAAGATCTGGATCGGGGTCGCGCCGTCGATCGTCGCGGCCTCGTAGAGCGAGGGCGACACGGTCTGCAGGCCGGCGAGAAGCGTGATCGCGATGAACGGGATGCCGCGCCAGATGTTCGCGAAGATCACGCAGGCCCGGGCGAGGTCCGGATCGCCGAGGAAGTTGATGTTCCTCTCGATCAGGCCGAGATGGCGCAGCGACCAGGAGATGATCGAGAACTGGCTGTCGAAGATCCACCAGAACGCGATCGCCGACAGCACGGTCGGGACCACGAACGGGATCAGGACGATCGATCGGATCAGCGCCTTGAACGGCAGGTTCTTGTTCAGCAGAAGCGCGAGGTAGAGGCCGATCGCGAACTTCACGGCCGACGCCACGATCGTGTAGAGGAGCGTGTTGAAGACCGAGAGCCAGAAGACGGAATCGTCCCAGAGCCACTCGTAGTTCTCGAGCCCGACGAACGTCCCCGGCCGCCCGATCTTGGCGTCCGTGAACGAGATCCAAACGCCCTTCACGAGCGGAAAGGCCAGGAAGAGGCCGAGGATCAGCGCGGTCGGCATCATGAACCAGGCGCCGAGCCAGGCCCTGCTCGTGCTGAGCCGCCTCCAGAAGGAGCGCCCGCCGCCGCTCGCCGCGAGCCCTGCGGGGCGTTGCATCGCTTCAGTGGCCATGACGCTTCGTCGCTATCCTGTTCTGCCCGCTCCCCGCCCGTCCCGGCGAAAGCCGGGACCCGGACGCTCCCCGCTGTTCCGCCCCGGCTTTCGCCGGGGCGAGCCGCGGAGCTAGCGGTAGATCCGCTTCGCCTGCCGCTCGGCGCCGGCCATCGCGGTCTTCAGGTCCTGGCGGCCGGTGACGTAGTTCGCGAACATGTCGACGACGATAAAGTCCGCGATCGCGGCCGCCGGCTTCTCGCCCAGCGTGCCGAGGCCGGCCGGCGTCATGGTCCGCTTCGAGACGTCGCGGTACGGGGTCGTCTTCGGGTCCGCGGTCCAGACCGGGTTCTTGTCGAACTCCGCGAGGAAGTGGGACAGGTAGCCCTGCGCCGCGCCCATCCAGGGATCGAAGTTCGCCGCGTCCAGCATGAAGGCAATGAAGGCCTTGCAGGCGTTCGGCGCCTTCGTGAAGTTGAACGTCAGGATCGGGAACGAGAGGTGCAGCTCCGTCGGCTTCCCGATCGGCCCGACCGGCATGTAGGCGTGGTTCATGTCCGCCGCGATGGCCGGGTTCTCGCGCTTCGCCGTGACGTAGATCGAGATGCCGTTGTTCGTGCAGTAGAGGTCGCCGGACAGGAAGGCCTTGTTGTTCGACGAGTCGTTCCAGGACGCCGTGCCGGGGATGAACGTCTCGTACAGAGCCTTCCCGTATTCGAGCGCCTTCGCGGTCTCGGGCGAGTTGACCACGACCTTGTCGGCGGCATCGACGAGGTTGCCGCCATGCGCCCAAAGCAGCCAGTACAGCCAGTTGCCGTCACCCGACGCGTGCCCGAACGTCATCCCGACCGGCGTCTTGTTCCCGGCCATCGCCTTTGCGTATTCGAGGAAGCCGGCGGTGTCCTTCGGGAACTCCTTGAAGCCGGCCTTCTCGGAGGCGGCGAGACGATAGTTGATCAGCGAGCCCGTGGTCGCGAGCGGGATGCAGATCCACTTGTTGCCGGACTTGCCGTACTTCTCGCCGGCCGGAAACCAGCCGCCATGGGCCTTGCCGAGGTAATCGGCGACGTCGGTCATGTCGAGGCACTTCTCGGGGAAGAGGTGCGGCAGCGAGTAGAGGCCCCAGACCATGTCGAGGCCCTGGCCGGTGTTCGCGACGACGGACGCCTTCGGCTGGATGTCGTCGTAGGATTCGTTCGTCACGTTGACCTTGGCGCCCGTGGCGCCCTCGAAGGCCGCGACCAGCTTCATGAACTGCACGTCCTCGGCCTCCACGAAGCGCTTCCAGCGCAGGAGGTTCAGGCGGGCGTTCGGCTCCGGCTTGAAGGGCGAGGTCTGCGCCCAGGCCTTGGCGAAATCGGTGAGGCTCGCGCCGGCCGCGAGACCGAGAGCGGCGCCGCCCTGCAAGAGCGAACGGCGATGGAATGGTGTCATGGGCTCATCTCCCTGAAGGATGTCGGTGAAACGTTCCGGGGTCTTTGCGCCCCTTGCCGGTCCGGCCGTCGGCCGGTCGTCATGTCTCGAGGCGCTGCCCGCTCTCGGCGTCGAAGAAGTGGACGAGGGCCGGGTCCGGCCGGATGTGGATCGTCTCGCCCGGGCGCGGCAGCACGCGCTCGCGGAACACGCAGGTGAGGTCCTGCCCACCGGCCCGGACGGCGAGCAGCGTCTCGGACCCCGTCGGCTCGACCACGACGACCTCGACCGCGATCCCGTCGGGCGCGACCGTGAAATGCTCCGGCCGCACGCCCATCACGAGGTCGCGGCCGTTCGCGTTCAGCGGAGCCCGGTCGAGCGGGATCGAGAGGCCGTTCCCCGTCTGGAAGGTGAGCGTGCCGTTCGACCGGACCTTCCCGGAGATGAAGTTCATGGCCGGCGAGCCGATGAAGCCCGCGACGAAAAGGTTGCCGGGCCTGTCGTAGAGGTCGAGCGGTGCGCCGGTCTGCTCGACGATGCCGTCGTGCATGACCACGATCCGGTCCGCCATCGTCATCGCCTCGATCTGGTCGTGCGTGACGTAGACGGTCGTGGTCTTGAGCCGCTGGTGCAGCTCCTTGATCTCGGTCCGCATCGCGACCCTGAGCTTCGCGTCGAGGTTCGAGAGCGGCTCGTCGAAGAGGAAGACCTGGGGATCGCGCACGATCGCCCGGCCCATAGCGACGCGCTGGCGCTGACCGCCGGAGAGCTGGCGCGGGTAGCGGTCGAGGAGGGCGTTCAGCCCCAGGATGCCGGCGGCCTTCGCGGTGCGCTCGTCGATCTCGGCCTTCGGGGCCTTCCGGAGCTTCATGGAGAACGCCATGTTGTCCCGAACCGTCATGTGCGGGTAGAGCGCGTAGTTCTGGAACACCATCGCGATGTCGCGCTCCTTCGGGGGCACGTCGTTCACGACCCTGTCCCCGATCGCGATCTCGCCGCCCGAGATGTTCTCGAGGCCTGCGATCATCCGGAGCAGGGTGGACTTTCCACAGCCCGACGGCCCGACCAGGATCACGAACTCGCCGTCCCGGATATCGACCGAGACGCCGTGCAGGATGGTCGTCTGTCCGAAGGCCTTGCGGACGTCCCGAATGCTGACCGACGCCATCGTGTCTCCCGGCCGGTCGATCTCGCGTCGTCTCGGCCCCTCGCCGTAGCACGGCGGGCACCCGCGACGAAAGCGGCGGTGGCGTCATGCTTTCGGCCCGGCCGGGCCTGCTTGACTCTCGCGCCCGGCCGGTCGGAATCCGGAGGATGAGCGATCCCGACGAGCACGCCGCGCCGGCGGACCGGCATCGGATCGAGGTGCAGTGCCTCTCCTGCGGCCGGGCGGGCTCGTTCGACGCGGAGGACAGCCGCGTCTCGGGCGCCTCCCTGGTCCAGCTCACGAAGCGCTTCCGGTGCTCCGAATGCGGTTCCCGGGCCGTTAAGGCGGCGTCCGTGAACACGCCGCGCGAGCTCGCCCGGCGGCTCCGGGCCAGGATGGACCGCGGCTAGAGCCCGCTTTCCGGCTTCCCAGCGCCGGCGGCTCGGCCCATGATCGGCGCGACGGCCCGGAGGGGCTCGCGAAGGGAGAAGCCTGAGGTGAAGGACGTCGAGATCCTGATGCTGTCGCCGATGATGCCGCTCGTGATCGAGGGCATCGCCGTGAACTTCACCCTGCACCGGGCCTGGGAGAAGCCCGACCCCAAGGCCTACACGAGAGAGGTCGCGTCCACGATCCGGGGCTTGGCGCCCGGCAGCCACGCCCAGATCGACGGTGCGCTGTTCGACACGCTCCCGAACCTCGAGATCGTGTCGAACATGGGCGTCGGCTACGACACGATCGACGCGAAGGAGGCGGGCCGGCGCGGCATCATCGTCACGAACACGCCGGACGTCCTGACCGAGGAGGTGGCCGACCTCGCGATCGGGCTCCTCATCGCGACCGTGCGCCAGCTCCCGCAGGTCGACCGCCACGTCCGGGCCGGCGCCTGGCTGAAAGGTGCCTATCCGCTCACGGCGACCCTCCGCCATCGCCGCATCGGGATCTTCGGTCTCGGCCGGATCGGCCGCGCGGTCGCGCGCCGTCTCGAAGGGTTCTCGGTCGACATCAGCTATCACGGTCGGCACAGGCAGGAGGTCCCGTACCGCTACGAGCCGAGCCTCAAGGCCTTGGCCGAGGCCTGCGACGTGCTCGTCTGCATCGCGCCCGGCGGCGCCGAGACGAAGGGCGTCGTGAACGCCGAGATCCTGCAGGCCCTCGGGCCGGACGGGATCCTGATCAACGTCGGGCGCGGCAGCGTGGTCGACGAGCCGGCCCTGGTCGAGGCGCTCCGCTCGAAGACGATCCTCACCGCCGGCCTCGACGTCTTCGCGGACGAGCCCCGCGTGCCGGCGGAGCTGATCGCCATGGACCACGTGGTGCTCCTGCCCCATGTCGGGTCGGCCTCGGTCGAGACGCGGCGCGCCATGGGTCAGCTCGTCGTCGACAACCTCGTCTCGTGGTTCTCCGGCAAAGGCCCGATGACGCCTGTCGCCGAGACGCCCTACCGGGGTACGGCGCTCGTCTGAGGAGCCCTAACCACCTCATGCGGTAGAGTTGCACGCTGCCCCCGGCTGTCATTCCGGGGCGGCGAAGCCGAGCCCGGAACCCATAGACGCCGACGCCGTCGATGGGACACCCAGGGTGTCTAGGCCGGGATCGTCAGCCTGTATGGGTTCCGGGCTCGGCTTCGCCGCCCCGGAATGACAGGCCGAGGCGTGAACGGTCGCCCGGCCAGGCCTCGCCGCCGTCCCTGCCCTCAGGCGCCGCTCTCGGCGGTATGCCGCCGGCGCCGGCCGAGGAGGTAGCCCACCGCCACGACCGCGAGCGCGGCCGCGATCGCGGCCGGGTATTCGAGGGCGTGCAGGCGGTCCGCTCCGAAACGGCTCACGAGCGCCGGGTCCGAGAGGATCATCTCGCCCGCGATCCATCCGAGCAGCGCGGCGCCCGCCCAGACCAGGATCGGGAACTTCTCGAGGAGCGTGATGATCAGCGAGGCGCCCGCGATGATGAGCGGGATCGAGATCGCGAGCCCAGTGATCAGCAGGAACGTCGAATCGCCCGCGATGGCCGCGATCGCGAGCACGTTGTCGAGGCTCATGACGGCATCCGCGATCGCGATGGTCCGGACCGCGGCCCAGAGCTTGTCCGAGCCCGCGACCGACGCGTCGTCGTCCTCGCCCATGACGAGCTTCACCGCCACCCAGAGGAGCAGGAGGCCGCCGATGATCTTCAGGTAGGGCGTCGTCAGGAGGGTGACGACCAGGACCGTGAAGACGATGCGGAGCACGATCGCGACGCCGGCGCCGAGGATCATCCCCATCCGCTGCCGGTCGACGGGCAGGCTCCGGCAGGCCATCGCGATCACGACCGCGTTGTCGCCGGACAGGATGATGTTCACCCAGATGATTTCGAGGAGTTTGACCGTCTGCGGTCCGAGCGCTTCCATGGGTGTGTCGTCTTGTTGCGCCCTCGTGAGGGGCGAGAAGAATGGCTCTGCGGCGGGCAGAGGATGAGAGCGCGACGGTCCGGTCGTCAGGGAGGACGCCCGGGCTCAGCCCTTCAAGACGCCGTCGTTCGCGGTCAGGGAAAACACGTCGCCGCGCGCGGTGTCAAACCGCGCGCCTGCCGGATGTCAGTTCCGGTCTTCCGGCGCGAAAGGCAGCGCGTGGACCTCAATGCCCTCCTCCATCAGGGCCTTCGCGTCCCGCGGGTTCGCCTCGCCGTAGATCGAGCGGTGCTCGGTCTCGCCGTAATGCATGCGGCGCGCCTCCTCGGCGAAGCCCGGGCCGACATAGTCCGCTGTCTTGGTCACGTGCTCGCGCACCGCCCGCAGCATGGCCCGCATCGCCTGCTCGCGCTCCGACAGGATCGCCACGGGCTGTTGGGTCTGAGGCTGCTGGGTCTGTGGCTGCGGAGCCTCGGGCGGCGACGGCGCGGCGGCGTTCGCGTCCTCGGACCGAGCCGCCGCGCGCTTTCCGAGCGCCGGAGCCATGATCCGCTTCTCGACCGCCCGCGAGCCGCAGGCCGGGCATTCGACGAGCCCGCGCGTCACCTGCTCGTCATAGGCGGCCCCGGACGGGAACCAGGACTCGAAATCGTGGCCATTGTCGCAGGCCAGGGCGTATCGGATCATCGCGTCTCTGCCGGACCAGCTGTCATCGTTCTGACAGATAAGCGCCTTCGGGTCCGTTACGGGCCCTACCCGGTCGCGGCAAGGGGTCGCTGCCCGGCGCCCTCGAAGGCGACCCTGAACGGACGGGCGTTCTTCAGCGCCGGGATCCGGCCGCGCGCGTCGGCGACCAGCGCGGGATCGATCCGGGCCATGACGATCCCGGGCTCGGTGCCGCCCTCGGCGAGGATCCGGCCCCAGGGATCGACGATAAGGGAATGCCCGAAGGTCTCGCGGCCGTCCCCGTGCAGGCCGCCCTGCGCGGCCGAGATCATGAAGGAGCCGGTCTCGATCGCGCGGGCGCGATGCAGGACGTGCCAATGCGCCTCGCCGGTCTTGCGCGTGAAGCAGGCCGGCGCGGTCAGGATGGTGGCGCCGGCCTCCGCCAACGCACGGTACAGCGCCGGGAATCGCACGTCGTAGCAGATCGTGAGGCCGATCGGTCCGAGCCCGGTCCCGGCCAGGACGGCCCGGTCGCCGCCGGCGTAGGTCCTGGATTCGCGCCACGATTCGCCGTTCGGCAGATCGACGTCGAAGAGGTGGACCTTGTCGTAGCGGGCGACGATCCCGCCCTCGGGATCGATCAGGATCGCCCGGTTCGCGAGCCGGTCGCCGGACCGGACCGCGAGCGATCCGACATGGACGGTGATCGCCGCGTCGCGTGCGACCGAGCGAAGGGCCGCCAGCGTCGCGTCGCGCTCCTCCGGGGCCGTCTTCTCGAACAGGAGCGTGCGGTCGCGCTCGAGGACGTTCGTCATCTCGGGCGTCTGGACGAAATTCGCGCCGGCGGCCGCGGCCTCGCGCACGAGCGCCACGACGGCGTCGCGGTTCGCGGCCGGGTCGCGCCCCGTCCGCATCGTCACGCAGGCGGCGGTGAAGGGATCGGTCACGGGCGAGGCTCCCGTCAGGCCGCGAGAAGGGTGTCGAGCTCGCCGCGGCGGTCGAGCGCGTTGAGGTCGTCGAAGCCCCCGACATGGCGCTCGCCGATGAAGATCTGCGGCACGCTGGAGCGTCCGCTCGCGCGGCTCACCATCTCGGCCCGCTCCGCGGCCCGGCCGGTGATCTCGATCTCCTCGAACGCGACGCCCTTCTCCCGCAGAAGGTCCTTGGCGGCGCTGCAATAGGGGCACCAACCCTTGGTGTAGATCGTGACCGCCGGCATGTCCGAAGCCTCTGTGACGCGGCATCCTAACGGGCCGGCCCGGCCGGGCAAAGCCCGTGCCGGGCTACTTGCCGCGCTTCGCGAGCCAGGCCCTCATCTCCCCGATCTCGCGCTCCTGGTCGGCGATGATCGCCTCGGCCAGCGTCCGGGTCTCCGGGCTCCTGGCATGTTTCAGGGCCATCCTGGCCATGTCGATCGCACCCTGGTGATGCGGGATCATGTGGACCCGGAAGTCGACATCCGGGTCGCCCGTATAGGCGACCGCCATGGCCTTCATCATCCGCCCGTCCGCGGCCTTGAAGTCCTGCGTCGAGGCCGGGTCGCCCGGTGCCGCGGTCGCCATCGGGGCGCCGCCATGTCCCTGATGCTGCGCGAAGGCGACGCCTGCGGCACCGACGAGCACCGCCGCGGCAAGAGCGGTCCTGAATGCATCCATCTGTCGTGCTCCTGTTCAGCGGCTTCAGGTGGGGAAGCGACCCGGCGAGGCAAGCCGCGCCGGACAAGATGATCTCGGTCTCGGCCGGCGCTCAGCTCTCCTGCACGACGCGGGCGAAGGCCAACACGTCGACCGAGGCCGCCCCGCCCCGGAGCAGCGCCCGG
>CAXTKM010000161.1:0-9474 GCA_964244795.1 uncultured Enterovirga sp.
TGCATCCGGACGGCTACATCCAGCTCAAGGACCGCTCGAAGGACATCATCATCTCGGGCGGCGAGAACATCTCCTCGATCGAGGTCGAGGAGGCGCTCTACAAGCACCCGGCCGTCTCGGCCGCGGCGGTCGTCGCGAAGCCGGACGAGCGCTGGGGCGAGACCCCGGTCGCCTTCGTGGAGCTGAAGCCCTCCGAGATGGTCTCTACCGAGGAGTTGATCGGCTGGTGCCGGGCGAACCTCGCCCGCTACAAGGTCCCGAAGCAGATCGTCTTCACCGAGCTGCCGAAGACGTCCACCGGCAAGATCCAGAAGTTCAAGCTGCGCGAGCTGGCGCGTGCGCTTTGATATTCTCGCGCGAAGCCCCGTCTGTCACTCCGGGGCGGCGAAGCCGAGCCCGGAACCCATAAACGCCGCCGCCGTCGATAGGCATCCCGGGTGTCAGGGCTGACATCGTCGGTGTCTATGGGTTCCGGGCTCTCGCTCCGCGAGCCCCGGAATGACAACCGGAAGGAGCCCGAAGAGGTTGCTCAGCCCGCCCGCACCGGGCGGCCCTCCAGCGGGTAGGCCGGGTCGCTGTAGCCCGGCGTCGAGGGGTGGCCGGCCGGGACCAGCCGGTCGACGAGCGCCTCGTCCTCGGCCGTGAACCGGTAGCCGAGCGCGTCGAGGTACCCCTGCCAGTGCTCCTCGGTCCTGGGTCCCGCGACAGCGGCGCTGACGATGGCGTTGTTCAGCACCCAGCCGAGCGCGAAGGTCGCGGCCGTGATCCCGCGCGCCTCGGCGTGGCGGCGGATCTCCTGCGCGATGTCGAGCGATTCCGGGCGCCACTCGGTCTCGAGCATGCGCTTGTCCTGCCGGCCGGCGCGCGTGCCCTCCGGGGGCGGGCGGGCCGGATCGTACTTGCCGGTCAGGACGCCGCGTGCGAGCGGGCTGTAGGGCACGATTCCGAGCCCGTAGAAGCCGCAGGCGGGAATATGCTCGACCTCCGGCATCCGGTTCAGGACGTTGTAGTAGGGCTGGCTCACGACCGGCCGGTCGATCCCGAGCCCGTCGCAGAGGTTGCAGATCTCGGCGACCCGCCAGCCGCGATAGTTCGAGACCCCGATCGACCGGATCTTGCCGGCCCGGACGAGGTCCGCCAAGGCCCGCACCGTCTCGGCGAGCGGCGTGCCGTGATCCTCCTTGTGCAGGTAGTAGACGTCGATCACGTCGGTCCCGAGCCGGCGCAGGCTGGCCTCGCAGGCTTGGCTGACGCGCCTGCGCGACAGGCCGCGATCGTTCGGCCCGGCCGCGTCCCCGACCGGGTTCGCGACCTTCGTGGCCACGATCCAGCGGTCGCGGTCGGGGGCGATCAGGCGGCCGACGATCTCCTCCGATCGGCCGTCCGTGTAGGTGTCGGCGGTGTCGATGAAGTTGATCCCGGCCTCGCGCGCCGAGTCGACGATCCGGCCGGCGGTCGCCTCGTCGGTCGGGCCGCCGAACATCATCGTGCCGAGGCAGATCGGCGAGACCGAGAGGCCGGAACGGCCGAGCTTTCGCATCTTCATCGCGTGACGATCTCCTGGTAGGGCCGGCCCGTGTCCGACGGGTCTTACGCCTCTCCCGTCTCGAAGTCGCCGGGCTGCGGCGGCGCGACGGGGGTGAAGGCGCAGCGATCGGGTTTCAGGTCGATCAGCGGCGTGCCGTCGAGGCAGTCGAGTCCCCGGACCAGCACGGTCGCGCCCTCGATCCCGACCAGCGCCGCGACCGAGGTTCCGATCGGGTTCGGCCGCACCGGCGAGCGGAGCGAGAAGGTACCGCGCGTCGTACCGTCGTTCTTCGGGCTCTGGCGCAGGAGGTCGCGGCGCGAGCGGTCGAGCCAGTAGAGAACCTCGACATGCCCGTAGCGCTCGAGGCCGTCGAGCCCCTCGTGCCAGGGCGCGAAGAGCTCGATCCGGCAGACCGGGCCGTCCTGCCGGCCCTGGCGCGGGCAGAGCATCCGCTCCGTCCAGGGCGTCCGGATCCGGCCGATGAACACGAGCCCGGCATCGGTCGCGGGCGGCGGCGCCTCCGCCGCGACCTCCCCGGTCCGGATCTCGTCCAGGCGCACCATGGCCGTCTCGTCCCTCAGCGATCGGGCGTGACGGCCAGCGTGACCGAATCGGCCTCGCCGCCGCTGACCTGCACGATCAGCGCTCCCGGCTCGAGCTGGAACTTGACGCTCTTGCGGAGCCCCGGGCAATCCCGGACGCCCGTGAAGGCCACGGGCTTGCGGTAGGCGCCGTCCTGGATCGCGTCGATCCAGCCCTCGCCCGAAAGCGTGACCCGGTAGAGGCCGGACTGGGCGATCCTGACCGAAACGGAGCCGGCGAGGCCTGAACCTGCGCGCCCGGTCCGTTCGGGAGGCTTGGCCAGGCGCGCGAGATCGGCCGCGAGAGCGAGCCGGGCGGCCACAGGCGCCGGGAGAACTTCGCTGCCGCCGGTCGGCACGGCGGCCGACATCAGCGCCCGCTCGGCGGCGAGATCCCACGAGAGCCGCTCGCAGCCGGATTCCGCCGCGAGGGCGAGCCCGGGCAGGAGAGCGAAGGCCGCGGCCGCGAGAAGCCGGCCGATCAATCGACCGCCACCATGACGTCCGACGCCTTCACGACCGCGTACGCGGTCCCGCCGACCGCGAGCCCGAGCTCGTCCACCGCCTCGTTCGTGATCGAGGACGTGACCACGACGCCGTCCCCGATGTCGATCCGGACATGCGCCGTGGTGGCCCCTTTCCGCACCTCGACGATCCGGCCCTTGAGACGGTTGCGGGCTGATATCTTCATACCGGCTCTCTCCTGTCGCGACGGCAGCGCGTGGACGGGACCTTATCCGCGCTGTATCCCTTTGGCTATCACGGTACAGGAGAAGACGGCGATGCCCTCGACGCGACGCACCGGATTGGCCCTCCTCGGGGCGGCGGCCCTCGCTCTGCTGTCGCCCGACGGGCCTGCCCAGGCCCAGGCCGCGGGACCGACGATCTTCGCCGCCGCGAGCCTCAAGAACGCGCTCGACGAGATCGCGGCCGGCTGGGCGAGGGACGGCAGGGCGGCCCCGAGGATCTCCTACGCGGCCTCGAACACGCTCGCGAAGCAGATCGAGCAGGGGGCGCCGGCCGACCTCTTCCTCTCGGCCGATCTCGACTGGATGGACTACGCGCAGAGCAAGGGGCTGATCCGGCCTGAGACCCGCGTTCACCTGCTCGCGAACCGCATCGTGGTGATCGCCCCGAAGGACTCGACGGTGGCGCTCGCGGTCGCGCCCGGGATGGACCTCGCGGCGGCGCTCGCCGGGGGTCGTCTCGCGATGGGCAACGTCGACGCGGTTCCGGCCGGCAAGTACGGCAAGGCCGCGCTCGAGATGCTCGGGGCCTGGGCCGGCGTACGGGACCGGGTCGCACAGGCCGACAGCGTCCGGGCGGCCCTCCTCCTCGTGTCGCGCGGCGAGGCACCGCTCGGCATCGTCTACGCGACGGACGCGGCCGCGGACCCGGCCGCCCGGATCGTCGGCACCTTCCCGGAGGGATCGCACCCGCCGATCGTCTACCCGGTCGCGATCACGAAGGATGCGAGCCACCCCGACGCCGCGGCCTTCCTCACCCATCTCCGCGGCCCGGCCGCGAAGGCGGCGTTCGAGCGCCAGGGTTTCACGGTGCTGAACCGGCCGGCCAGCGGGTCGTGAGGGCGTTGGCCGGGATGCCGAACGGTCCCTCTCCATGCTGAAGACACGGGCCCGAACCCGCGGATGTCATTCCGGGGCGGCGAAGCCGAGCCCGGAACCCATAAACGCCGACCGTGCCGCTCCGGCACCCGCATCGTCAGGACCGACATCGTCAGGGTCTATGGGTTCCGGGCTCTCGCTTCGCGAGCCCCGGAATGACACCTGGAGCATCCGTGCGGAGTTCCGCGGAACGAGGGAGCTGGAGGATAGACGGGGAAGTCCGGCCCAGGCCCCCCCATGACCGACTGGCTTCGCCCCGAGGAATGGGTGGCGCTCCGGCTCAGCCTGCTGGTCGCCGCGACCGCGACGGCCGCGAGCCTCGTGCCCGGGATCGCGGTCGCCTATGCGCTGGCGAGGGGCCGGTTCTGGGGCAAGTCGGTCCTGGACATGCTGGTCCATCTGCCGTTGATCCTGCCGCCGGTCGTGACAGGCTACCTTCTCCTGATCGGCTTCGGGCGGCGCGGGCCGATCGGGGCCTTCCTGTACGAGACCTTCGGGATCGTGCTCTCGTTCCGGTGGACGGGCGCGGCGCTGGCCTCGGCGATCATGGGGTTCCCGCTGCTCGTGCGGGCGATCCGGCTGTCGATCGAGGCGGTCGACCGCAAGCTCGAGACGGCGGCCGGCACGCTCGGGGCGAACCCGGCCTGGGTCTTCGCCGCCGTGACGCTGCCGCTGATCCTGCCCGGCATCGTGGTCGGGCTGATCCTGTCCTTCGCGAAGGCCATGGGCGAGTTCGGGGCGACCATCACCTTCGTGTCGAACATCCCGGGCGAGACCCAGACGCTGCCCTCCGCGATCTACACCTTCACGCAGGTTCCGGGCGGGGACGCGGGCGCGCTCCGGCTCACGCTGGTCTCGGTCGCGGTCTCGGTCGCGGCGCTCCTCGCGTCCGAGGCGATGGCGCGCCTCGTCGCGCGCCGGATCGCGGGCTGATGAACGGCGATCTCGCGGTCGAGGTCGAGCACGATCAGGGCGTCTTCCGGCTCCGGGCGGCCTTCTCGGCGCCGGCCGGCGTGACGGTGCTGTTCGGGCGCTCGGGCTCCGGCAAGACGACGCTCGTGAACGTGATCGGGGGCCTCGTCCGGCCGCGTCGGGGGCGCGTCGCGGTCGGGGGCGAGACGCTGCTCGACACCGAGCGCGGGATCGAGGTGCCGCCGCATCGCCGCCGCATCGGGACGGTGTTCCAGGAGGGCCGGCTCTTCCCCCATCTCAGCGTCCGGCAGAACCTCCTGTTCGGCCGCTGGTTCGCGCGCGAGGCGCCGTCCGGGCCGAGCCTCGCCGACGTGGTCGAGCTCCTCGGGATCGGCGACCTGCTGGCCCGCCGGCCCGGGACCCTGTCCGGCGGCGAGAAGCAGCGGGTCGCGATCGGGCGGGCACTGCTGGCCCGGCCCCGCCTTCTCCTCATGGACGAGCCGCTGGCCGCGCTCGATGAGGCCCGCAAGGCCGAGATCCTGCCCTTCATCGAGCGCCTGCGGGACGAGGCGGGCGTGCCGATCGTCTACGTCTCGCACGCCCTGCCGGAGGTCGTCCGGCTCGCCGACACGCTGGTCCTTCTCGAGGAGGGCCGGGTCACGGCCGCCGGTCCGGCCGCGGAGCTGCTCGGCCGCACCGATCTCGGGCCGCTCGCCCGCGACCGGGACGGAGGCGCGGTCCTCGACGCCCGGGTCGTCTCGCACGACGAGCCGTTCGGGCTCTCCAGGCTCGCGACCCCGGCGGGCGACCTCCGGGTGCCGCTGATCCGGCTGCCGGTCGGGACGGGCCTCCGGGTCCAGGTCCGGGCCAGGGACGTCATGCTCAGCCTCTCGCGCCCCGAGGGGATCAGCGCGCTGAACGTCCTCGCCGGGACGGTCGCGGAGCTTCAGGATGGTGCATCCGGCGGCGACGGGACGAGCGCCGCGATCGTCGTCGATTGCGGAGGCGCGGCGATCATGGCCCGGGTGACCCGGCGGTCGATCGCCGATCTCGGCCTCGTGCCGGGCGTGCCGGTCTTCGCCGTCGTGAAAAGCGTCGCGCTCGACATCGGCGGGGCGAGCCCGGATCGCGAGGAGGCGGCATGGCGACGTTGAGCATCCGGATCGATCTCGATCGGGACGGCCGCCTCGGGCCCGGCAAGGTGCTTCTGCTGGAGCGGATCCAGGAATGCGGATCGATCTCGGCCGCCGGCCGGTCGATGAAGATGTCGTACCGGCGCGCCTGGGAGCTCGTGGCCGACGTCAACGCGCGCTTCGAGACGCCGCTGGTCTCGGCCAGGATGGGCGGGCGCCAGGGCGGCGGCGCTGAGCTCACCGCGCTCGGGCGCGACCTCGTCCGACGCTACCGAGCGATCGAGGAGGAGGCCCTGCGGGCGGTCGAGCCGCATCTCCGGGCCCTGCAGGACGCGGCCGCGAAGCACGCCCGATAGGAACCCTCCGGACGAAAGACCCTCGGTCAGAAAAAAGGCCGCTCCCCAGTCCGAAGACGACGGGAGCGGCCCAAGTCTAGGGAGGAAACGCCCAAAGGAGGGCAGCAGCAGCAGGACCGGAGCCCCGTTGCTGCGATGCACAATCTAGGTCCGCACCCCCGGCCCGGCAAGTCCAAAGGAACGGCATGGCTGCCGAACATTTCGTCGCGCCGCACACGATCACGCGACCGTCGCGGCCGCGCCGTGCTCGCGAGTCGAGGCCGACGTTCCGGCGTCGAGGAAGAGCCGGTAGGCCGCGTTCCCGGTCTCGTCGACATGCGGGTAGCCCAGCGCCGCGAGCGCGAGCGCGAAGGCCGGACGCTCGGCCGGCGGCACCTGGATGCCGGCCAGCACCCGGCCGTAATCGGCGCCGTGGTTCCGGTAGTGGAACAGGGTGATGTTCCACTCCGGCCGGAGGCTCTCCAGGAAGCGCAGCAGGGCGCCGGGCCGCTCCGGGAACTGGAAGCGCAGGATCATCTCGTCCGGGATGCCGCCCGAGGCCCGCCCGCCGACCATGTAGCGGGCGTGCAGCTTCGCCATCTCGTTGTCGCTCATGTCGACGACGGCGCTGCCGGCGGCCTTGAGCGACGCCACGATCTCCCCCTTCTCGCCCGGCCGCTTCAGCTCGACGCCGACGAAGATGTGGGCCGCGTGGGGGTCCGCGTAGCGGTAGTTGAACTCGGTGACGGAGCGCTGGCCGAGGAGCTGTATGAAGCGCCGGTAGGCGCCGGGCCGCTCGGGGATCGTGACGGCGAGCAGCGCCTCGCGGCCCTCGCCGACCTCGGAGCGCTCCGCGATGTGCCGGAGGCGGTCGAAGTTGAGGTTCGCACCCGTGTTGAAGGTGACGAGCGCGCCGGTCCTCGCACCGGGACGGGCCGCGTAGGCCTTGAGCCCCGCGAGCGCGACCGCGCCGGCCGGCTCCGCGATCGCACGCGTGTCGTCGAAGATATCCTTCACGGCGGCGCAGATCTGGTCCGTGTCGACGGTCACGACCTCGGCCAGGAGATCGCGGCAGAGCCGGAAGGTCTCGGCCCCGACCTGCCGGACCGCGACCCCGTCGGCGAAGAGCCCGACCTCGGCCAGCGTCACCCGCTCGCCCGCCTCCATCGCGGCCTTCATGGAGGCGGCCTCGGCCGGCTCGACGCCGATCACCTTGGTGTCCGGGCGCAGGAAGCGCACGATCGCGGCGACGCCCGCCGCGAGCCCGCCGCCCCCGACCGGCACGAAGATCGCCTCGATCGGATCGGGATGCTGGCGCAGGATCTCGAGCCCGGCCGTGCCCTGGCCCGCGATGACGTCCGGATCGTCGAAGGGATGGATGAAGGTCTGGCCCGTCTCGGATTCGATCCGGCGGGCTTCCCCGTAGGCCTCGTCGTAGGCGTCGCCGTGCAGGACGACGCTGCCGCCCCGCGCCCGAACGGCCTCGACCTTGATCGCGGGCGTCGTCGTCGGCATCACGATCGTGGCCGCGACGCCCAGCCGTGCGGCCGCGAGCGCCACGCCTTGCGCGTGGTTGCCGGCGGAGGCGCAGATCACGCCTCGCGCGAGCGCTTCGGCCGGGAGCCCGGCGATCTTGTTGTAGGCGCCGCGGATCTTGAAGGAGAAGACCGGCTGCAGGTCCTCGCGCTTGATCAGCACGCTCGCGCCGAGCCGCTCGGAGAGACGCGGCATCCGGTCGAGCGGGCTCTCGATCGCGACGTCGTAGACGCGCGCGGTCAATATCCGGCGGACGGTCTCCTGCATGCGCGGGCTTGTGGGCCAGCCCGGGGTCGGGAGCAAGCGGGGCACGTCAGGATGGTGAAGCGGTCGCCGGGTGGACCGCGTGATCCCTCCCCAAAGGGGAGGGCGAGCCGAAGCGAAGCGAAGGACCGGGTGGGGTGTCGCGCGCGATCCCCCTCCGTCAGGCCTCCGGCCTGCCACCTCCCCCTTCGGGGGAGGTTCAGGGCGCCGGGGACGACAGGTCCGTTACACCCACTCGCCCGCGCGCATCACCGGCACGGCCTCGCCGGAGGCCGCGATGCCGTCGACGTCGACCTCGGCCGAGCCGATCATCCAGTCGATGTGGATCAGGCTGCGGTTGCAACCGAGGTCCACGAGCTCGGGTTCACCGAGCGCGAGCCCGTCCCGAATGCATTTGGAATAGGCCTGCCCGAGCGCGATGTGGCTCGCGGCGTTCTCGTCGTAGAGCGTGTTGTAGAAGAGCAATCCCGAGGCCGAGATCGGCGACGAGCTCGGCACCAGCGCGACCTCGCCGAGCCGGCGCGCGCCCTCGTCCGTCTCGAGCACGCGGGCCAGCACCGCCTCGCCGGACCGGGCCTTCGCGTCGACGATGCGGCCCTCCTCGAACACGACCCGGATGCCCTCGATCAGCGTGCCCTGGTAGCTCAGCGGCTTCGTCGAGCTGACATGGCCGGAGACCCTCAGGCGATGCGGGGTCGTGAACACCTCCTCGGTCGGGATGTTCGCGTTGCAGACGACCCCGTTCTTCGCGGTCGTGGCGCCGCCATGCCATTCGTGCTCGTCCGCGAGCCCGACCGTGAGGTCGGTGCCCGGCCCCCGGAAGCGGAGCGCGGCGAAGCGGAGCGCGTTCAGGTGCTCGGTGCGGCGGCGGAGCTCGCCGTTGTGCTCGGCCCAGGCCGCGACCGGGTCCGGCCCGTCGGTCCGGGACGCCGCGAAGATCGCGTCCCAGAGCCTCGCCACCGCGACCTCCTCCGGTTCCCCGGGGAACACGGCCCGGGCCCAGGCCGGCGTCGCGGCCGACACGATAGTCCAGTTCGTGGCGAACCCCGCGATCAGCTCGAGCGCTGGCACATAGGCCATCGAGCGCGCCCGGTTCGCGCGCGAGACCTTGGCGGGGTCCTGGGCGGCGAGAAGCGACGGGTCGTCGCCCGCGATCGCGAGGCGCGCGGCCCCGGACCGGAACGCGGCCGCCATGCCCTCGTAGAGCCAGCCCGAGGCCGTGTCGAAGCTCTCGTCGCGGGCATGGGCGAAGCGCGACAGCGCGGCCGCATCGTCCCCGTAGAGCGTCGTCACGAGCGAGGCCCCCGCCCGATAGGCCTCGTCGGTGATCGCCCGGGCGAGCGGCACGGCGTCGAGCGGCGCCGTCATGACGAGCTCCTGGCCGGGCTGGAGGCCGAGGCCGATCCGGACCGCGACGGCGGCGAGGCGCTCGAGCCGGCGGAGATGCGCGCCGGCCTGCGGGGTGTTCGGGTCGTGGAACGTCATCGCGGGGTCTCGCTCGATGAGGGGCCGGGCGTCACGCGGCCGCGGCGCGGTGGATGCCGTCCTGTCCGTCGACCG
>CAXTKM010000162.1:0-4379 GCA_964244795.1 uncultured Enterovirga sp.
GCCCCGTTCGGAACGGGATTCGCGAGCGTACCGGTGAGCCGGAGGTTGCCGCCGAGCTCGGCGTTCAGCCCGCGGCCCCGGACGACGATGCGGCCAGGCGCGCTGAGGGTCAGGTCCAGCCTGGCATCGAAGGGCGGGGCCGCGCGTCCGCCCTTGCCCTTCGTCTTCGCGTCGAGCGCGAGCCTCGCCCGGGTGGTTCGGGTCGGGTTGACGTGCCGGGTGTTCGGCAGCGGCTTCAGCGTCGCGGGTAGCTGCTCGGGGATCGCGATGTCGGCGTTCACGAGGTCGATCCGGCCGGAAACCCGCGGGTCGCGCGCGAGCGGGCCGGACAGCGAGAGGTTGAGGCTCGCGACCGCGGTCACGATGCCGCTCCGGACGAGCTCCGCGTTCTGGCCGGCGAGCCGGATCTCGCCCGGGAACCCGGCGCCCGGGTCGAGCCGCACCCGGCCCGACGCCGTGAGCGTGCCGCCGTTGCGGGCGGTCGCGGAGCCGCCCTCGATCGTGACCTCCTGCCCGCGCGCCACGGCCCGGACCCGTATGTTCGTGAGCTGGACGCCCTGGTCCGCGTCGGAGAACGTGCCGCCCGCGAGGCTCGCCGAGCCGGAAGCCTCCGGCGCCGCGAACGTGCCGCCGACCCGCGCGTCGATCTCGACGCGGCCCGCGAACCGGCGTCCGCCGGCCGCGAGGAGGTTCGCCGCGACCGCGCCGGCATTGATCCCGCCCCGCACCGTGATGTCGAGCGCGCCCGGGCCGCCGGCCGGGACAGAGCCGCCGATCCGGACCGAGCCCGCCCGGCCGAGCGCGACCTGCGAATCGACCGTCGCGCGCCCGTCCACGAGCCGGCCCGAGGCGGTGACCTCGATCGGCGGCAGGCCGAGGCTCCTGGTCTGCGGCGCGGCGAGACCCACGACGCGGGCCCGGTACTCGCCGGTCGGGGCCGACGGCGTGCCGGCGATGGCCGCTCGGCCCTCGAACGTGCCGGACAGCCCGAGGCCGGGCGCGACGATCTCGGCCACGGACAGCGGCACCGCGCGGGCCTCCGCCTTCAGGTCGAGCCGCGAGCCCGCGACGCCGGACAGGGTGAGGCGGCCGGAACCGAGCGCGAGGGCGACGTCGCGGAGCTCGACGCCGCCCTCGACGAGGGTCAGCGTCGCCGGTCCCGCGAGCGCGAGCCGCTGCGTGCCCTGGTTCGCGGACAGGCGGGCGATCTCGATGCGGGTGCGCTCGCCCGGCAGGATGCGGGCCGCGGCGTCGAGGTCGAAGCCGCGAGCGGTCGCCGTGAGCGTGACGTTGGAGCTCTGCGGCGTGCCCTGCGCGTCGAGCCGGATGCGGTCGATCCGCTCGCCGAAGGCTCGCGCCTCGTCGACCCGGACCCGGCCGCTGACGATCGGCCGGCGGAAGATGTCGGTGAGGGTGAGGTCGGCATCGGCTTTCGTGAGAGCGTAGCCGAGGACGCTGACCCGGTCGGCCTCGGCCTTCACGCGGGCACCCTGGCCACCGCCGGCGCCGTCCAGTGCGATGTCGGCCTTCACGGAGCCGATCGCACGCGTCAGGAGGAGAGGCGAGAGGTCGTCGAGGTTCGGGGCGTTCACGGCGAGACGGCCGGTCGCGAGGGTCTCGGCGTCGAGCGCGACGTCGCCTCGCGCGGTCACCGACCCGATCGCGAGGTCCAGCCCGTCGAGCCGCGTCGTGCCGGCCGGGGAGCGCGAGAGCCGGAAGCCTCCGCGCGCCGGCTTGCCGTCGACCGTGCCGTCGAGTCGCACCGAGCCGTCCGGCGCCGCGATCGCGTCGCGCAGATCGACCGCGAGGACGAGGCGCGGGATCGGCCGCCCGAGCGCCGTCGCGTCGGTCACGGCGACCTGTCCGGCGACGTTCGGGTGGGCGAGGCCGCCCGTGACCCGGACGTCCAGCGCCGCCCGGCCGGAGAGGCGCGGATCGGCGCGCCTGAGATCGGGGAGGGCGGCCGCGACCGCGAGATCGGCCGCGTCCTCCGCGAGGCGCCCGTTCACCTCGGCGCTCGCCCCGTCTGCCGCGAGCCGAAGCCTCTGGAAGGCGTAGCCCCCGGTCGGCTCGACCCGGACCGCGCCGGCGAGGCCGAGGCGGCCGCCGAGGATCCCGTCGACCGCCGCGATCCCGGTCGCGAAGGAGGTGACGGCGCCCTCGAGCACAGCCTCGAACCTGTTCGCCCGCGGGGTCCCCTCGAGCTCGGCCGCGACGTTGGCGGAGCCCGCCAGCGCGAGCCCGGCGAGGTCGCCGAACGGCTTCAGGCTCGCGGCCCGAAGGCTCAGACGTCCGCGCAGCTCGTCCGAGCCGAGCCTGCCGGCGTAGCGGGCGGTCGCGGTTGGGGTCGCGAGTTCCAGCGTCTCGACATCGAGCACCGCATCCGTGCCGGCCGCCCCGCGCAGCGTCAAAGCCACGCTGTCTCCGAGCGCGCGGGCGAGCGCCCGGTCTCCCGGCACGACGCCCGTCGCCTTCGCGTCGCCCGTCACCGCGAAGCGGGCCGCGCCGTCCTGTTTCGCGCCGTCGCGGGCCGCCCGGAACGCCGCGTCGAGGCGCGCGAGCCGTCCGGCCGGGAGCCGGACGTCCTCGGCCGCGAGCGTCGCGTCGAGGGTCGGTGCGGCGAGCGTGCCGGTGACCCGGGCCCGGAGCGCGAGACGGCGGATCTCGGCGCCCGCCGCCGCCGTTCCGCTGGCCGCGTTCGGCAGGTTCGCGGCCGCGACCGTGAGGTCGGCCACGCCGTCGGGGCCGACGCGGCCCGAGATGTCCAGCCGGGCCGCGGCGGCCTCGAGCGCGACGCCCGGCACCGTGATCGTGCCGTCATCCGCGAAGCTGGCCCGGCCGGCGAGGCGGGTCGTCCCGGCGAAGATCGGGCCCGCGGCCGCGGGCAGGAGGCCCTCGATCCGGGCCTGGAGGTCGAGCGCGAGCTGCCGGCCGGCGCCTTCGCGCGAGAGCGTCGCGCGCCCGTCCGCCCCGATCCCCGGGCCGGCCGCGAACGCGAGCTGCGCCGCGAAGGAATCGAGCGTGCCCTGGCCGTCGATGTCGAGCCGCACGGGCGGCAGACCCGGGATCTTGCCGGCCCGGGCCACGATCCCGCCCTCCGGCTCGTCGACCTTCAGCGACAGCGTGAGCCGCTGCCCCTGCGGCACGAGGCCGAGCCGGACCGCGAGGGTGCCTGGCTGGTCGAGCCGGCGCGCGTCGAGCGTGAGGTCGAGCCCTTCCTTCGGCTCGTTCCCGAGCCTCGCGTTGCCGGTCGCCGTGACGCGCGCCTGCGTGCCGAGGAGCGGCTCGCCGACGAGAAGCTCGCCCAGCGTGAAAGCCTTCACCTCGATCTTGACCGGCAGCTCCGGCAGGAGCGGATCCTTCTCGCCCGCGACGGGCCCTTCCGCCGGAACGGGGCGGCGCCGGATGTCCAGCACGCCGATCTCGAGCCGCTCGATCTCCAGCCGGCGCTGCAGCAGCGCGAGGCGACGCCACACGATCCGGGCGCGGTCGAGCCGAAGCCAGACGCCGTCCCGGTCCGAGATCTCGATGCCCCGGATCGTCGCGTCGGACGAGAGCGCGCCCTCGACGTCGGCGATCGAGACCCGGGTCGCGGGCGTCGACAGCGCGCGCGAGATCAGGCTCGCGAGGACGCCCTTGTCGCTGTCCTGGCTGCCCCCGCCGAGCTGGGCGAACGCACCGACCGAGGCCGCCGCGAGGCCGGCCGCGACCGAGAGAACGACGGCGGATCGGCGAAGGGCGATCAAGAGGCGCGCCATCAGAAGGATTGCCCGATCGACACGTAGAGCACGACCGGCTGGTCGCCGGGGCGAGGGTTCAGCGGGAACGCGACGTCGAGCCGGATCGGCCCGATCCCGGTGTAGTAGCGCAGGCCGAGCCCGGCCGACATCCGGGTGTCGCCCCGCGTGAAGTCGGGGATGCTCCCCGCATAGGCGCCGCCGATATCGAAGAACGGCACGATCCCGATCGTGTCCGTCACCTTCACCCTCGCCTCGACATTGGCCTCGAACAGCGATCGCCCCCCGACCACGAAGCCGAAGGGCGGGGTCCGGGGCCCGATCGTCTGGTAGCGATAGCCCCGGACGGACCCGCCGCCGCCGCTGAAGAAGCGGTAGTTCGACGGGATGTCGCGAAGGTCGCTCGGCGCGTCGTCGGGGCACGGGCGGCGCTCCACCAGCCCGGCCGCCTCGATCCGGTCCAGCAGGCGGGAGAGGTTGTATTGCGCCAGCAGCAGATGCGCCTGGAGGTCGCGGGGGCGCATCGGGCCGCCGCGCTCCAGCTCCAGCAGCACGTCGTACCACTCCAGCGGCGGCAGCCCTTCGGCCTTCAGGGCGCCCTCCACGGCGGCGGTCGCGGCGGCATGGGCGCGGAGGAGCCGG
>CAXTKM010000162.1:4389-9445 GCA_964244795.1 uncultured Enterovirga sp.
GTCCTCGTCCAGCGCGTAGTAGCCGGAGATGTCGGCGGTCGCCCGCGTGAGCGGGACGGAGGAGCCCAGCGCCGTCGGATACGACGTGACGTTCGCGTTCACCCGAAACCCGGTCGAGGGGTCGAGGGGCTTGTCGGTGTTGTCGAACCGGAGCCCGACCGGCAGGCCGACGAGCTGATAATCCACCTTCGAGATGTTGTCGGAGGTCTGGCCGCGCTCGTACTTGATCCCGCCCGTGAAGGAGAGAGTTTCGTCGACCCGGTAGCGCAGGCCCGTCGTCGCGCCTCCGAGCCGGTCCGTGTAGCCGCCGAAGCGCGGGCCGCCGATCCGGTTGCGCTCGACGACCCCGTCGAGGGTGAAATCGAAGCGGCTGCCGTAGAGCGCCGGCTTCAGGAAGCCCACCGTCAGGCGGGCGCCGATGTCCGAGAACAGGAGATCGTCGAACTCCTTGATCCGGGTGCCGTTGTTGCGGGGAACGAAGAAGGCCGCGCCCTCGATCCGGAAGCGCTCGGCCCCGCCGAAGACGTTCCTGTGCTCGTAGAAGACCCGGCCGGTCGGGCCGTCGATGGTCGAGTAGCCGGCCTGGAAGCCGACGAGGTTCGGGGCGCGGTCCGCGACCTCGACGAAGACAGGGAGGTTGCCGAGCGGGTCGAGGCTGGTGCCTTCCCGGACCCGGACCGAGCCTGCGGCCGGGATCGTGGCGACCGATTTCCGCGTGTCCTCGAGCCGCTTCGGCGAGTAGGGCTCGCCGGGCTCGAGATAGATGAAGGATCGCACGACCTCCTGCGGGAAGCTCTGCGGGCCCTTGATCGCGACCTCGCCGATCCCGGCCTCCGGACCGGTCTCGACCGAGAAGGTCACGTCGACGGTCTCGGCCGCGTGATCGACGGCGGGGGCGGGAGGCAGGACCTTCACGAACGGATAGGAGCGCGACCGGAACCAGTCGGCGATCCGGGCCATCGCGCCCCTGATCTCGGCGGTGCGGGCCGTATCGCCGGGCGCGAGCTTGACGATCCGGGGCGGAAGCGCGTCGTTCGGGAAGGGCGCGCGCGTCGTGGCGTCGAGGACCGTGACGGTCCGGAAGCGGAACGCCGGCCCCGTGTCGGCCACGACCCGGACCGGCACGCGCGAGCGGCCGCGATAGGCATTCGCGGCCCGGGCCGCCGGCCCTTCCAGCGTCTCCCCGATCTCGAGCGGCTTTTCCGCGACGAAGATCGTCACGCGTGCGTTGTAGTAGCCGGCGCTCCAGAGCGCATCGATCAGCGCCGGAAAGTCGGATTGGGCGCGGGCGACCAGCGTCCCGCCGTCGGGCGGGGCGTCGCGGCGGAGGCCGTAGAGGTTCGAGACCTGCTGCAGCGATCCCTCGACGTCGCCGTCGCCCTGCACCTCGAACGTCACGTCGTACGGGACCGCCCCGGCACTCGCCGCCGGCGCTTCGTCGCCTCCGCCGAACAGGCCGAAGAGGTCGAACGCGAGCGCCGGCCGGGCCGAACCACCGCCGGCCAGAACGGCCGGAATCAAAAGGGCGAGGGCGCCGATTCTGCCCCATGCCCGACGCACACGCCGCATCCATCCTCCACTCGGCGCACGCGACCGGCGCCGTCTGGCGCGTCGCCCCGCCGGGCCCACCCCGGTCCGCTTCTTGATCGCCGATCATAGCGGCGCAGGGTCGATGAGCCTACCCCAGGGCATCCGTTCGCTCGCGGACCTGTGGGTTCATGTCGCCGCGGCAACACACGGCGCCCGTCGATCGTATAGACTGCGCTGCGAGGCACGGGTGACAGGCAGGGCATGGTAGCGGCGGTCGGCACTCCTTCGATCGGCAAGCCCGCGGCGATCGGGTCCGGCGACTGGCGTTCGGAACTCGACCGCAGGGACGCGGCGGGTCCGTCCGAACGCGACGTCCAGCGGGCGGCCGAGCCGGGACGCGGGCGGGAGGCCGGCGATCCGAGCGAGATGCCGCCGCGAGGCTGGGTCGACATCGCCTGGCGGGTCGCGCGCTCGATCCCGGACGACAGGGTGCTGGCGACCGCGGGCGGGGTCGCGTTCTTCGCGCTGCTCGCGATCTTCCCGGCGACCGCCGTCGTGGTGTCGCTCTACGGCCTGTTCGCGGACGCCCGGACCATCGGCGACCATCTCGCGCTCCTCGTCGGCATCCTGCCCGAAGGCGTCATCGCCCTGATCCGCGACCAGATCGCCTCGATCACCGCGAAGGAGACGAAGACCCTGTCGGTCGCCTTCGCGATCGGGCTCGGGACCGCGCTCTGGAGCGCGAATTCCGGGATGGGCGCCCTCTTCGACAGCCTGAACGTGGTCTATGGCGAGAGGGAGAAGCGCAGCCTCCTGCGGTTCTACGCGACGACCTTCCTGTTCACGGTCGGGGCGATCCTCTTCGTGCTGCTCGCGATCGGGGCGGTCGTCGTGCTGCCGGTGGCGCTCCGGCTCGCCGGGATATCGCTCTCCGCGGAGACGATCCTCTCCGTCGCGCGCTGGCCGCTGCTCCTTCTTGTCGTCGTGACCGGCCTCGGCACGGTCTACCGGTTCGGACCGAGCCGGTCCCCGGCGCGCTGGAGCTGGGTCAGCCCGGGCAGCGTCGCGGCCGCGCTGCTCTGGATCGGGGCCTCGATGGCCTTCTCCTGGTACGTCTCGAACTTCGACAGCTACAACAAGGTCTACGGCTCGCTCGGCGCCGGGATCGGGTTCATGGTCTGGATCTGGATCTCGATCGTCATCGTGCTGGTCGGGGCCGAGCTGAACGCCGAGACGGAGCACCAGACCGCCGCCGACACGACGACCGGGCCGGCAGAACCGCTCGGCCGACGCGGCGCCACGATGGCCGACCACGTCGGCCCGGCCCAGGCGTGACAGGGCGATCGCTCGGGCGGCCGAGCCGAGGACCATGGCGCACGTCTCGGTAAAAGGCGCTTCGCCGCCGAAAGCGAGGTGCGAGCGTCTCCACCTCTTTGCCCTCTGCCCCTCCGCCCGCGCCTCGACCACCTGGGCACATATCCCGCCCCACCCGTCCCGGCCCCGTCCCGAGGCCGCGTCCGTCCAGGCCTCGCCGTCCAGCCTGCCTGTCCCGGCCTCGTCGGTCCCGCCCCCGGTCCGGCCCCGTCCAGCCGCGCCCGTCTCGGCGCTGCCTATCAAGATCGTGCCTTATAAGGAATAATCTCATAAGGCACGGTCATCGTTGCTCGATGCGACGGGGATCGGCTTGGGTTCAGGTGAACGGGGATGGACGAGCGCGTCGCGCGCCGTGCCCGGGAGTCGCTCTCCGAGCGATCGCGCTGCCCGGGCGTGATCGCGCCTTGACTTGGGCCGCGTCCGGCCTCGACACTCGCGGCCTCACACACGGCAGGTGGACATGCGGCGCGCGTTTTGGGCTTTCGTCTTGGTTGCGGTGTCGCTCGCGGGTCCGGCCCTCGCGGACAAGCGGTCGAACTCCGTCCGGTTCGCCTATGATCAGGTGCCCGAAAGCGTCGACCCGTATTTCAACAACCTTCGCGCCGGGGTGATCATCAGCCAGCAGGTCTGGGACACGCTGATCTACCGCGATCCGACCACCGGCACCTACAAGGGCCAACTCGCGACCGACTGGGCCTATACCGACCCGAAGACGCTCGAGCTGAACCTCCGGACGGGCGTGAAATTCCACGACGGGTCCGAGTTCACGTCCGAGGACGTCGTCTACACGCTGACCTTCGTGTCGAAGCCGGAGAATCGCGCGACCACGCAGGCGAACGTCAACTGGATCGACAGGGTCGAGGCGCTCGGGCCGCACAAGGTCCGGATCGTCACGAAGACGCCGTTCCCGGCCGCGATCGACTACCTGTCCGGGCCGCTCGTGATCCATCCGGCGAAGTATTACGCCCAGGTCGGCCCGAAGGGCATGAACGAGAAGCCTGTCGGGTCCGGCCCGTTCCGGGTCTCGAGCCACGTCGTGGGCAAGTCCCTCACCCTCGAGCGCAACCCCGACTACTTCAAGGATTCGCCGAAGGGCCTGGCCAAGGTCGCGAAGGTCGAGATCCGCTTCATTCCCGACCGCCAGACCCAGATGGCGGAAGTGTTGGCGGGCGGGCTCGACCTGATCATGAACGTGCCGAAGGACCAAGCCGAGCAGATCGCGAGCGCGCCCGGATATCAGGCGATCTCCGAGGAGACGATGCGGATCGCCTTCCTGCACTTCAACGCATTGCCGGACGGACCCTTGGCGGCATTCCGCGATCTGCGTGTCCGGCAGGCCATCAATCACGCGATCAACCGGGAAGCGATGACGAAGGAGCTCGTCGGCGGCGGCTCGCGCGTGCTCGTCACGCCGTGCTTCCCGTCGCAGTTCGGCTGCACGGATCAAGGCGCGAAGCGCTACGGCTACGACCCCGCGAAGGCCAGGGCGTTGCTGAAGGAGGCCGGCTTCGGGGACGGATTGTCCTTCGATTTCTATGCCTACCGCGAGCGACAGCAGAGCGAGGCGATCATCAACGATCTCGCGGCGGTCGGGATCAAGGCGAACCTCCGCTACCTGCAATATTCCGCGATGCGCGATCAGATGCGGGCGAACAAGGTCGGCTTCGCGTTCCAGACCTGGGGCTCGAATTCCGTGAACGACGTCTCCGCCTCGACGCCGGTCTATTTCGGCGGCGGCAGCGACGACGTCAGCCGAGACCCCGAGATCCAGGCGCTGCTGCGGACCGGCGACACGTCGATCGATCCGGCCGACCGGAAGGCCGCCTACGCGAAGGCGCTCGCGCTCGTCACCGAGCGGGCCTACACCGTGCCGCTCTACACCGTGCCGAACCACTACGTCGCCGCCGCGGCCCTCACGTTCAAGGCCTATCCCGACGAGACGCCGCGGTTCTGGGAGATGACCTGGAAGTGAGACGTCGCGCGTCGCCTCTCCTCGATCGGAGCAGGGCAGTCGCACATGGCTCGCGGCGTGATCCTCTCCCGCAGGGGGAGGTGGCAGGCGCGAAGCGACAGACGGAGGGGGAGACCCGGCCAGGCATCCCCACCCCTGCCGGCGAAGGCCGGTATCGAAGCTTCGCTTCGACTCGGCCCT
>CAXTKM010000163.1:0-9324 GCA_964244795.1 uncultured Enterovirga sp.
CGTCGCCGCGTCGGGTGGCCAGGACCACCGGATGATGGCGGTCGCGGCCGCGATCGAAGGGGCGCTCGGCGGGAGATGAGGCAGGCATGACGGCTCAGGCATTCGAGTTCACGCTCCAGCCCGCGGCCGGTACCGCGACGCGCGAGCGCATCGCGATCCGGAGCGCGGTCGTGGCGGGCTGGACCGGGCGCGATCCGGTCGCGCGGGACCACCACATCGCCGAGCTCGAGGCGCTCGGCATCGCCCGCCCGGCCACGACCCCGATCTTCTACCGGGTCGCGGCGAGCCGGGTCACGCTCGCGGACACGATCGAGGTATCGGGCGGCGCGTCCAGCGGCGAGGTCGAGTTCGTGCTGCTGCAGGCAGGCGGACGGCTACTCGTCGGAGTGGGATCCGACCACACGGACCGCGAGGTCGAGCGGTACGGCGTCACCGTGTCGAAGCAGATGTGCGACAAGCCGATCGCGGCCGAGCTCTGGCTCTTCGACGACGTCCTGCCGCATTGGGACCGCATGATCCTGCGCTCGCACGCCGTGATCGACGGAGAGCGCGTTCTGTATCAGGAAGGCGCCCTGACCGGCATGCTGCCGCCCGAGGACCTCATGCGGCGCGGCTTCGGCGAGGCCGGGATGCCGGACGGGACGATCCTGTTCGGCGGCACCTTCGCGGCCAAGGGCGGCATCCGGCCCGGCTCGCGATTCGACCACGAGATCGAGGATCCCGTGCTCGGGCGCCGGATCACGGGCGGCTACGCCGTCGTCGAGCTGCCGATCCTCGGGTGACGGCGCACGGCCGGATTGACGACACACCGCGGGTCGCCGCAGGTGCGGCCCCGAACCCGGGTGGAGCACCGATATGCTGACGATCCATCGCGGCGGGTCTGCGGGGACCGGCGAGGCGGTCGATCTCGGCAGCCTGACCCTGCCGGGCCCCGGCGGCTGGGTCGACCTCGTCTCGCCGACCGCTGAGGAGCAGGCCGCGGTCGAGGCCGCGACGGGCTTCAAGGTGCCGAACCGGGCCCAGCTCGACGAGGTCGAGGTGTCCTCGCGCCTGCGCCGGGACGGTGCGGTCCTCTATCTCGCGCTTCCGGTTGTGTTCCGGGGCGAGGGCAACGTCCCCCGGATCACGCCGGTCGGCTTCATCCTGTCGGCCGATCACTTCGTGACGATCCGCTACGAGGCCCTGAAGGCCTTCCAGACCTGCCAGGAGCAGGTCGAGGGCGACGATGTCCCCCATCCCTGCACGGCTTCGACCTTCGTCGTGCTGCTGGAGGCGATCGTGGATCGCCTGGCCGATATCCTCGAGGAGGCCTCGACCGATCTCGACCGCCTCGCCGACGACGTGCTCGGCTGCAACATCGAGGAGAATGCGAAGAGCCGCCCGAAGGCGCAGGACCAGAACCTGCGCCGTACGCTCCGCGTGCTCGGCCGCTCGCGCCAGCTCGTCTCGAAGGTCCGGGCGACGCTGCTCGGCATCGGCCGGATCGTGCCCTACGTGCAGGGGGAGGGCGAGGAGTGGCTGCCCAAGGAGGCGAGCCACCGGCTCGACACGGTGCGCCACGACGTCGAGTCGCTCGACGAATACGAGGTGCATCTCTCCGACAAGGTCCAGTTCCTGCTCGACGCCGATCTCGGCCTCATCAACATCGAGCAGAACGACCGCTTCCGGGTCCTGACCGTGGTGTCGATCATCGGCATTCCGCCGACCTTCGTCGCCAGCATGTACGGCATGAACTTCAAGCGGATGCCGGAGCTCGAATGGGCCTACGGCTATCCGTACGGCCTCGCCCTGATCGCGATCAGCGCGCTCATCCCGATCCTGTGGTTCCGGCGGAGGGGATGGATCTAGCGGCATCCACATGGCCGGTTTGCGCCACCGGTGATATAGCCGGATGGCTTGGCGGGCCGAGACACGATGGCCAGCACATCCCAGCGGCAGGCCTCGAACACGCATCGCCGCCGCGCGGCTGCGCTCGGCCTCGTGCGCGTGGAAGTCCAGGCGTCCCACGGCGACACCGGCCTGATCCGGACGTTGGCGGCAACACTGCGCGGCGATCCGGAGAGGGCCAAGGCGCTTCGATCCACTCTCGAGCAGGCCCTCGTCGATCCGCAGGTGAAGACCGCGTTCGACGTCTTCGGCTCCGATCTCCCGGACAAGGCGTTCGCCGACGTCTTCGACCAACCGCGGCGCGAGGGCTGGCGCGAGGTCGCTCTTTGAGGTTCCTGCTCGATACGAACGTCATCTCCGAGAGCCGGAAACGGGACCGCACTCATCCGAACGTCGCTGGGTGGGTGGCCCGGACTCCCGTCAAGGAGATCGGGACCAGCGTCGTCGTCCTCGCCGAGATACGCCGCGGCATCGAGTTGAAGCGGCGTAACGATCCAGGGCAGGCCGAAGGAATGGACCGCTGGTTCGCGCAGATGCGGACGCGGCTCGGCGATCGTGTGCTTCCCATCGATGAGCCCATCGCAGGCGCCTGGGCGATGATGAGCGTTCCCGACAGGCTGCCGCTGATCGATGGTTTGCCGGCTGCCACGGCGAAGGTGCGCGGTTTGACGTTCGTCACTCGAAACACCGTGGATGTCGTCCGGACCGGCGTCTCGATCCTCGATCCGTTTTCCGGATGAGCCGGCGCTCCGGGCTGATCCGTCCTCCCGCCGCCCCTCTCGTGGATTGACAGCCTCGCCGAACAACCCTTGAACGCACGTCGAGCGGAACGGGTGCGTCAGTCGCCCGGCCGGCGGGAGGGACCAGGATGCCGGATGCCCCGGTGCCTCGCAACGTCGATGTCGACCGGTTGCGTGCCCATCACAGGACGATGTGGCGGATCCGGGCGCTCGAGGAAGCGGCCCTCCGCGGCCTCGCCGACGGCCTCGTGCTCGGCGCGATCCACCCCTCGATCGGCCAGGAGGCGGTGGCCACCGGCGTCGTCGGGTGTCTCTCCCGCGAAGACCTGATCCTCTCCACCCATCGCGGCCACGGGCATACGCTCGCGAAGGGCGCGTCTCCCACGGCCATGATGCGCGAGCTTCTCGGGCGCGAGGGCGGGACCTGCGGCGGGAAGGGCGGCTCGATGCATATCGCGGACTTCGCGGTCGGCATGCTCGGCGCGAACGGGGTCGTGTCGGCCAACATCGTGATCGCGGCGGGCGCGGCGCACGCCGTGAAGCTGCGACGCGAGAACCGCGTCGTCGTCTGCTTCTTCGGCGACGGCGCGATCAACCGCGGGCCGTTCCTCGAGGGCCTGAACTGGGCCGCCGTGTTCCGGCTTCCCGTCCTCTTCGTGTGCGAGGACAACGGTTACGCGGCGACGACCCGGACCGCCACGATGACGGCCGGCGCCGGCGCGTCCGCCCGGGCCCGGGCGCTCGGGATCGCGGCCGAGGAGGTCGACGGCAACGACGTCGGGGCGGTCGAGGAGGCTGCGAGCCGCCTGCTCGGCCCGGTCCGGGCCGGGGAGGGGCCGCGCTTCCTCCATGCCCATACCTGGCGGGTCACCGGCCATACCGGGTCGGACCCGGCCAGCTACCGGTCGGCGGAGGCGGTCGAGGCGCGGCGCGCGGGCGACCCGCTGCTCCGCCTGCGCGAGGCGCTGCGGCTCGGCGGCGTCCCGCCGGCCGAGCTCGATCGCGACCGTCAAGAGGCCGAATGCGAGATGGCGGCGGCTTACGCAGACGCGAAGGCAGCGCCGTTCCCACCCGCATCCGTCGCGTTCACCGACGTGCAGGACGTCGGCGCGCCGACCCTGGTCTCCCCTGTCCGAGACGCGGCCTGATGGCCCGTCTCACCTATCTCGACGCGTCCCGGCTCGCACTCGCCGAGGAGATGCGGCGCGACCCGGACGTCTGGGCGCTCGGCGAGGATCTCGGCCGCGGCGGGGTCTTCGGCCAGTACCGCGGCCTCGTCGACGAGTTCGGGCCGGAGCGCATCTCGGACGCGCCGATCTCGGAATCCGCGATCCTCGGCGCTGCCGTCGGGGCCGCCATGATGGGCACCCGGCCCGTCGTCGAGATGCGGTTCTCGGACTTCGCGCTCTGCGCGACGGACGAGCTCGTGAACCAGGCCGCGAAGGCGCGCTTCATGTTCGGCGGCCAGGCCCGGGTGCCGCTCGTCGTGCGCCAGCCGATCGGCATGTGGCGCTCCTCCGCGGCCCAGCACTCGCAGTCGCTGGAGAGCTGGTATGCTCATGTGCCGGGCCTCGTGGTCGCGTGCCCCTCGACGCCGGCCTGCAACATGGGCCTCCTCAAGGCCGCGATCCGCTGCGACGACCCGGTCGTCTACCTCGAGCACAAGGGCCTCTGGCCGCTCGAGGGCGAGGTGCCGGACGACCCGGACTGGGTGCTGCCGTTCGGCGAGGCCCGAATGGTCCGCGACGGCCGCGACGTCACGATCGTGTCCTGGTCGAATCAGGTTCACGTCGCGGACCGGGCCGCCGCGATCCTCGCGGACGAGGGCGTGTCAGTGGAGGTGATCGACCTTCGAACGCTCTGGCCCTGGGACGAGGCGCGGGTGCTCGCGAGCGTCCGCAAGACCGGCCGCCTCCTCGTGACGCACGAGGCGGTCGCGGTCGCGGGCTTCGGGGCCGAGGTCGCGGCGACCGTCGCCGAGCGCGCGGCCGGCTCGCTGCGCTCGCCCGTCCGCCGGCTCGGCGCCCCGAGGACGCCGATCGCCTACACGCCGCCGGCCGAGGACGCGGTCCGGGTGAGCGAGGCGACCATTGCGGATGCGGTGCGGGAGATGGTGCGTTGAGCGGGAGCCTCCCGATCCACTCCCGGCGTCATGCTGAGACGCGACCCGCCGGGTCGCGTCTCGAAGCACGCAGACCGGTCGCGCGTGCTTCGAGACGGCGCGTCCCGCGCCTCCTCAGCATGACGCCCGTCAGTGACAGGCAGGATTCATGAGCGCCACCCCAAACCAGATGACCGGCGGCGAGGCGATCGCCCGGATGATCCTCGCCTTCGAGGGCGGGCCGATGTTCGGGATGGGCGGGTTCCAGCTCCTCCCGTTCTACGACGCCGCGCGCCGGCTCGGGCTGAACCACCACCTCATCAACGACGAGCGCGCCGGCTGCTTCGCGGCGGATGCCTACGCCAAGGTGTCGGGCCGGGTCGGGCTCGTCGACGCGACGCTCGGGCCGGGAGCGACGAACCTCGTCACCGGGCTCGTCGAGGCGCTGAACGCCGGCACCCCGATGGTCGCGATCGTGGGCGACAGCCATCGCGACCATTCCTGGAAGAACATGACCCAGGAGAGCCGGCAGATCGACATCCTGCGGCCGGCCGTGAAGGAGGTGATCCGGGTCGAGAGCCCGGCCCGCATCCCCGAGCTGATCCGGCGCGCCTTCGCGGTCGCGACGACGGGCCGGCCCGGCCCCGTCGTGCTCGACGTGCCGGAGGACGTCTGCCACGCGCTGCATGGCTACGAGGAGGGCGCCTTCCACGCCGACCCTCTGTACAGATCCGCGCCGGCGCTCCGCTGCCGGCCCGACGCGGCCGGGATCGCCCGGGCCGCGCGGCACATCGCGGACGCGAAGCGGCCGCTCGTCCTCGCGGGCGGCGGCGTGCATCTCTCCGGCGCGGCCGAGGCGCTGCAGGGCTTCGCGGAGGCCCTGAACCTGCCGGTCGCGCACACGATGACCGGCAAGGGCGCGATCAGCTGCGCGAGCCCGCTCTCGGCCGGCCTCTTCGGCCGCTACGACCGGATCGCGAACGGCCTCATCGCTGAGGCCGACCTCCTGCTCGTTCTGGGCTGCAAGCTCGGCGAGATCGCGACGAAGCGCTTCACCGTGCCGCCACCCGGCGCCCGCATCATCCATGTCGACCTCGTGGCCGAAGAGATCGGCCGCACCGCCCGGCCCGAGCTCGCGCTCTGGGGCGACGTGCGCGAGACGATAGCGGCCCTGACCGATGCGCTCGGCGGCGAGGCCGCCGCGATCCTGGCCCGGCAGCAGTCCTATGCGGCGGAGGTCGCCGGCCGAATGGCCGCGTGGCGGGAGGCGACGCGGGAGCGCTACGAATCCGAGGAGGTGCCTGTCTCCATGGGACGGCTGCTCGGCGAGCTGAACGCGATCATGCCGGCCGATGGGCTGCTGGTCGCGGATGGCGGCTTCGCGGCGCATTGGGGCGGGCTCCTGTTCGACACGAAGGCGCCGGGGCGCTTCTTCGTGCCGGACCGGGGCTTCGCGTCGATCGGCTACGGCCTGCCGGGCGCGATGGGGGCCGCGCTGGCCGCGCCGGGCCGCGCGGTCGTCGCGATCACGGGCGACGGCGGCTTCAACATGATGCTGGGCGAGCTCGAGACGGCGCGCCGGATGGGCCTCGCCTTCACGATCGTCGTCGTGAACAACGCGGCCTCGGGCTACGTGAAGGCGCTCCAGCACCTCATGTACGGGGAGGGCGCCTATCACGCCTCCGATCTCGCCGAGACGAACTACGCCCGGGTCGCCGACGCGCTCGGCTGCCGGGGCATCCGGGTCGAGCGGCCGGGCGATCTCGCGGGAGCGCTGCGGGAAGGGCTCGCGGGCGCCGGGCCGACGATCGTCGACCTCGTGGTGACGCGCGATCCGGCCAAGATGCTGCCCGCGGCCGACAACCGCGCGGTGACGATCAAGCCCGGCGACCGGGTCGCGTGACGGCAGGATCCGCGCCCGGACAGCGCCCGGCGCCGCGCTGGGCAGAGGCAGGCATCCTCCTCGCCGACACGGTCACCGTGCTGCCGGCGGAAGCGGACGGCGCGGTCCTCCTCTCGGGCTCGCATGGCGGCCGCTACCCGGGCTACCTCGCGGCCGCGGCGGGTGCGCGTGGCGTGATCCTGAACGACGCCGGTGTCGGACGGGACGAGGCCGGGATCGGCTCGCTGCCCTACCTCGAAGCGCTCGGGATCCCGGCCGCGACGGTCTCGAGCCGCTCCTGCCGGATCGGCGACACCGACGACATGCTGGCCAGGGGCATCGTCAGCCACGCGAACGCGCCGGCCCATGCCGCGGGTGTCCGCGACGGGATGGCGGTCGCGGACGCGGCGCGACTCATGACGCGGGCGCCGCACCGGCGCGTCGCTCCCCCCGCCGTCGGCGAGGGCCGCTCGGAGATCCGGCCGGACGGGGCGCGACGCCGGCTCGTCCTCCTCGACTCGGCCTCCCTGGTCCGGCCCGGGGACGCCGGCCAGGTCGTCGTCACGGCCTCGCACGGCGGCCTGATCGGGGGCGACCCGGGGAAGGCGCTCGGCGTCGCGGCCTACGCGGCCGCCTTCAACGATGCCGGAAGCGAGCCGGGCGGGTCCGGGACGACGCGGCTGCCCGCGCTCGATCGCCGCCGCGTCGCGGCGCTGACGGTCTCCTGCGGCTCGGCCCGGATCGGGGAGGGCGGCTCGACCTTCCGGGACGGCATCGTGTCCGCGCTGAACGAGACGGCACGAGCGTGGGGTGCCCGCGAGGGCGAGCGCGCGCAGGAGGTGCTGCTCGCCTGGGCGCATCGAAATCAGGACGGGCCGTGATCGAGACGCGCGATGACATCCTGCCGGCACGGGGCTTGCTGCCTCGCCTGCGGGCGGCTTCCATGTCCGAGACGGCAGAACAGACGGGAGACCCATCCGTGGATCGATCAGAGGCCACCCGGCGCGCGTTCCTCGCGGCGGCTGGCGCGACGTTGGCGACGTCCGGGTTCGCGACCGCGCAGGCCCGGTCGCGGTTCCTGCTGCTCACCGGCGCGGCCGGCGGGGTGTTCCACGATTACGGCCCCCTCCTGGCCCGGCTCGCGGCCAGAGAGGCGCCCGTCGACCTCGACGTACAGCCGAGCGGGGGCAGCAACGACAACATCCGGGCGGTCGGCCGGGGCGAGGCCGACCTCGGGCTGATCAACATGGGTCCGGCCTATGACGCCTGGGAGGGCCGGGCGCCTTTCGCGGCGGGCGGCCCCCACCGCAACCTCCGGGCCTTGTTCCCGATGTACGAGACGCCGTTCAGCCTCTTGGCCCTCAGGGCGAGCGGGATCGCGAGCCTCTCCGGCCTCGCGGGCCGCACGGTCGGGGTCGGTCCGGCGGGCGGCCCGGGAGAGGTCTTCTTCAAGGGACTCGCGAAGGAGCGAGGGCTCGCCGTGAAGCTCGCGACCGGATCGCCGAACGAACTCGGGCGGCGGATCCTCGCGGGCGAGATCGATGCGTTCTGGTTCGGGGCCGGGCTTCCGGTCGGCGTCTTCGCGGACGTCCTGGAGAAGGCCGACGCGCTCGTCTTCGGCCTCGACGCGGCGGAGGTGGCCGCCTTCCGGCGCGCCTTCGCCTATGTCGCGCCCTACGCGATCCCGGCCGGGACCTACAAGGGCCAAGCGGCGGCGCTGACCACCGGCGCGATCTGGAACTTCGTCGTCGCGAGCGACCGGATGCCCGACGACGCCGCCTACGGGCTGACCCGGGTGGCCCTCGAGAACACCGCCGCTCTCACGGCGGAACTCCCGGCGGCGGCCGGGACCGCCACCGGCAACGTGCTGGCGAACACGTTCCTGCCGCTGCATCCCGGGGCCGCGCGGTATTACCGCGAGAAGGGCATCGTGCTCCCGGCGGTCCTGACCGCGATCTGAGAGCTCCGCCTGCCGTCCAGGCCACCCAGCCTCGGATTTCGTCGAGGCCTCCGCCGATAGCGTCTTGAAGGGGCAGGGGTCCTGCCTATATCGGTTCCAGCCAGGATGGACGTCGCGTCGTCGCAGACGGCGGGCCGGCGTGGCGCCATTCCATCTCACACACTGCCATGGGCCGGACCGCCTGACAGGGGTCCGGCGGTCTGCTTGAAGGATGAGGGATCCCACCATGGGAAAAGTCATTGGTATCGACCTCGGCACCACCAATTCGTGCGTCGCGGTCATGGAAGGCTCGACGCCGAAGGTGATCGAGAATCAGGAGGGCGCCCGCACGACGCCCTCGATCGTCGCCTTCACGGATGACGGCGAGCGTCTCGTCGGCCAGCCGGCGAAGCGCCAGGGAGTCACGAACCCCGAGCGGACCTTCTTCGCGATCAAGCGCCTGATCGGCCGTCCCTACGACGACCCGCTGACCCAGAAGGACAAGGGCCTCGTCCCCTACAAGATCGTCAAGGGCGGCAACAGCGACGCCTGGGTCGAGGCCGACGGGAAGACCTATTCGCCCTCGCAGATCTCCGCCTTCACGCTGCAGAAGATGAAGGAGACCGCCGAGGCCTATCTCGGGTCCGGCGTGACCCAGGCCGTGATCACGGTTCCGGCCTATTTCAACGACGCGCAGCGGCAGGCCACGAAGGATGCCGGCAAGATCGCCGGCCTCGAGGTCCTCCGCATCATCAACGAGCCGACCGCGGCGGCG
>CAXTKM010000164.1:0-4796 GCA_964244795.1 uncultured Enterovirga sp.
CGACTCGGAGATTCAGGTCGCCGGCCTGAAGAACTTCAAGTGGGACAACATCAAGCCGCAGGTCGACGAGATCGAGTTCCCGAGCGGCAAGCGGATGATCCTCCTGTCCGAAGGCCGGCTCGTGAACCTCGGCAACGCGATGGGTCACCCCTCCTTCGTCATGTCGGCCTCGTTCACGAACCAGACGCTCGCCCAGATCGAGCTCTTCACGAATCCGGGCAAGTACGAGCGCAAGGTCTACACGCTGCCGAAGCATCTCGACGAGAAGGTCGCGACGCTCCACCTCGAGAAGATCGGCGTGAAGCTCTCGAAGCTCAGCCCCGAGCAGGCCTCCTATATCGGCGTCTCCGAGACCGGGCCGTTCAAGCCGGATCACTACCGCTACTGAGCGCGTCGTCGGGGCCGGTGTTGCGGCCCCGACACGCCTTCGGTGCGGCGTCCCGCACGGGCGGGCAAGGAAGCGTTAACGGCTTTCGGGCGGAGTCACCGGCACAGTAGGATGCCTTTGATTCGTGCGGCGCGGTTGTGAGTTCCACGCCCTCGCGCTCCCGCCCAGCAGATGCCGCCATGAGCCGCGCGAGGATTCGAGCCCCGTGTCCACCTTGCCCCGACCGCCAGGTGGCTGAGCTCCCGGTCGAACCGCGCGGCAGGCCGGGAAGCGGACGCGCGCTGCGTCTCCTCGCCACGACCGGCCTCGCGTTCCTCGCATCGACGC
This sequence comes from uncultured Enterovirga sp., assembly GCA_964244795.1. Classification (GTDB taxonomy): domain Bacteria; phylum Pseudomonadota; class Alphaproteobacteria; order Rhizobiales; family Beijerinckiaceae; genus Enterovirga. The sequence continues at coordinate 716 of CAXTKM010000164.1, forward strand.
CGCGGGCCGCGGCGGCGCTCGAGATCGGCGACCTCGTCCCGACCCTCGACCTGCACAGCACATTCGGGTCGGCCGTCGTGGTCGGCCTCGTGATCTTCTCGACCACGCTCGCGATCCTCTCCGTTCGCGAGCGCCGGCGCTGGAGCGAGACCGAGAGCAGGCTCGCGGCCGAGGTCGGCCGGCTGCAGAGCGCCGAGGACAGGGCCGAGCTGCTTCTGGGCTCCGAGCGCCAGGTGCTGGTGCTCTGGAGCGGGCGCGAGGCCGATCCGACCGTCGAGGGCGACCCGTCGATCGTGCACGAGGGCGCGAGCTTCCGGCGCGTGCTCGCGTTCGGGTCCTGGCTCGTGCCGGCCGATGCGGGCCGTCTAGAGGCCGCGCTCGGTCCCTTGCGCGAGCGCGGCGAGGCGTTCCGGATGACGATCCGGGCGCAGGCCGGCTCCTTCATCGAGGCCGAGGGCCGGACCGCGGCGGGCCGCGCGCTGCTGCGCCTGCGCGACGTCGCGGCCGACCGGGCCGCCTGCCTGCGGGCCGAAGCGGAAGCGGCCCGCGCGTCGGACGAGCTCTCGACGCTCCGGGGCCTGCTCGACGCGATCGAGGAGCCGGTCTGGCTTCGGGACGGCTCGGGCGGGCTCGCCTGGGCGAACCGGGCCTATTGCACCGCCGTCGAGGCCGGCTCCCCCGCGGCCGTGACGACGCGCGCGCTCGAGCTCCTCGACCGCAAGGAGCGCGACGCCTCGGCGCTCTGCCGATCGGCCGGCGCGCCCTACCGGGCCCGGGTCGCGGCCATCGTGGCCGGCACCCGCCGGGTCCTCGACATCACGGAGGCGCCGCTCGCCGCGGGGCCGGATCGGCCCGGCTCCGGCCAGCGGGCCGGCGGCATCGCCCGCGACGTCTCGGACCTCGAGACGATGCGGGCCGACCTCGGCCGGCAGACCGAATCCCACACCCGCATGCTGGACCAGCTCCCGATCGCGGTCGCGACCTTCGACTCGGGCCAGCGGCTCGTCTTCCACAACGCCGCCTACCGGCAGCTCTGGAGCCTCGACGCCGCGTTCCTCGAGAGCGCGCCGAGCGACGGCGAGATCCTCGACCGGCTCCGGGCCGGGCGGAGGCTTCCGGAGCAGGCGGATTTCCGAAGCTGGAAGGCCGGCCTGCTGCAGGCCTACCGGGGCGTCGAGCCGGCGGAGACCTGGTGGCACCTTCCCGACCGCCGGACGCTGCGGGTCGTCACGAGCCCGAACCCGCAGGGCGGCCTCACCTACCTGTTCGACGACGTGTCGGACCGGATGGACCTCGAATCGCGCGTCAACGCGCTGATCCGGACCCAGACCGAGACGCTGGACACCCTGGCCGAGGGCGTGGCCCTGTTCGGGCCGAACGGCCGGCTGAAGCTGCACAACCGGGCCTTCGCGGAGCTGTGGCGGCTCTCCCCCGACGAGCTCGCCTCGTCGCCGCATATCGACGCAGTCGTCGACCTCGGCCGAAGGCTCGCGGCCGCGGACGGACCCTGGAGCGACCTGCGGGCCGCGGTCTCCGGCCTCGCCGACATGCGCGAGCGGCTCGCGACCCGGATCGCGCGCTTCGACGGGTCGATGATCGACGCCGCGGCGGAGCCGCTGCCGGACGGCGCGACGCTGCTCACCTTCGTGGACGTGACCGCGCAGGTGAACGTCGAGCGCGCGCTCACCGAGCGCAACGAGGCGCTCGAGCTCGCGGCGCGGCTCCGGAACGAGTTCGTGCACCACGTCTCCTACGAGCTCCGCACGCCGCTCACGAACATCATCGGCTTCGCGGAGCTGCTCGGCGCGGAGACCGTCGGGGCGTTGAACGAGCGCCAGCGCGAATATGCCGGCCACATCACGCGCTCGTCCGGCTCGCTGCTCGCGATCATCAACGACATCCTGGACCTCGCCTCCATCGACACGGACACGATCGAGCTCGCCCGCGAGCCGGTCGACATCGAGGACACGGTCCGGGCCGCCGTGCTCGGGATCGAGGATCGCCTCGTCGACGCGAAGCTGAAGCTCGCGATCGACGTCCCGGCCTCGATCGGGAGCTTCGCGGGCGACGCGAAGCGGGTCCGGCAGGTGCTCTACAATCTCCTGTCGAATGCGGCGGGGTTCTCCCGGCCGGGCCAGACGATCCGGGTGGCGGCGAGGCGGGGCGAGGATTTCGTGGCGATCAGCGTGGCCGACCAGGGCCGCGGCATCCCGGAGGATGTCCAGGGCCGGATCTTCGACCGGTTCGAGAGCCACACGGCGGGGTCGGGCCATCGGGGCGTCGGCCTCGGCCTGTCGATCGTGCGCTCCTTCGTCGAGCTGCACGGCGGCCGGGTCGAGCTCGTCTCCGAGCGGGGTGCCGGCACGGTCGTCACCTGCTACTTCCCGACGGACGGGCGCCCGGGCCAGCAGCTCGCCGCCTCCATGCCCGACGATCGCCGGCCGTGAGCCCCGACGATCCGAACGGGGACCCGACGGCCGAGCCATCCGGAAAAGGCGTCGTGCTCCTGCCCGACGAGGCCGCGACCGCGGCGCTCGGGCACACGATCGGGATCGAGCTCGAGCCCGGCGATCTCGTCGCCCTGCACGGCCCGATCGGCGCCGGCAAGACCACGCTCGCCCGCGCCGTGCTGCGGGCGAGGCTCGGCCAGCCCGACCTCGATGCCCCGAGCCCCACCTTCACGCTGGTCCAGACCTATGACGGCCCGCGCGGGCCCGTGATCCACGCCGACCTCTACCGGATCGCGCACGAGGGCGAGCTCGTCGAACTCGGGCTCGACGCGCAGGAGGAGGAGGCCGCGCTCGTGGTCGAGTGGCCGGAGCGCGCGCCGGGCCTGCTCGACCGGCCCCGGCTCGACGTCGCGCTGTCGATCGAGCCCGAGGGCGCACGCCGGGCCGTCCTATCGGGCCAGGGCGCCCTGGTCGACCGGCTCGACCGGACCCGCGCGCTCGAGGCCATGCTGACCCGGTCCGGCTGGGGCGGGGCCGTCCGGCTGCCGATGAGCGGCGACGCGTCGAGCCGGCTCTACCAGCGGCTGGAACGGCCGGGCAAGCGCGCGGTCCTGATGATCTCGCCGCCGCGGCCGGACGGGCCGGCCGTCCGGCGCGGCAAGCCCTACAGCGCGATCGCCCGGCTGGCCGAGAGCGTCCACGCCTTCGTGGCCCTGGACCGGGGCCTGATCGCCCAGGGCTTCAGCGCGCCCACGATCCTGGCCGAGGATCTCGACGCCGGGCTTCTCCTGCTCGAGGACCTCGGCCCTGAGGTCATGGTCGACGCCTCCGGCCCGATCCCGGACCGCTACGCCGAGGCGATCCGGTGCCTCGCCGCCCTGCACGAGCGGGTGCTGCCGACGACCCTCCCGGTCGCCCCGAGGCGGGACCACGAGGTCCCGCCCTACGACCTCGACGCCATGCTGATCGAGGTCGATCTCCTGCTCGACTGGTACCTGCCGCATGTGGTCGGGACCGAGCCGCCCGGCTCCGTCCGGGCCGAGTTCGGCCATGCCTGGCGGGAGGCGCTGGCGCCGGTCCTGGCCGGACCGCAGACCTGGACGCTCCGGGACTACCACTCCCCGAACCTGATCTGGCTCCCGGGCCGGGCGGGGATCAAGCGCGTCGGCCTGCTCGATTTCCAGGACGCCGTCGTCGGGCCGCCCAGCTACGACGTCGCGTCGCTGCTCCAGGACGCCCGCGTCGACGTGCCGCCCGAGCTCGAGCTCCGGCTGCTCGGGCTCTACGCGTCCATCCGGCGCGGCCAGAGGCCCGACGAGGGCTCCGGCCAAGACTCCGGCCGGGACTCGGGCCAAAGCTCCGGCCAGGACTCCGGCCACGATACCGGTTTCGACACCGCCGCCTTCGCGGCCTCCTACGCCGTCATGGCGGCCCAGCGGGCGACGAAGATCCTCGGCATCTTCGCCCGGCTCGACCGCCGGGACGGCAAGCCGCACTACCTCCGGCACCTGCCCCGGATCACCGCCTACCTCCGCCGCGACCTCGACCATCCGGCCCTGGCCCGGCTGCGGCGCTGGTGCGAGGCCCATATGCCGGCGGCCTTCGCGTCCGACGCTCCGCCGGCCGGCAGC
>CAXTKM010000164.1:4806-9233 GCA_964244795.1 uncultured Enterovirga sp.
GAACCCTCGGCATGACGGCCGGCATCACCAGGGCCGACATCACGATCGCGATGGTGCTGGCCGCGGGGCTCGGCCAGCGCATGCGGCCGATCACCGACCGGCTGCCGAAGCCGCTCGTGCCGGTCGGCGGCCGGGCGCTCATCGACCACGCCTTCGCGCGGCTCCGCGAAGCCGGGATCGGGCGCGCGGTCGTGAACGTGCACCACCTCGCCGACCGGATCGAGGCGCATCTCGCGGCCGTCGAAGGCCTCGCGATCACGGTCTCGGACGAGCGCGACGCGCTGCTGGAGACGGGAGGCGGGGTGCGGCGCGCCCTGCCGCTCCTCGGGCCGGTCTTCCTCGTCATGAACTCCGATTCGCTCTGGCGGGAGGCCGGCTCCGGCAATCTCGGCCGCATGCTGGCCGCCTGGGAGCCGGACCGGATGGACGCGCTCCTCCTCCTCGCTCCGCGCGACAGCCTCGGCTACGACGGAGCCGGCGATTTCGAGCGGGCGGCGTCGGGACGGCTCGCCCGGCGGCGCCCGGGCGCGACGGCGGCCCACGTCTATGCCGGCGTCGCGATCCTGAAGGCCGCGCGCTTCGCGGACACGCCCGAGGGCGCGTTCTCGCTCAATCTCATCTTCGACCGTGCGATCGCGGCCGATCGGCTCTATGGTCTCGCGCTCGAAGGCGAGTGGCTGCACGTCGGCACACCGGACGCGATCCGGGCCGCGGAGGCGCGTCTCGCCGCGTGACCTGAGAGACCGTCTGGGACCCTCGGACGGGTCGATCCGACGGGTCTTTTCGCGCTTCCATGCGTCGACGATCTTGCCGATATCTAGGATATCGGCCGCGACCGCCTCCTGCGGCAGCACGAAAATCCCTCGTCGGCTCTCCGCCGCCGAGGTCCCAAACGGTCTCGGAGGTCCTGTCCCGCTTGCGCGAGCCCCGCATCTTCACGATCCCGGCCGGGACCCCGTTCCTTCCCACCCTGGCCGACGCGCTGCTCGACGGCACCCTGACCGGCGATGTCCCGGACAGCCGGGACCTCGCCGACGCGACGATCTATCTCCCGACCCGGCGGGCCGGCCGCGCCCTCGGGACGCTGCTCGCGGACCGCATGGGCCGGCGCGTCCTCGCGCTGCCCCGGATCGTGCCGCTCGGCGATGTGCTGGACGAGCGCGGCGAGGCCGACCCGGCCCTCCCCGGGCCGCCCCCCATCGCCATGGGGGAGCGCCGGCTGATCCTGGCCAAGCTGGTCCAGGCCTGGACGAAGGCGGCCGACCGGTCGGTCGGCCCGCCCGGGTCCGTGCCGATCGCGCCCCCCGGCTCGCCGGCCGACGCGGTCGCGCTCGCGGGCGACCTCGCGGCGCTGATGGATTCGCTCGCGACCGAGGGCGTGCCCTGGGAGGCGCTGGCCGAGGCCGTCGAGCAGGACTTCTCGCGATACTTCGCGCTCACCCTCGCGTTCGTCCGGATCGCGCATGAGAGCTGGCCCCGCATCCTGGCGGAGCGCGGCGGGAGCGATCCCGCCCGGACGCGGCACGAGGCGCTCCTCCGGGAGGCCGAGCGCCTCGCCGCCGCGCCGCCTCCGGGTCTCGTGATCGCGGCCGGGTCGACCGGCTCCGTGCCGGCGACGGCCCGGCTCCTGGCCGCCATCAGCCGGCTGCCGCGAGGCGCCGTCGTGCTTCCGGGCCTCGACCAGGATCTCGACGAGGACTCCTTCGCGGCGATCGGCGGCCGGCCCGGCGGCCAGAACCTGGAGGCCGGTCCTCTCTGGGGCCACCCGCAATGCATGATGCGGCGCTTCCTCGCCGGGCCGCTGGCGGCCGAGCGGGCCGCCGTGCGAGCGCTCGGGCCCGAGCACGGGCCCGATCATCCCGCCGCGGCCCGCCGCCGTCTCGTGTCGGAGGCGCTGCGGCCCGCGGACAGCACCGATCGCTGGGCCGAGATCCCGTCCGGCGAGCGCCTCCGGATGGCGGCCGCGGGCCAGGAGGGTCTCGCCCTGATCGAGGCCGCGGACGAGCGCGAGGAGGCGCTCGCCGTCGCGATCGCGCTCCGCGAGACCCTGGCCGTGCCGGGCCGGACCGCCGCCCTCGTGACGCCGGACCGGGGCCTCGCCCGGCGGGTTGCGGTGGAGCTCGCCCGCTGGGGCGTCGCGGTCGAGGACTCGGCCGGCACCGCGCTGTCGGACACGGCGGCCGGTCGGCTGGCCCGCCTGGCCGCGGAGGCCGCGGCGGCGTCCTTCGAGCCGGTGGCGACGCTCGCGCTTCTCGCGCATCCGGCCGTGACGCTCGGGCTCGCCCGGACCGCCGTCGAGAACGCCGCCGCCTCGCTCGAGATCGCCGTGCTGCGCGGGCCGGCGCCGGCCCGGGGCCTCGCCGGGATCGCGGCGGCGCTCGGGCTCCGGCGGGCCGGGCGCGGCCCCCGCGACCCGCTTCCGCGCCAGGGGCTGACGGATGCCGATTGGGACGCGGCCGAGGATCTCGTGGGTCGCCTCGCGGCCGCGTTCGCGGATTTCGCGCGCGACGGATCCCGCGACGCGCTCGACCTCACGGGGCTCGCGGCGCGACACGCCGATGCGGTCGCGGCCCTGACGGAACCGTCCCCGGGCGAAGCCCCGCCCGAAGATGCCCCGACCGCGGCCCTCCTGGCGCTCTTCGACGAGCTCGCCCTGATGCCGGAGGAGGCGGCTCTCGTCGGCCGTTTCGGAGACTATCCGGCCTTCTTCACGGCGCTCGCCCGCGACCGCGCCCTCGCCCCGGAGCCGTCCCGCACGCACCGGCGCGTGAAGATCCTGGGCCTCCTCGAGGCCCGCCTCCTCCATGTCGACCGGGCGGTGCTGGGCGGGCTCGACGAGTCGATCTGGCCGCCCGGCCCGGAGAACGATGCCTTCCTGAACCGGCCGATGCGGCTCACGCTCGGCCTCTCGCCGCCGGAGCGCCGGATCGGCCAGACGGCGCATGACTTCGCGCAGGCGCTCGGCATGCCGGACGTCGTGCTGTCCCGGGCCAGGAAGCGGGACGGCAAGCCGACCGTGCCGTCGCGGTTCCTGGAGCGGCTGCGGTCCTTCATGGGGGCCCCGCTCTGGGACGGGCTTCGGGCGCGGGGCCGGCGCTACCGCGACCTCGCCGAGGCGCTGGACCGGCCCCGTCGGGTCGCGCCGCTCGCGCGTCCCTGTCCCCGACCGGGCGCGTGGCGGTTCCCGCGCAGCCTCAGCGTGACCGAGATCGAGACCCTGGTCCGCGATCCCTACGGCATCTACGCGCGCCACATCCTGCGGCTGACGCCTCTCGATCGCGTCGGCGCGGAACCGTCGCTGGCCGAGCGCGGCTCGATCCTGCACGCGATCCTGGCCGATTTCGCGGGCGCCCATCCGGGCGCGCTCCCGGCCCGGGCCGACCAGGACCTCGTCCAGCGCGGCCTCGACGGCTTCGCGCCGGTCGCGCTCGCCTATCCCGAGCTGCACGCGCTCTGGTGGCCGGATTTCCTCCGCATCGTGCCGCGCTATCTCGACTGGGAAGCGGCCCGGCGCGCGCGCTGCCCGGACCGGCAGCTCGAGCGGCGCGGCCGGCTCGAGATCGCGCTCGCGGACGGGACGGTGCTGGCGATCCGGGGCGTCGCGGACCGGATCGAGCAGGACGGGGCGGGGGGTGCGGCGATCATCGACTTCAAGAGCGGCCGCGTGCCCACCGACAAGGAGGTCGCGCTCGGCTTCTCGCCCCAGATGACGCTGGAGGCCGCGATGCTGATGGAGGGCGGTTTTCGGGACGTCCCGGCCGCGGACGAGCTGCCGGCGCTGCATTACGTGAAGCTCGGCGGCCAGACGCGGCTGCACGACCACGAGCTGAAGCCGCCGAAGACGGACACCCGCACGCTGGCCGCGATCGTGGACGCGCATCTCCGCGGCGTCGCGGCCCTCGCCCGCCGCTATGGCGAGGACGGGGCCGGGTACCTGTCGCGGCCCTTCCCGCGCTTCCTCCGCAGCCATTCGCCCTACGACCACCTGGCCCGGGTGAAGGAATGGTCGGTCGTCGAGGACGCGGCCGGAGAGTCGTCGTGAGGGCCGACGTCGTGGTGTCGCCGGACGCGCGCGACCGGCAACGGCGCGCCTCGGATCCGGCGGCCTCCTGCTGGGTCTCGGCGAATGCGGGAGCCGGCAAGACCAAGGTCCTGACCGACCGGGTGATCCGGCTGATGCTGGCCGGCTCGGCCCCGTCCCGCATCCTCTGCCTCACCTTCACGAAGGCGGCCGCGGCCGAGATGACGATCCGGGTCTTCGAGACCCTCGGCGATTGGGTGACCTTGGAGGAGCGCGCTCTCGCCCGCGCCCTCGAGGATCTCACGGGCGAGGCCCCGACGGGCGTCGAGCTCGCGAGGGCCCGGCGGCTCTTCGCCCGCGCGGTCGAGACGCCGGGCGGCCTCAAGATCGAGACCATCCACGCCTT